>JBOGDL010000454.1:0-6220 GCA_050701815.1 Micromonosporaceae bacterium | reverse complement strand
AGCGCAGCTCAGGACCCGGCGAACTGGCCGGGTGCGCGGCCCGCCCCAGCCGGCCCCCGGTACGCCTGCGCGACGTCGAGCCACCGGTCGGCCTCAGGGCCGGACGCCGTGAGCGCGAGGTCGTCCCGATGCCGGCGCCGGGTCACCAGCAGACAGAAGTCGACAGCCGGCCCGGTGATCGTCTGCGTCGGGCCGTCCGGTGACGCGGAGCTGGTGAACTGCCACCCCGCGCCTGAGGGCCCGACCAGGTCGAATCTGAGAGTCACGTCCGGCACGCCGAGGCCCCGGGCCTGGTAGCCGAAATCCCACACCCGGGCCGCGAACCCGGCCAGGTGCTTGATCCGATCGGTGCGCCGCAGCCGCGCTCCCAGCGCGTCCGCGATGTCCTGACCGTGCCCGAACAGCTCCATCATCCCGGCGCAGGCGAGCACCGCGGGAGGCAGCGGCCGGACCAGCCACGGGACGAGTTGGTCAGCCGGCGCCGCGGCGAGGGCCTTCTCAGCGACGGCGCGTTCGGCCCGGAACCGGCTCAGCAGCACCTCCGGCGGGTCGGCCAGGTACTCCGACATGGCGGCCCGCACGTTGGCGTCGAAGTCGTCGCCAAGCCGGCTGGCGACAGCCCTGAACAGGTCCGGGTCGGACGCCGCCGTGGCCGCCAACCGGAACGTGGCGGCCAGGTGGGCGATCTGGTGCGCGACAGTCCACCCCGGCGCCGGCGTGGCCAGCGCCCATTGCTCCGGGTCCAGGTCGGCCACCAGGCGGTCGACGTCGTCACCTTCGGCGATCAGGTCAGAGATCACGCCTACTTCCACACGTCTGTCCTTTCTGGCTACGCTCTAGCGTGGCTGGCGAATTTCAGCCCAAGGCGCCGAGAAATCGGCGGAGGATTGTTTCGTCAACCGAGCAGATGATCGAGCGGAAATCCATTGAAGAGCCTATTGACGTGATGTGCCTGACGGCTTCTTTTCAGTTGCTCAATCACGCGGCGCCGCAGTTGCGAACTGCGCATTTTCGAAGGTGCGCGACGTGGTGAAGGAATCGATTCTCAAGGCAGCGACCTGGAGGGATCATGTCCACACTCGGCTCGGTCCGCAGGCTGATGCTCACCCCCGCGTTGGCGGACGTGAGCTTCCAGCGCCGGGGCTTTCCGGCCTCTCCGTCAGCCGCCACCCGACACCTGGAGCGGATCCCGCAGGCGGTGATCTGCGGATTCGAGTGGGGGATCGACCCGGGTCCTCCCGGCGAGCTGGAGAGCCGGCTCACCATGTTGACCCCCGAGCTGGTGGGCTTCGGGTACGAGGGCGCCACGATGGCCTACACCGTGCTCGACGCGATGCGCCCCGGGCGGGGGCAGCGCGCCCGTAGCCTGCTGCTGGGCCCGGGGCAGCCGCACATCTTCCTCGCGTACATCGGCATCGGGTTCGCTATGGCACGGCTGCCCAGGGTGCCGTGGAAGCACGTGATCCCGGACCTCAGCGGCTCACCGTACTACCCGGAGATGACCTGGCTCGCGGTTGACGGGTACGGGTTCGACCGCGCGTACTTCGATACCAAGCGCTGGGTTGACCAGCAGAAACGTCCCACCCCGTACCGCTGGGAAGGTTCGGCTGACTACTTCCTCCGGGCCGTTGACCAGGGGATCGGTCGGGCGTTGTGGTTCATTCACGGCGCCCGCCCGGCACCGGTGGCTGACGCTGTGCGCCGGTTCGCGAGCCAGCGTCACGCCGATCTGTGGAGCGGGGTCGGGTTGGCGGCGACGTTCGCCGGTGGCTGTGACAGCGACGGGCTGACGGGGTTGCGCCGGCTGGCCGGTGAGCACTCCGCCGAAGTGGCGCAGGGGGCGGTCTTCGCCGCCAAGGCCCGTGTCAGCTCGGGTGTCATCCCGGCGTACACGGAGGTCGCTGTGGCGGCGTTGACCGACCTGTCGGCGGCGACCGCGGGGAAGCTGGCCGACGACGCGGCCCCTGACGGCTCGGGCGTGCAGCCCCGGTACGAGCAATGGCGTCGCAACGTGCGCCGTCACTTCCTTGTGCCGTAGCTGGTTGCGGTTCGGGCTGGGGCGGCCGGCTGCTCACTTCGGGCGGTCAGGCTTGATCCCTGCGTGAGCAACCTGCCGCCACAGCCTGCGCTGCTCACTGATGGGGCGTCGGGCCTGGTTTCTTTCATGAGCGGTCAGCTGCTCCCAGCTCGCGGGCAGGCTTTGAAATCTAATGCGGCGGTATTGTTTCGCAATTTTGGAGAAGACTGCGGTCGGTCGGCTTGGCAGGATTCTGGCAAACATTCAGCGCCACGGATCCCACACTGGAGGAGAGTTGACCAGCGGCTGGCGTGCGCTTAGGCGCCGCATGATGACACCCAACACATCTGCCACATCTCTTGAGGTGCGCGGATTTCATGTGAAGGACCGTGCCGCTCAAGAATTGCTGGAAACAATCGGTCAGACTTTTCTCAGCGGGTACGGGCACGCGGCTGAAGCGGCCACTGTGGCCGAAGCTGAGGCGAAGCTGGAGCAGGTCCCGAAGCGGTTCCGCGGGTTCGCGTACGAGGGCGCCGCGATGTGTTACGCGGTGCTGGACGGGTTGCCGTTCGGAAGCGGACGGGCGGCCCGGTTCCTCGCCGGGCGCGGCGCCGCCCACGTCTACATGGCGTACGTCGGGGTGGGCTGGGCGATGGCCCGGCTGCCGAGATTCCGGTGGCACACCCTGCACGCGCCTGACCCGCTGCTGCGCTGGCTGGTGCTCGACGGGTACGGCTTCCATCAGGCGTACTTCCACACCGACCGGTACGTGCGCCAGCAATACCAGGAAGCCCGGTTCCCGTGGCCCGCTGACGGCCCCGGGTGGTACGCCGGCCGGGCCATCGACCAGGGGATCGGCCGTGCCATGTGGTTCGTCGGCGGCGCCGACCCGGAGCGGGTCGCCTCGATGATCGACGAGTTTCCCGCTGCCCGCCGCCCCGACCTGTACAGCGGCGCCGGGCTGGCCGCCGGGTACGCCGGCGGCGCCAGCGAGCCAGAGCTACGCCAGCTGGCGCGGCGCGCCGGGCAGCATCGCCCCCAGGTGGCGCAGGGCTGTGTGTTCGCGGCGACGGCCCGACTCGAGGCCGGCCTGATGATGCCGCACACCGAGCTGGCCACCCAGGTGTTCTGCGGGATGACGCCCGAGCAGGCGATCGAGGTGAGCGAGCGGGCTCGCCCGGACGCGCCGCTGAGCGATGGGCAGCCGCTGAGCGACGGGCAGCTGTTGGGTGACGGGCGGTCGGGTCGGGCGGACAGCCCGCTCGGTGACGCCCTGCCCGCGTACGAGGTCTGGCGGCGGCGGATCGCCAACACGTTCGTGTCTGTGGAGAGGTGAAGCGCATGTCCACTGCAGTCAGTTGGTTGCGTCGGCAACTGCCCGGCGTCATCGCGCTCGGGTTGATGCTGAGCCTGTTCGCAGCAGGCGGCCCGTCGGGGGCGTCCGCGGCGGATCTGGAAGCGATGGCGAGGAAGTTCTCGTTCACCCCGCTGTCGATCAACCTGCCGGGCGGGTTCGGCCAGCAGAGCATCCGCAAGGTGAACCAGGACTACAAACACATTGACGCCTGGGTCTCCTCGGTGGGCGCCGGGATCGCGATGAACGACCTGGACGGGGACGGGTTGTCCAACGACCTGTGCGTCACCGACCCCCGGATCGACCAAGTGGTGATCACCCCGACACCGGGTAAGGGAGACGACCGCTACCAGCCATTCGCGTTGCGCTCGGACCCGTTGCCGATGAGCGAGGCGACCGCGCCGATGGGATGCGCGCCCGGTGACTTCAACGAAGACGGCCGGATGGACCTGCTGGTCTACTTCTGGGGTCGTACCCCGATCGCGCACCTGGCGCGGGCGGACACGTCCGGGTTGGACGCGCAGGCGTACCGGCCGGTGGAGTTGGTTCCCGGCGCCGGCGGTGACCGTTACACCGGACCGCAATGGAACTCCAATGCCGTGGCGATCGCTGACTACGACGGCGACGGCCACGACGACATCTACCTGGGCAACTACTTCCCGCACGGCCCGGTGCTGGATCACACGGTCAGCGGCGGAGTGGCGATGAACCAGTCGCTGTCGCGCGCGTTCAACGGCGGCGAGGACTACTTCTTCCGGTTCACCGGCGGCTCCGGTGGCGTCGAGCCGGACGTGTCGTACCAGAAACTCGACAACGTCCTGCCCCGCGACATTTCGAAGGGCTGGGTGCTCGCCGCCGGCGCCAACGACCTGGACGGGGATCAGCTTTCCGAGCTGTACATCGCGGCTGACCACGGCCCGGACTCGCTGCTGCACAACCGATCCACCCCAGGCAAGATCAAATTCGCGCCGGTACGTGGGGTGCGCCAGCCGATGCAGCCCAAGTCCAAGCGGGTCGGGATGGACTCGTTCAAGGGGATGGGGATCGACTTCGCCGACCTGAACCACGACGGCGTGTACGACATGTTCATCAGCGACATCACCACCCCGTACGGGATCCAGGAAAGCAACCTGGCGTACCTCAGCACGGTCGACAGCGAAGCCCAACTCCGCGCGAACCTGAAGCAAGGCACGGCGCCGTGGGAGGACCACAGCACCCAGCTCGGCGTCGCCTGGTCCGGGTGGGCCTGGGACCTGAAGATGGCCGACTTCAACAACAGCGGCGAGGTGCAGATCGCGCAGTCCACCGGCTTTGTGAAGGGCGATGTGAACCGGTGGGCGATGCTGCAGGAGGTCGCCACCGCCAACGACCTGCTGCTGGAGCACCCGGAGTGGTGGCCGCACGTGAACAAGGGCGACGACATCGCCGGGAGCCAGGTGCTGGCGTTCTTCGCCAAGGGCCCCGACGGCCAGTACCAGAACCTCTCCGAGCAGCTTGGCCTGGCTGTGCCGGTGCCGACCCGGGGGATCGCCACCGGTGACTCGGATGGCGACGGCCGGCTCGACTTCGCGGTCGCCCGGCAGTGGGACGAGCCGGTCTTCTACCACAACGAGAGCCCCTCACCGGGCGCGTTCCTGGGGCTGCGGCTCACCCATGAAGCCGGTGCCGACGCCTCGGCGCCGGGTTCGCCGGTCACCGGCGCCCAGGTACGTGTCACCACATCGGACGGACGCAGCTTCATGGCTCGGGTCGACGGCGGCAGCGGTCACTCCGGCAAGCGCAGCCACGAGGTGCACATCGGCCTTGGCAAGGACGTCACCGGGCCGCTGCAGGTGCGCCTGGAGTGGCGGGACCGCGCCGGCCAGATCCACGAGCAGGAACTTTCACTGACCCCGGGCTGGCACTCACTCCAGCTCGGCGCCCAGGCCCAGGAGAGGTGAGCTAGACATGGCCGAGCAGAAGCCCCGGGCTGCGCATCACGACCCGAAGGTGGTCACGGCGCTGCGCAGGTTCGCTATCTCGATCACTGTGTTCAACATCCTCGGCTACACCGTCCTCGGGTTCGAGCAGCCGTGGCTGTGGCCCATCATCGCCGTGGCAACCGGGTACGCGATCGAGATCGGACTGGAGGCGGTCGGGGCCCGGGTCGAAGGGCGGGCGCCCCGCTACCAGGGCAACGGGTTCCGCGGCGTGATGGAGTTCCTGTACCCGGCTCACATCACCAGCCTCGCCGTGAACATGCTGATCTACGTCAACGACCAGTTGCTGGTGATGATGTTCGGGGTCGCGGTCGCGATCGGCGCCAAGTGGGTGCTGCGGGCCCCGGTGCGGGGACGGATGCGGCACTACATGAACCCGTCCAACTTCGGGATCGCGATGATCCTGCTGCTGTTGCCATGGGCCAGCATCGCGCCGCCGTACCACTTCACCGAGCACGTGGGCACCACGTTGGACTGGGTCATCCCGGTGATCATCATCGCCTCAGGCACCATGCTGAACGCGATGCTGACCAACCGGATGTGGTTGATCGGCGCGTGGCTGATCGGGTTCGCGCTGCAGGCCGTGATCCGCGGCCTGATCCTCGACACCGCGATCCCCAGCGCGCTCGGCATGATGACCGGGGTCGCGTTCGTGCTGTTCACCAACTACATGATCACGGACCCGGGGACCAGCCCGTCCAGGCCGTTGTCCCAGGTCGCCTTCGGCGCCGGGGTCGCGCTGGTGTACGGCTTCCTCACCGGCGCCAACATCGTGTACGGGCTGTTCTTCGCCACCGCGCTGGTGTGCCTGATCCGCGGCGGGTTCCTGTGGGCGCTGCACATCGCCAACCTGGCCCGGGAGCAGCGCGA
>JBOGDL010000453.1:0-5671 GCA_050701815.1 Micromonosporaceae bacterium | reverse complement strand
ATCGCCAGCGTCTCGCCCCGGTCGACGCTGAAGGAGACACCACGTACCGGGGTGGTGTCGCCGAACCCGACCACCAGCCCGGACACAGTGAGAAGATCGGTCACTTCGCGGCCTCCTGGGTCTTCGGGTCCGACCTGTCCCGTGCCGTGTCACCGAGCACCCCGACGCAGATCACCACCAGGGTCAACGCGACCCCGGGGATCGCCGCGATCCACCACGCCGAGGCCAGGTGGTCACGACCGCTCGCGATCGTCGACCCCCAGGACGCCTGGTTCACAGGCACCCCGAGGCCGAGGAAGCTCAGCGCCGCCTCGGCGACCATGGTGAGCCCCACCTGGACCGTCGCCGCCACCAGCAATGGCTGCACGCACGCCGGGTAGATGTAACGGGCCATGATGCGCAGGCCGCTCGCGCCCATCGCCCGCGCCGAGTCGACGTGTTCCCGACCGCGCGCCGACAGGGCCGAGCCGCGGGCCACCCGGGCGAAGATCACCCACCGGGTCACCGCCAGCGCGATGATGACGTTGAGCAGGCTCGGGCCGAGCGCGCCGGCGAGCAGGATCGCCAGCAGGATGCTGGGGAAGGCGAGCTGCATGTCGCCGATCCGCGAGATGACCGCATCCAGCCACCCGCCGTAGTAGCCGGCGAGCAGGCCGAGCACCAGCCCCACGATCCCGCCGACCAGCACCACCGTGAGCGCCACCAGCAACGAGATCCGCGCTCCCGCGACCACTTGGGCCAGCACGTCCCGCCCGAGTTGGTCGGTGCCCAGCAGCGCCAACGAGCCGTCCGAGCGGGTGCTCCCCGGCGGCAGCAGCCGATCCGCGACCCGGGTGCCCACGCTGTCGTACGGGAAAATCAACGGGCCCAGAATCGCGACCAGCCCGAACAGCGCCAACCCGGCCGCCGCCGCTTTCGCGGACCGGGAACGCAGCCACCGGGACGCCTGAGCGGACCCCGCCTGCCGCCGGCCCCGCGCCAGCCCGGCGAGCCGCGCCCAAGCGGCCGAGCGGGACGGATTCGCCATCACACGGTCTCCAGGGTGATTCGGGGATCGAAGTAGAAGCACAGGACGTCGACCAGCAGGTTCAGCAGGATGTAGCAGACCGCGATCAGGACGATCGCGGCCTCCGCGACCGCGTAGTCCCGGTTCACGATGGACTCGATCAGCAGGGACCCGATCCCGGGCCACGCGAAGACCTGTTCGATGATCACGGCGTCGGCGATGAAGTGTCCGATCACCAACCCGAGCACGGTGAGCACCGGGGTCAGGGTGTTGCGCAGCACGTGCACGTAGAAGACGACCCGCTCCTCAAGACCTTTGGAACGGGCGGTGCGCACGTAGTCCTGGTTCAGCTCTTCCAGGGCGCCGTTGCGCACCAGCCGGGCCAGCCACCCCACGAACGGCAACGCCAGCGTGAACGCTGGCAGGATCAACGCCTTCGGGGTGCCGTCCGCGGTGCTGGGCAGGATCCCCAACGCCCGCGCGAAGACCAGCACCAGCATGATGCCGACCCAGAACGACGGCAGCGCTTGGCCGGTCAAAGACAGGTACGAGACCATCCGGTCGGCCAGCCGTCCAGAGTGGCGGGCGGCGTGCAGGCCCAACGGGAAGCCGATCAGGAGGGTGAGCACCAGGGCGTACCCGGCCAGCGTGAAGGTGGCGGGCAGCCGGGCCAGCACGTTGGTCAGGGCGTCGCCGCCGAGTCGCCAGGACTCTCCGAAGTCGAGCTGGGCCAGCTCACCGAGGTGGCGAAGGTACTGCACCAGCAGCGGGTCGCGAAGGCCCATCTGCTGGCGTAGCGCTTCCAGCTCGGCTCTGGTGGCCTGGCTGCCCAGAATCAGCGACGCGGGGTCGCCGGGGATCACCCGCAGCGTCAGGAACACGATGGTGACGGCGCCGAACACCAGCACCAGGGCCTGACCGAGTCGGCGTGCGATGTACGTGGTCATGGCGCCCGGCTCCTTCGGCTCGACTCACGTACCACCAGCTCGGATGGCAGCCGGGACTTCTCCGCCTCGCCCTGATCCCGGTTCTTCATTCGCCGCAGCAGCAGGTCGACAGCGGCGGCGCCGATGTCACCCGCCGGCAGCCGCACCGTGGTCAACGGCGGGTTCAGGTACGCGGCGAAGGGGTGGTCGCCGAAGCCGCCGATCAGCACGTCGTCCGGGATCCGCAGGTCGGCCTCGGCGACGGCCCGGTAGACGCCCAGCGCGAAGTAGTCGTTGCCGACCATGATCGCGTCCGGACGGTCCGGGCCGCGTACGATCTGCTGCGCGATCCGGTACGCGTCACTGGGATCCCACGGCAACGCGAGTGACTCCCGACGCCGGGTCGGCACCGAGATCACCGGGTCGGAGTCGGAGTCGATTCCGGCCTCGGCCAGCGCCCGGCGGAAACCTGAGATCCGGTCCGCCACCGGGGAGATCGGCAGGTCCTCCTCCAGCAGCCGCAGGGTGCGCGCCCCGCTGCTGATCAGGTGCGCGGCGGCCTCGTGGGCCGCGGTCTCGTAGTCGACCCCGATGAAATCGAGGTTCCGCGAGGCGAGGTCCCGGTTGACGCACACCACCGGGACGCCGGAGCCGTTGAACTTGGCCCAATGCTCGCCGCCTCCCTGCACCGGGACCACCAGCGCGCCGTCAACACCCTGTTGCACCAGGGTGCTGGCGGCGGCGAGGTCGCCTTCGGGACTTTCCTCGGTGGTCAACAGCATCAGCGAGTAGCCGTGCACCCGGCCCCGCTGCTCGATGGCGCTGATCAGCTTGGCGTAGAACGGGTTCGACGGGTTGGTGATGACCAGGCCGAGGGTCATCGCCGAGCCCAGCACCAACGAGCGCGCCATCGAGTTGGGCACGTAGCCGAGCCGTTCGGCCTCCATTTTGATACGGGCGCGAGTGGCCTCTCCGACGCTGTCCTTGCCGGTCAGCGCCCGAGACACCGTGTTCACTGAGACGCCCAACGACTGCGCGATGTCTTTGAGCGTCGCCCGCCGCAGTTCGACCATGTCATCCCCTACTCGGTGATAGTCACGCCGCGTAGGTCTGGCTGGTTGTTGGGCGCCGGGTCAAATCCGTTGACCGTGGTACGCCGCCCGTAGCTGCTGATCAACGCGGCGGGGAAGATGCCGACCGCGTCCTCCCAAATGATCTTGCAGGCCTGGCTGTAGAGCTCTTCCCGGCGGCCCTTGTCGGAGTCTTCGTGGGCCGCCCGGAGGATCTTGTCCAACTCGGGGTTCTGGTAGTTCATCCGGTCTGCCGCCGAGTCGTACAGCCTACCGAGGGTGAAGTCAGCGTCCGCTGTGGTCACCGTGTTGGTCTGCAGCTCCATGTCGAAGTCCTTCTCGGTGAGCCGCCGCAGCCACTCGGCCTTCTCCAGCCGTTCCGGCTCGACCTTGATGCCGACCTTCGACCAGTCCGAGATCAGGGCCTGGGCGAACTCGTTGGCCAGCGGCCCGGTGTCGTCGAACCACATCAACGTGGTGCTGAAGCCGTCCTTGAGACCCGCTTCCGCGAGCGCCTTCTTGGCCGCGTCCGGATCGTATTCGTACGGCTGCTGCGCGGCGTGGCCGAAGACCGTGTCCGGGATCGGCGCGGTCATCACCTTGGCGCCGTTGCCGAATAGGTTCTTCACCGTGCCCGCCACGTCCGCGGCCTGCCACATCGCCCGCCGCACCCTGGGGTCGTCGAACGGCTTGCGCCCGCAGTTGAACCAGTTGAAGTAGTAGTTGTAACTGGGCACGGTCTCCAACTCGACGCCGTCCACGCCTTTCAGCTCCTGCACCTGGTCGGGTGGGATCGGCCAGAGAATGTGCACGTCCCGGGTGCGCAACGCGGTGATCTGGCTGGACGTCTCCGGGATGTACGGCACCGTCACCGACTTGAGCTTCGGCTTGCCGTCCCAGTGGTCGACGGCGGTGACCTCGAGCTTGTCCGCGGGCGTGAAGGACTTGACCTTGAACGGCCCGCTGCCGATCGGCTTGTCGAAGAAGCCCTTCTGGTTCATCTTGGACGCCGGCACGATGTACAGGATCGAGAAGTTCTGCGGCACCGTGCCCAGCGGGGCCTCGGTGGTGACCCGCAGCGTCTGGTTGTCAGGCGCCTCGGCCTTCACCCCGATCCACAGTGGCGACTGCGCGCCGCCGGCGTCTCGTACCCGTTCCACGCTGGCCGCCACATCGCGAGCGGTGAGCGGGCTCCCGTCGTGGAACTTCACATCGTCCCGCAGCTTGAAGGTCCACGTCTTGGGGTCGGTCTGCTCCCAGGAGGTCGCCACGCTCGGTTCGAGCTTGTCGCCGACGCGGTGGGTGAGAGTGTCGTAGATCAACCGGCCCGCGATCAGCGTGCTCTCATCGACGCTGCTGGGCCCGTGCGGGTCGAGGTCATTGATGGGCTGCGCGAACGCCGCCTGCAACGCCTGCTCGGCCGCGGCCGGATCGCCCCCGAAGCTGCACCCGGCGAGGTACGCGCCAGCGACCCCGAGGCCGCCGATCTTGAGGAAGTCTCTGCGGTTGATGTCGTGTGCGGCAACCATGCTTGTCTCCAGTACTCAACTCTTGAGCGTGAGATAGATCAGGACCTTGACCGATGCTTCGCTGCTCTCGATCGAGTGGGGGGCCTCGACGAACCCGGTGACCCGCAGCCACTGCCCGAACTCACGGACCGGCCACGACACCAGGCATTCGCCCGAGGCGACCTGCGCCGGGATGCCCGCGTCGCACCAGTGCAGGCCGTCCGGCGAGATCTGGGTGGTGAGCACCAACGTGGCGCTCGGGTGCGAGGCTGACAGCACCTGGACGAACCAGCGGGCCTCGCCGGCCCACCCTGCCTCGTGTGGTTCCGAGGCGAACTCTCCGCTGAGCACTCGGTGTCGCTCAATCACCGCGGTGTGCGACTGTCGCATGCGGACCTACCAATCCACCGAGATGAGCACGGAGTCCAGGTACAGGAAGTTGCGCACGTTCGTGTGCGTGCGGGTGCTGACGTAGAAGTTGAGGAGGTTGTCCAGCGCGTCGTAGGGCTCGTGGTACGCCGGCACCGGGATCTCGCTCATGTCGTACACCCGGTCGTTGACCTGCAGCTCGATGTTGCGCTGCGTCTCGGTGTCGATCTGCCACCGCAGGTAGTGCCAGTTGACCTTGGTGGGAACCTCGTTGTAGCAGAACGACTGCGGTTCGCCGAAGCTGTGCCAGTCCTTCGGGTCGGGCGCGGTGAAGTCGTCGTAGCGGCCCAGCTTCGCCTTGCCTTCCAGGTGTTCCCGGGGCGTCGGCTCGGGCACCACCGGATACATCCAGCGCCGGGTGAACTGGTTGTCCAGATCGGTGTTCTGGTAACGCGCCACGCAGTGGTAGCGGACGCCACGGTCGTCGCAGATGTCGGTGGCGACCGTGAACGCGCCGAACTGTTGCTCGGAGGGGTGGGTGTTGCCGTCCCACTCACCGGCGCCAGCCTGGCTCGCGGCCTGGTTCTCCGCTGAGGCCGCCTCCGCCTTGTACGTGAAGTAGGTCTCGAACTGCACCCGGCCCTTTGCCGCCATGGTCAGGCGCCGGATCGCGACCCCGGTGTGCCCCGCGATCGGACGGGTGGCGACCTTCAACGCGTACGTGCCGGTCATGGCGCCGTGGGTGCCGACGTCGAAGAAGCTGCACGAACTCAGCTGCGGGGGCCGGAAGTC
>JBOGDL010000452.1:0-4705 GCA_050701815.1 Micromonosporaceae bacterium | reverse complement strand
CCGCCTCGGCGGATTCACTCGCGAATCGTTCAATATGGTGCGGTTGGTCGAGATCGCGGAAGCAATGAGCGGCCTCACCAAACAGGTAAGCCTCGTCAATGAATCGCGCCCATTCGGGCTGGTCCTGACGGTCGACGCGGGCGAAAGCATCCTCCGCGCGCGCGATCGCAGCCGACGCTTCCGCTGTCCTGCCGAGCGCAGCGAGGGCACGTGCCTCGAGGATGCGGAGATCGGCGGCACATGCGGAGGTGTCGGTCGTGCCGATACCTTTCTGACCTGTGCGAGCCAGCATGAGCGCTTCCCGTGGGTACCCCAGAAGGTTCACCTGGTCTGACATGCCGGCGAGTATGTGCGCGCCCAGGGCGGGGTCGCCACCAGCCTCTGACAACCGAAGCGCCTTGATGAGATATCGCTGAGCAAGCCCATGCTCGCCGTCGTCGTACGCCATCCAGCCCACCAGGTACGCCTGCTCGGCGGCTGCTTCATAGAGGGCCCGTCGCACCGTGGGTTCATGTGTCTTCGTCAGCAGCGGCAGCACGTAGCTGTTCATGTACTCCACGAGGGCGGTGCGCGCATGTCCGCCGCCGCGCATCACGTCCATTTCCTGGAAGAGCCCGAACATCTTCCGGATGCCAGCGACTTGGCGCATCCCGACCTGGCGGGCGCCGCGATCGGTCGCGACCTCCTCAAGCGTGGCCAGTAGCCAGTCCCGACTCGGCGCTCCGAGCGCAGCCAGCACAAATGGAGCCTGAATCACGCTACGACGCTTCATGTCAGATCTCCCGAGATCCATAACCATGTTGGACTCCCCATTCCAATCGAGGAGCCAGCAAGGTGTCTGGATTGTCGGCGCCAAGGATGGCACAGGAACCGGTGCCGAGCCAGCTGTCCTCAGACGACTAGTGTGTCCGCTCTCACGTACGGTTGCGGTACGGTCGGTCCACTTTGACGGCTCGACCGCGGCCGGGTCATGTGAATCGGGAGAGGTCATGGCACAGGCGCCCCGCGATCTCACGCCTTCCGAGTCAGCCTTGCATCTCTTCGGCTCTGAGCTTCGGAGGTGGCGGGAGCTGCGGAAGATGTCACAGCGTCAGCTCGGCGAGGCCGTGTTGAGCAGCGGCGCGCTGATAGGAAAGATCGAAAAGGCTGACCGCAAGCCCAACCTGGATTTGGCGGCGCGGCTCGATGAGGTTCTCGACACCGGACAGGCCTTTCGGGAGCTGTGGTCGCTCGCTCTGCAGGAAGCGCCAGTTTGCGGTGTCACGGATCTGCCTCAAGCCGACCTTGGGCTTGAGTGGGCTCCCACTCCGGCCGCTACCGTAGAGACGGTCGGCAGGCTCTGGAGGGCTGACGTGGAAAGGCGGTCGGCGGTCGTCGCGGCAGCGTGGGTCACTTCCGCGTTCGCGGTCTCCACACGCGCCTGGTTGGCGAACGCGCCAGACCACAATGTGTCCCATGCCGGCGGGCGGCGCGTCGGACAGGCCGACATCGACGGCTTGTGGTCGATGTGTCACGCGTTTGCTGCCGCCGATCATCGGCTGGGTGGCGGCTATGCGCGTTCCACGATGGTGCATTACGTCAACGATGTCGTTGTTCCCCTGCTGAAGGGCAGCTACAACGACCAGGTGGGCCGCAAACTCATGGCTGCCGCGGCACGCGTCTGCGACTTGTGTGGCTTCATGGCGTTCGACTCCGGTTGGCAAGGGCTGGCGCAACGCCAGTACATCCAGGCGTTGCGGCTGGCCAAGGCCAGTGGTGACAAGGCGCTCGCCGCTCATGTCCTCTCCGACATGTCAATGCAAGCGCTGTACCTCGGCGCCGCTGAGGCAGGGGAGCTAGCCGAAGCGGGAGCCCAGGCGGCGCGAGCATGCGGCTCCTACCTGAGTCTCGCCCGATGCAAGGCGTTGTCCGCCCGCGCGTACGCCATGCAGCGGGAAGCAGCGAAGTGTTGGAGTCAGCTCAATGAGGCTGAGTACGCGTTGGAAAATGCTCGAAGCGGGGACGAGCCTGCGTGGATCAGGTTCTTCAAACCCGAGCAACTGTGTGCCGAGAGCGCGTACGCCGCCGCGGGCCTCGGCGACGCTAGGATGGTGCGTCGTTTTGCCGCTGGCGCAATGGCCGATAAAGAAGGTATGCAGCGCCGCCGCGTTCTCGCCGGCGCCGCACTTGCTTCGTCTTACCTTGGCGCTGGGCGCACAGGAACCGCCAGGGATGTTGAGCAGGCCTGCGCGGTCCTTAGAGATGTCCTTCCTGCCGCAAGCACAGTGAACAGCCTGCGCAGCGTGGAAGCCCTGAACCAGGCACGTCGGAGTCTCGCCCGCCACAGTAGCGAGCCTGCCGTCATTGAAATCGAGAGGGCCTTTGATGCCCTTGGATCGGCTACGTAGCCAATGGGGATGGAAGAAGATTGGTTGGCCCCAGCCGACGCGGACGTGGCTCACTCGTCAGCGAGGCTCAAATCAGAAGCGAATCTGGCGACGGCGGTTGCCGACGCTTGCGCCCGCCGTGGCCTGGACCACTCTGAAGCCCGACTCATTCATCACTACAGCAATGCTGTCTACCTCTTGCCGCGCGAGAACGCGGTGGCGCGAATCGCGACCGGACCAGAAGCGGCGCGTCGATGCCTGCAGACCGCTGAGGTGGTGCGGCGATTGGCAGCGAATGGGGTCGCGGCCACCGAGCCGCTGTCCGGGGTCGAGCCTGTGACCCACGGTGACACGACCGTGAGTTTTTGGGATTACTACCCGCAGCAGGACAGCCCGGGGCTGAACTCGGCTCACCTCGGCCACCTGTTGCGACATTTCCACCAGGCTGGACCGTCGTCGGTCACAGTGGGCTCGTGGGTGCCGTTGGCATCCTTACATGCTGCCCTCGGTGAGGTGGAGTGCTCGAACGCCCTCACACCCCATGAACGACAGTGGCTCCTTGACCGCATCCAGCAAGTCCGTGTACGTCTGTCTGGACTGGATTGGCCCCTCGGCGAAGGATTGATCCACGGGGACGCGTGGGCCGGCAATCTTCTCTGGGACGCCAAGGCAAATCGCGCCGTTCTCGGGGACTGGGACTGGGTGAGCCACGGTCCACGTGAGGTCGACCTCATCCCTACCTGGCACGCTGCCACACGCTATGGCAAGGGTCCTGCGTGGTCGGGCGCCTTCGTTGAGGAGTACGGCTACGACCTGGCTGAATGGTCTGGCTTCAAGCCACTGATGGCAATGCGTGATCTCGTCCAGCTGACGGGTCCGATCCGCCGGGCCGGCATTGGAGTTTCATACGCCCAGGCGTTACGCCAGCGCCTGAACTCCCTCATGTCCGGGGACACCGAAACTGTGTGGGTCGCACTCTAGGCAGTTTCGATTCTCCGGGCCTGCCGGAGCCGGCCCGGCACCCGGCAATTCGCTCCTCGTAACGCAGCTGTCCCATGCGTACAGCTGCGTTGTCCGCATGTCACTCATTGCCACCAACTCAGGGTTCCGACTGAATGGAGAACGTATCCGGCAGGAGCGAACCGCCCTCGGCGTCGCACTGATGTGGAGGAGAAACAGTGGACACGCCAATCACACCGCCAACTGAAGATCGTCTTGCGCGGTCATTCGTTCAGTTTGGGATGGTCCCGTGAAGCCCGCGTGTTCCGAAGGGACGGCCATCCGTCCCAGAACGTTCGGCTGTCTTGCTGTACGGGGGTGATCGCGTCCTGGCGCGGTCGATTGCGGCGGTGCATGTGCGTAACCCGTGGACTGCTCGTTGCCGTGCGTGCCGGGAGCGGTTTCCGTGTCGGGACCGGCTGGACGCGAGCGTGGTGCTGTCGCGGCCGGCGCCAGCGCGGAACCGTTCCGGTCCGGGCTGGGCGATGGCGGCCGTGGCTGCTGCCGTGTTGCTGGGGCTGCTGCTGATCGCGGTCGCTGTCACTGGATGGATGTGATGAGCGCGGTGGGTCGGGCGGCGGTGATCTCGCGGCCGCATGTGGTGGCGCCGATCGAGGATCCGATGCACGCCTACGGCGTGCCGTGGTTGCAGGACGCGACGCCGCAGCAGCTCGCGGAGGCGGCCCGGTACGTGATCGAGCGGCACCGCCCGTACGTGCTGGACCGACCCCGGTGCGGGTGGTGCGTGGAGCCATGGGTGTGCAGCAGCGCGTGGCTGGCCGAGCAGGTGCGCCGGATCGCCTCGCAGGCGACTGATCGCGATGCCCCGGCGCCGCCGCTCGATCGGAACGCGACCAGATGAACGCAACGCAAGCCATCCAATAGGTGGAGGAGAGCATGTCAGCCCTCGATGAGGTCATTGCTAGCGCCCAAGCCGCGTCTGACGCTGCGGCCGACGCGAAAGGCAACACCGAAGCGGCGTTGAGTCAGGCGTACGAGAAGGCCCAGCATGCCGCCGCGCTCGGCGTCCTAGGACTTGCCGCGACGCTGCAAGCCGCGGATCACAGCCTGCGATCCGCCGCCGCTATCCTCGGCGTCGCGGCTGGCGCCCTCGGCGCGGCTAGCTCTGCGCTGGCAGAGATCACCAGTGAGATGGGCGCCGAGGAAGTCCTCGCTCGCCTGGATGCCGCGGGCGCGGATCTCGAACAAGCAGCCGGCGCGATCGAGACCGCTGCCGGCGCCACCCGCGAGGCGAGCGGCTATGCCCAACAGGGCGACCTCGACGGCCTCACCAACCTGATCAACACCGTTCTGGACGGTCTCCACCACGCCCGGCAAGC
>JBOGDL010000451.1:0-4293 GCA_050701815.1 Micromonosporaceae bacterium | reverse complement strand
CCGGCGCGCTGTTCGTCCGTGCCTTCGAGCGAGGTGAGCGGGTGTACCTGGCGATGGTGTCCCGGGGCTACACCGGGCGGATGCCCGCGCTTGCTGTGGAACGTGCCCCGGTCAGCAGCTGGCTGGCCGGGTTGACGCCGGCGGTGCTGGCGGCGGCGGTGCTCGCGATCGCGGTGGCGAGGGCCCAGCCGTGGGGCTGACCGCCGATGGAGGCAGGATTCACACCATGAGCCATGGTCAGGGCAGCGGCGTGAACGCGGACGTGCGGTCGCTGCTGCTTGAGGGGGTTCGGTTCACGTACCCGGACGGTCATGTGGCGTTGCGTGGTGTCGACCTCGCGGTGTCCCGGGGCGAGCAAGTGGCTCTGCTTGGGCCCAACGGGGCCGGCAAGACCACCCTGGTGCTGCACCTCAACGGCATTCTCGGGGCTCGCGCCGGGGCGGGCGTCGGATCAGAGGTCGCTTCCGGAGGCAGGGTGGTGGTGGCCGGCCTCGAGGTGGCGGCGCCGCACCTGACGGAGATCCGGCGCCGGGTCGGTGTGGTGTTTCAAGATCCCGATGACCAACTGTTCATGCCCACGGTGGCTGAGGACGTGGCGTTCGGGCCGGCGAATCTCGGCTTGCGCGGCGCCGAGCTGGCGGAGCGGGTCGAGGAGGCGCTCGCCGCGGTGGGCATGGCCGGGCATCGTGACCGGGCCCCGCATCATCTCTCGTACGGGCAGCGCCGCCGGGTCGCGGTGGCCACCGTGCTCGCGATGCGCCCGGAGATCCTGGTGCTCGACGAGCCGTCCAGCAACCTGGACCCGGCCAGCCGCCGCGAGCTCGCCGAGATCCTGCGCAGCCTGCCGGTGACCCTGCTGATGGTCACTCATGACCTGCCGTACGCGATGCAGCTGTGCCCCCGTTCGGTGCTGCTCGACGGTGGGCGGATTGTGGCAGACGGGCCCACCGCGGAGTTGCTGGCGGACGCCGAGCTGCTCGCCGCGCACCGGCTGGAGCTGCCGTACGGCTTCGATCCGGCGCTGGCGCGGGCCCAGATGGCTGACCCTGAGCCACCACGCGGGGAGTGAGTCGCCGATGCTCGGCGAGGTGGTGCCGCTGCTGCGATGCCCGGTCTGTCACGGGGTCCTGAGCCGGCACGACGGAGCGCTGCGGTGCGGGGCGGGGCATTCGCACGACATCGCCCGGCAGGGCCACGTCACGTTGCTGGCCGGTCCCGCGCCCCGGGGTGACACCACAGCGATGGCCGCCGCCCGGGCGCGGTTCCTGGAGGCGGGTCACTACGACTGGCTGGCGGACCTGATCGTGGAACAGGCGGACCACATCCTCCGGGAATCCCGCAACGCCGCCGGCGCCGCCCGGGCCGACCGCGAGGCGGCCCGCGCCGGCCGTGACCAGTGCGTGGTCGACGCCGGCGCCGGCGTGGGTTTCTACCTGGCCGCGATGCTGCGGCGGCTGCCCGGGGATCCGCTGGGCGTCGCGTTGGACTCGTCCCGTCCGGCGTTGCGGCGTGCCGCCCGCGCCCATCCGCGCATCGGGGCGGTGGGAGTCGACCTGTGGCGGCGGCTGCCGATCGCAGACGGGTCAGCGGATCTGGTGCTGAACGTGTTCGCCCCACGTAACGGAGCGGAGTTCCATCGGATTCTGCGACCTGACGGCGCCCTGTTCACCGTGACACCGAACCCGTCTCACCTGGCTGAGCTGGTGCGGCGGCTCGGGCTGCTGTCGGTGGACGAGACCAAGCAGGAACGGCTGGACCGGGCCCTCGGTCAGTGGTTCGCGCCGGAGCGCAGCGTCGAGCGTACGACGGTGATGACACTCGACCACCACTCGCTGGAGGCGTTGGCAGAGATGGGACCCAGCGCCTGGCATGTCCACGCCCCGGCGATGGCCGAGCGGATTCGCGCTCTCCCGACGCCGGTGGCGGTGGCGGCGTCCTGCCAACTGACCGTCTGGCGGCCTCGCCCGACCCCGCTGGTGGCCCCTGCCGAGGACCGCTAGCCAGCCTCGATGATCTCGATCAGCTGGGACCGGGCGCGGGCGACCCGGGATCGGATCGTGCCCACCGGCACGCCCTCGATCGCGGCGGCTTCCTGGTACGACATGCCGATCATCTGGGTGAGCACCATCGCGGTGCGACGTTCGAGAGGGAGCCGCTGCAGCAGATCCGCCGCCGTCACCGAGCTCGCCGGGTCGGGGCTGCGGTCAGCGGGGGCCCGCCGTCGCAGCAACACGTCGAGCCGGCGCCGCCGCACCACAGCCCGCACATGGTCGGCGCACACCCGACGGGCGATCCCAAAAAGCCAGGTACGGGCGGCGGAGCGCGCCTGGAACGACGGCAGCGCCCGGAACGCCCGCAGGTAGGTCTCCTGGGTCAGGTCATCCGCCACGGCCGGCTCTGTCAAGGCGGCGATCAGGCGCCACAGCTCCGCCTGGGTCAGCCGCACGAACGCGGCCTGAGCCACCGGGTCGCCACTCGCGGCGACCAGCGCTGACTGGGTGACGGGATCTCGATCGTGGCCGGAAGTCGGTTCCTGCGCGGTCGCCTGACTCGCAAGATCGCCCGGTGAGCCCATGACGCACCAGCTTATGGGATTTTCCGGAAACGTCGCGGCTGCGCCGGGGAACTGCGCACGTTCTAAGAACGACTAACGGCTACATGAAGTGCGAACAGGCGCGAGCGGCGGTCTCCGCTGGGCTCGATGGGGAGGACCCACCGGTGGCCGCAGCAGGTGCAACCCAACACCTCACCGGTTGCGTGGAGTGCCGCTCCTGGAAGGCCCGAGCGGAGACCGTGACCCGGCTGGTACGGGTGCAGCCAGCGCTGGCGGCGCCCGACCTCGCTGAGCGGGTGCTGGTCGCCGCCGCCGCGGACCGCGGTCGCCACGGCGCCGAGCAGGCCGAGGGAGGTTGGGTGCGGCGCTGGCTGCGTTGGGCGGTGGCGCTGGTGGCGCTGGCGCAGATCAGTTTGGCGGTGCCGGAGCTGCTGGCAGGGCACCAGCACGGAGTGCACCTGGGGCGGGAAGGCGCTTCTTTCGACATCGCGTTTGCGGTGGGCTTCCTGCTCGCCGCGCGCTATCCGGAACGGGCCCGCGCGTTGGCGCCCGTCGCGATGGTGCTCGCGATGTTCCTCATGGTCACCAGCGGTGTGGACCTCCTCGCCCAGAGCACCACCTGGTTGCACGAGATCGCCCACGGGTTGACGTTGCTGCAGGCCGGCCTGCTGTGGGCGCTGGTCAGGGCGTGGGGATCGGGCCTGCGGGCTCGTCCGCTGCCGACGTGACGCTGCCTGAGGGCCCGGGCGGCGCGGCTCGCCGCTGGCGTTGGCCGCGAACGCCTGCCCTGCTCGGGGTGATGCTCGCTGGGATCGTCGCCGGCCTGTTGTGGTCCAGCCCCGCGGCGGCCCACGCCACGTTGCTGAAGACCTCGCCGGCGCAGGGCGCGGTGGTGGACTCCGCGCCGCGGCAGGTGAAGCTGGTCTTCTCAGAGCCGGTGCAGCCGCTGGAGGGTCACGCCAAGATCATCGGCCCGCGAGGCGACCGCTTCGACGCTGGCCAACCCCGCACGGACGGCGACCAGTTGGTGATCAAGATGCGCGACGGGGCGCCGCGTGGCACGTACCTGGTCAGCTTCCGGGTGGTGTCGGCGGACGGGCACCCGGTCAGTGGCGGCTACTCGTTCTCCGTCGGCGAGCCCTCGAAGAACTCCCCCGAGGCGAGCGAGTCGGATGACTCGTTGGTGGTCGGGCTGCTGCTGGTGCTGCGGTATCTCGGCCACGCTGGTTTGGCGCTGCTGGTGGGTTCGGCAGGAGCGCTCGCCATCGCCTGGCCGGCGCGCCGCTCGCGGCGGGGAGCGGCCCGGCTGGCCTGGTTCGGGTACGGGGCGGTGGCGATCAGCGCGCTGGGGGAGCTGGTGCTGCAGGTGCCGTACCGGCTGGGGACCGGGATCGCCGAAGTGCGCGGCAGCGACCTGCTGACGGTGTTCGACACCTGGCACGGACAGGCGCACCTGGCTCGGATCGGGTTGCTGGTGGTGGCGGCGCCCTTGCTGCGACACGTGATCGCGGGTGGACGCTCCGCTGCGTACGCGTGGTCGCTGGCGGGCGTCGCGGGTGCGGCGCTGCTCACCTGGCCGCTCTCCGGGCACCCCGTCGGCTCACCGATGCCGTGGCTGTCTGTGGCGGTGGACGTCGCGCATCTGGGAGCGGTCAGCGTCTGGCTGGGCGGGTTGGCCGTGTTGGCGGGGTTTCTGCTGAGCCGCCGTCAGGCCGGTTTGGGCAGGAGCGGGTTGCGGG
>JBOGDL010000450.1:0-4899 GCA_050701815.1 Micromonosporaceae bacterium | reverse complement strand
GCTCAACACGATCGTGTTGAGCCACCACAGTGGTTGAACTGGTGGTGCCACCCAGCGCTGGTAGCTGGTCGTGCCCCCATTTGTCCCAGCGGCGGGGTTGCGACGGTCCGCCCCCGTACGGGTCCCTTCTGGACCTGATGCGGACCGGGCGGCAACCTCACCCGAGACGAATGCTCAGCTCGGTCGTACGCGTCATTCCACTCGATGACGCGATGTGCCGGTCAGTGCAGTCAGTGCCAGTCCCCGTCCGTGGCTGCATCGGTACGCATGCTCATCCTCCTCCTTCCTCCTTCCGATCGCTTCGCACAGGTTGCTGTGGCCATTGCTTCGGCCAGGTCGCGACCAGGGCAACTATCGGCGGACGCCAAGGATCTGTCACCGTTGTTAAGCCAGAGCGAAATGACGCCGATCAGTGAACCTGGCGCTATACCGCGCGATCAGTCGTGAAAGGCCTGACGGAGATCCTTCGCCACCTTGAGCATTTCGTCGGTGCTGAGCGGGGGCCGGGGAGCAGTCGGCTCGTACTCGTCGTGCTTCGGCTCCGCTTCAGGGTCGCTGGTATCGAGGTTCATCGCCCAGATCGCCACCGTGGCCCCGTCCTTGCCGGTCACGAACACCATGTGGGACTTGATCCGGTTCGGATCGTCGGTGTCCTGCTCACGGTCGTCGGCGGTGACCACCACGAACGTCTCACCGTTTTCCCCGGCGCCGACGCCGCAGGAAACCGTGTGCTTGGCCAGACCCGACTGGTTCACGTCATCGCAGTTGGTGGGCGCTGACGACTGGCCGGGCGGGCTCACCACCGCCATCACGTTGCCTGTGCCTTCGCTGTCGCTGGTGTCGAACGAGGCCTGGTACGAAGCCTGGCCGTCGCGACCGACCCGGAACGGGTCGCCTTGGCCGTTGTCGGCGGGCGTGAACTCCACACCCGGAAGCTCTCTTTTGATGGACGTGCGAAGCGTCGTCTCGAGCCGCTCCGCGACCTCTTTGTCGTACGCCGGAGCGTCGGCGCCGTCCGACGAGGCCCCGCTTGGGGCCACGGTGAGATCGGGGTTGAGCGCGACCTTGGCCATCTGGTTCAGCGTCATCGGCGGCTCGGATGCGGTCGGCTCGGGCGCCCCGGCGTCATCCTCGGGATTCACGCTGAGGTTGCGCACTTCCATGCTGATTCTGGTTCCGTTGGGTTTGGTCACGTACACGTAGTGCGCCTTGAACGCGTCGGGGTCGTGCTTGGCTGGCTCACTCTCGGCGTACGCGATGGCGACAACCTTTTCCCCGCGCGGCCCCCTGCTCTCCTCGCAGGAGACCTCGTGCTCCGCGAGGGGGAATCCCCCTTCATGTTCGCCATCACACGTGGTCGGCGTGTCGAGAATGCCGTTGCCAATCTCGAAAATGAATTCGCCGCGCCCGGCAGCATCCTTGATGTCGAAATTGGACCGGTACAGGCCCAGTCCCTGCGCATCGAAAGTGAACGGTTCAAGGCGGGCTCCGGACATGTCTCGCAGGAACGTCGCGTCGGGCAGTTCCCGCTGCACTGACGATTTCAGCGCCTTCTCCAGCCGATTGGTCGTCGGCGTCTGTTCCTCCCCGGCTCCCGGAAGCAGGCTCGGGCCAACGCCCGGACTGGTGAACAGCAGCGCGCCGACCACCGCGATGCCGAGCATCGCGGCAGCACCGCCGCCGGCGCCCCAGCGACGGGCGAAGGAGATCTTCCGCTGTCTGGTGACCAGGCGGTCGAGGTCGATGCTGGTGGGCGGGGCGGCGCCGATCGCGTCGTCGAACTGGGTTCTGAGGTCATTCATCACTGTCTCCTTCACGAGCCGTTCGTTTGGACCACCGGAGCGGTGATCCAGCCACGCAACGTCTCGAGCCCCCGCGCGGTCTGGCTCTTGACGGTGCCTTCTGAGCACCCGACGATCTCGGCGGTCTGCTCCACCGAGAGGTCGCAGTAGAAGCGAAGAACAAGGACCGCCCGTTTCTTGGGCGGCAGCCGATCCAACAGGGCCAGCAACTCCGTCCGGTCGGCGATGTCTGGCGCTTGCGGCGCCGAGATCTCGGGCAACCGCTCGACAGCCGACTCACGCCGCCACGGTCTGCGACGTTCGTCCAGCCAGCACCGGACCAGCACCCGGCGCACGTACGCGTCTGGTTGCTCGGCTCTCTGCACCCGCTTCCAGTGCCGATACAGCTTCCCGAGCGTCATCGACACCAGATCGTCCGCGGTGTGCCAGTCGCGACACAGCAAGTACCCGGTGCGCCGCAGCGACTCCATACGAGCCACCACGAATTCCCGGTACGCCGCTTCCTCGCTCCGTTTCATGGCTTCCCTTCTCTCGCTTCACCTATGAGACGGAGCGCAGCCCGCGCCGGGTTGCCGGGCGTGCCTCGATCAGGGTTTACGCCGGCCGGGCGACTTGCGTGTGCGGCGCTTGAGCCACACGGCCGCGCCCAGCGTCAGGCCGGGCGGGCTGCCACGACGCTGCTCGTACAGTGCTGCCATGCCGTTCATACCTCCTGGCGCGGGGAACATCGCCTGCTGTCCAACGGCGGGTGGGTGGGCTCGGTGGTGTTCGGCGGCTGACAGCGCTGGGCGGCCAAACCCGGTGAACGTTGCTGGACGGGGGCACTCGCAGCACCCGGCGGCCCCACGCGAGCAGAAGCTTGCTCCCCCGCCGCCACCAGCGAATCGGAAACTACGTTGGGGTTCCGTGGACCTGACACGGGCCAAGCGGCTGTTTTCTCGCGTAGAAGCGCGTCCACTGCACCTTCGCGTAGAAGCGCGTCCAGTGCACCTTCGCGTAAAAGCGCGTCCAGTGCTGCTGCTGGCGGGGATCGTGCTGGCGGCGCTGAACCTCCGTCCGGCACTCGCCAGCATCTCCCCGGTGCTTGGCGAGATCATGGCCGATCTTGGGCTCACCCCGGCGGCGGGCGGGCTGATCACCACGGTGATGGTGGTCTGCCTCGGGGTGGCCGCGCCGCTCGCTCCTCTGCTGGCCCGGCGGATCGGGCTGGACCGCACCCTGCTCGTCGCCCTGGCAGTGCTCACCGTAGGGCTGCTGGTACGCAGCAGCGCCGGCACGGCGGCCCTCTATCTGGGGGCTGTGATCGCCGGATCCGCCATCGCGGTGATGAACGTCGTGATGCCCGGGGTGGTCAAGCGACACTTCCCGGAGCACGTGGGCCCGCTCACCGGGGCGTACGTCACCGCCCTCGCCCTCGGCGCCGCCCTGGCGTCCGGGCTGACGGCGCCGCTGGCGGACGCGACCGGCGGCTGGCGCGGCGCGGCTGCCTCCGGAGCAGTGCTGTCGGCGGCGGCCGTGCTGTTGTGGCTGCCACAAGCCCGCCGCGACGGAGGCGACCCCGCGCAGCGCGGACCGTTCGCCGCAGTGCTCACTGACCGGGTCGCCTGGCAGGTCGCCGGCTTCATGGGGCTGCAGTCGATGACCTACTTCGTGGCTCTCGCCTGGCTCCCCACCCTGTACCAGGCCGCCGGGTTGAGCGCCGTTCACGCCGGATTCCTGCTGGGGCTGAGCAATCTCTCCCAGGTGATCACCACGTTGACCGTGCCGGTGCTGGCGGCACGCGCCCGGGCCCAGTCCTGGCACATCGCCGCCGCCGCTGCCGTCACCGCTGCGGGTTACCTCGGGGTGCTACTCGCCCCGGCTGCCGCCAGCTGGCTGTGGGCGGTGTTGATCGGGCTCGGGACCGGCGCGTCCATCGCGTTGGCGCTGCTCATCATCACGCTCCGGGCCGAAGACTCGGGCGTGGCCACCTCACTGTCCGCCATCGCCCAGACCTTCGGGTACACCCTCGCCGCGCTCGGCCCGGTGCTGGTGGGTGTGCTCCGTCAAGTCTCCGGCGGCTGGACCGTGCCGCTGCTGGTGACGCTCGGGGTGCTGGCAGCGCAGTTATGGCTGGGGATCGCGGCCGGCCGCCCGCAACTCGTCGGCCAAGCGGCCCGGCAGAAGGCGGACCGTCTCCTCAGCTGAGCTGCGGGCTTGCTGTCCACACGCCGAGACCGGCTTCTACCTGACTCGCCGCTCAGGACGTTGGCGAGGGTAGGACGCTCGCGGCCAGCGCCCGCTGCCCGAGGGTGCGCGCCGCGCTCTGAAGTTCAGGGCACTTCACGATTTGGTACGACACTGGGAGCGCCGCGAGCTGCCCGGCGTACCAGGGCGGGTTGCTGGTGCTGCCGACCAGGCGGCAGGTCTCGGTGTCGAGCGGCTCCACCACCCCCATCGCCCGGGGGATCCAACCCGCCACGGTGCTCATCGGCGCGTCGAAAACAACCTCGGTGTCGTACTCCCATCCGACGGCGAGATGCTGCTCGAGCATGGCGACCGGGTTGAGGTCGGCGGGCGGCTTGGCGGCGTGGTCGAGGAGTTCCACGCCGCGGACCCGGTCGATCCGGTACGCCCGCACAGCGTCTTTCGAGACCGACCGACACAGCAGGTACCAACGGCCGTGGCGCACCACGACGGCCCATGGGTCGACGTCGCTGACCCATTCCGAGCCCGCCTCGGAGCGGTAGCCGAGTCGGACCCGCCGGTTGTCTGAGCAGGCCTGCACCAGAGCGGTGGTGGTCTCGGCGTCGGGCCGGGCGGCGGCGCGGTCAGGGGCGGGCGCGGTGGTGCGACGTACCGCTTCGGCTTGGGCCGCGACCGGCTCCGGGAGGGCTCGCACGATCTTGTTCAACGCGCTGCCGACCAGGGTGGTGGGGTCGCCGGCGTCGTGGTGGCCGTCGAGCACCGCCATCACCAGCCCGAGGGCTTCGGCCGCCGTGAACATCAGAGGCGGCAGCCGCAGCCCACGACCGACGCGGTAACCGCCGTACGGCCCGCGTGCGGACTCGATCGGAATCCCGGCCTCGCGGAGGATGCCGACGTACCGGCGGGCGGC
>JBOGDL010000449.1:0-5215 GCA_050701815.1 Micromonosporaceae bacterium | reverse complement strand
GCTGAATGGGTAGTCGGCGAAAGGCCCACGGGCCAGCCTGGTGTCGGCGAGTGTGCTGCGGCCGAGCGCGGTCGGATCTGCCAGCTTTTCCGCCAGGACGGCTCCCGCCATCCCTCCGGCCATGACGAGAAATCTGCGGCGACTGGTCATCGGCGCCTCCCTAAAGCATTCCGCCCAGTGGTGTGGGCGGAGCGTCCATGAACGCCGTCCCAGCGGCCGACTCGGGGTCAATCCCGGGTCGCGGCCGAGTTGGGACGGGTGGTGGTGCGTGCGACGCGGCTTTCGCGTGGTTTCGCAGTCTTCAGCAGTTTCTCGGCCGCGGTTTAACGGAGCGTGACCGTCTCGCGTCGGTTGTTCGTCGGGTCGATGACGACCCCTGGTCAGCCGTGTGGCGCCGGCCGGAAGGCGTGTTGAGTCGCTGGCGTGACGCCCTCGACGTGTGTGACGAAACGGCAACAGTGGTGATTTGGTGTCACGTCACCCGAAAAGAGGATGGCGGTGGGCGTGGCGTCCCGGTGACATGCTGATGAATGACCTGGCCGGCGCGGCAACCGCCGGCTGTCGCCGTATCGAGAGCCGTACCGAAAGAAGTGCCCGCCGTGTCTTCAGACGCCTTGCTCAGCAGCTTGGCCGCAGCCGTTGAGGCCAGGCCGGAGGACGTGCCGCTGCGCTTGCATCTGGCTGAGCTGCTGTTGGGCGCCGGGCGGGCCGACGAGGCGGTGTCGCACCTGGGGACAGCACTGCAGCAACGTCCGGAGGATGAGGCGGCGCGGCAGTTGATGCGCCGCGCGATCCAAGCTCAACCGCCCCCGGGCGGGGCTTCGGTCGAGCCATCGGGCGAGGCCGCGGCGGGGCGTTCAGGCGAGGCGGCAGGCCCCTCGGGCCCGGCGGTGGCGGGGCCTTCAGGCGAGGCGACGCTCCCGCCGCCGCCAGCCACGTCCGCGGAACCAGGCGACGGGCAGGACATGCAGATCGATTGGACCGCGTACGAGGAAGAGCTCTCCGACGCGGCGCCGCCCCGGTTTGCCACCCCGGCCCAGGGGGACCCGGACCCAGTCGACCCGGAGACGCTGCCGCGCGACGGCTCGAGCAGCCCGCCGCCAGCCGGTCCGGAAGACCGGACCTTTGACGTGGAGCGACCCCAGACGAGGTGGGAAGACGTCGGCGGGATGTCCGATGTGAAGCAGCGCCTGGAGCTGGCCTTCCTGGGCCCGTTGCGCAACCCGCACCTGCAGCGCCTGTACGGCAAGAGCCTGCGTGGCGGCCTGCTCCTGTACGGGCCGCCCGGCTGTGGCAAGACCTTCATCGCCAGAGCCGTGGCGGGTGAGCTGGGCGCGCGCTTCATCTCGGTGTCGGTCAATGACGTGCTCGACATGTGGCTGGGCAACTCGGAACGGAACCTGCACGAGCTGTTCGCGATGGCGCGCCGCAACGCGCCGTGTGTGGTGTTCCTGGACGAGGTGGACGCGTTGGGCATGAAACGGTCCCAGGCGCAGTCGATCGGCATCCGCACCACTATCAACCAGCTGCTGGCCGAGATGGACGGGGCGGACGACCCGAACGACGGGGTGTTCGTGCTCGCCGCCACCAACGCGCCCTGGGACGTCGACCCGGCGTTGCGTCGGCCCGGCCGGTTGGACCGGATGATGCTGGTGTTGCCACCGGACCGGCCGGCCCGGGAGGCGGTGCTGCGCTACCACCTGCGGGACCGCCCGCTGGAAAACATCGATCTGGCCCGGATCGTCAAGGCGACAGAGCATTTCTCCGGCGCCGATCTGGCGCACGTGTGCAACACCGCCGCCGAGTACGCGATGCACGACTCGATCACGTCCGGCGAGGTCCGGATGATGCGGCAGGTTGACTTCGACCGCGCGTTGACGGAGATCCGCCCGTCCACGGGCACGTGGCTGGACGCCGCGCGCAACGTCGCGATGTTCGCCAACACCGGCGGGGACTACGACCCGCTGGTGACGTACCTGCGGGCACGCAAGCTGCTCTGACCCGCTGAGGATCACTAGATCAGGCCGGATCCGAACGGGTCGTGGTGTTGGGTCACAGTGGGCGCGGTGTCACTCAGGAACGCCACACAGGCCACGTGATCACCGTCCGGGTCGATGTCGAGCAGCCGCATCCCGCCGGGCGTGGGTTCCGATGTCGCGGGCTGAGACGACGCCGGCGGGTGCTGGGCGTCCGGGGCGGCCCATGACACTAGCCGAGGCGGCTGATCTGGTGCGCTGACCGCGATCGTGTCCGGGGCGACCATCAACCCGTAGCCGGTGGCCTTCAGCACCGCTTCCTTGCGGGTCCAGTAACGCAGCAGACCGTCTTGCCGCGCATCGGCCGGGAGCCGGGACAGCTCGGTCTGCTCGTACGGGGTGAGGATGGACGGCGCGAGTTGCTCAAGCTCCAGCCGCCGGTCGACCTGCTCCACGTCCACCCCGACCGGGGTGTGCGACGTGACGGCCACCGCGACCCGCTGTCCGGAGTGGCTGATGGACAGCTCCGCCGGCGCCGGCGGCTGTGGCTTGCCGTGGTCGCCGCCGCAGCGTCGACACGTACGGCTGAACAGCACTTTCGCTGGCGCCATCTGCAACGCGCGCGCCACCGCCAACCGGGCGAGCGCATGCGACACCAGATATCGGGCCTGGTCGGCCTCCTGGACGAAGCGGGCCAGTCGAGCGGACTCCGTCTCGTCGAGGAACTCCGTCAGGCGGGGATCAGCGTCGGCCGGAGAGGCCCAGTAGATCTCGCACCGGGAGGTGTTCATCAGGACAGCATGGCCTGCTGCGGCGCGACGTCAACAGTTCGGCGATTGGTCGTACGCCAGGCGCCCCGGTGGGCCCGGCGGCTGCCGCCGGACATCTTGACGCGCCGGACCCGGGGATCTTAGCGTGATCAGGGAAAACGCTTTCCGACCTGGGGTGGGGATGATGCAGAGCAGACCAATGGGGGTGATCAGGCCGGTCGGCATCATCATGAATGGCGTCACCGGTCGGATGGGTTATCGACAGCATCTGGTGCGTTCAATCCTGGCGATCCGGGAAGAGGGTGGGCTGAGCCTTCCGGACGGCTCTGTGGTGTGGCCGGAGCCGATCCTGTTGGGGCGCAACGAGTCCAAGCTGCGCGCCCTCAGCGCCCGGCACGGATTGACGGACTGGACCACATCGTTGCCGGAGGCGTTGTCGGACCCGAAGTCTCTGATCTATTTCGACGCGCAGGTGACCCCGGAGCGGGAGAAGGCGATCGCCGCGGCGATCGAAGCGGGCAAGCACATCTACACGGAGAAGCCCACCGCCATGTCGGTGCAGGGCGCCCTGGAATTGGCTCGGCTGGCGCGTGACGCCGGGGTACGGGCCGGTGTGGTGCAGGACAAGCTCTTCCTGCCGGGGATACGCAAACTCAAACGGCTCGTCGACTCCGGCTTCTTCGGCCGGATCCTCTCGGTGCGAGGAGAGTTCGGGTACTGGGTCTTCGAGGGGGACTGGCAACCCGCGCAGCGTCCCTCATGGAACTATCGCGCTGAGTCCGGCGGCGGCATCGTGCTGGACATGTTCCCCCACTGGCGGTACGTGCTGGACAACGTGATCGCGCCGATCCGGTCCGTGTACGCGCACGCCATCACCCACGTCCCGGTGCGGCACGACGAGCAGGGCGTCGCGTACCAGGCCACCGCAGATGACGCGGCGTACGGGGTTTTCGAGTTGGACGGCGGCGTCGTCGCGCAGATCAACACCTCGTGGGCGACCCGGGTGGATCGCGGCGAGCTGGTGGAGTTCCACGTGGACGGCACGGACGGCAGCGCGGTCGCCGGGCTGCGCGAATGCCGGATTCAACACCGCGCGGGCACTCCTCGCCCGGTGTGGAACCCGGACGTTCCAGCGGGGGAGGATTTCCGATCTCAGTGGCAGCGGGTCCCCGACAACGCCGAATTCGACAACGCGTTCAAGGTCGAATGGCAACAGTTCCTGACCCACGTGATCACGGGTTCGGCGTTCCCGCATGACCTGCTCGAGGGCGCCAAGGGTGTCCAGTTGGCTGAGCTTGGCCTGCAGTCGGCGCGTGAGGGCCGCCGGTTGCCGGTGCCCGATCTGACCATCTGACCTATCACCACAAGATGTCGTTGCGGCACGCACCGGTCTGTGCGCTAGCTGCGCTGCTGGCGGGGGAGCAGCACCTCGCGTCCGATCAACTGGATCGCCGCCACCGCGGGGATCGCGATCAGGGCGCCGATCACCCCGAGCAGCGCGACCCCGAGCAGCGCGGCGATGATCGCCGCCAGGTCGCTGACCTTGACCGCGTGCCGCATCACCCTGGGGTAGATCAGGAAGTTCTCGACCTGCTGGTAGATGACGAAGAAAACCACGCAGGCGATGCCGACCCCGACCGAGGACGACGCGAAGCCGACGGCGCACACCACCACCGCGCCCAGCATCGCTCCGATCTGCGGGATCAGGTCGGTGAGAGCCACCACCACAGCCAGCGCGAACGGATACACCACTCCCGCGAAGAACAGGAACGCCCAGGTGCTGACGCCGGCGAGCAAGGCGATGATCAGCGCGCCCGCCATGTACGCCCCCACCTTGTCCAAGATCTCGTCCCCGATCAGCTGCACTCGCTCCCGCCGGGACGCGGGCACCAGCAGGTACGCGCCGCGGCGTAGCCGGTCGAACGCCGCCATGAAGTAGATCGTCAGCACGCTCACCGTGAGCAGGTTGAAGATGGCCCCGAAGACGAGCTGGGCGCCTCCCAGCACGCCGCCCGCCGCGTTGGCGAGGTTTTCCATGGTGGCCACGGACTGGAGTTTCTGGATCAGGTCGTACTGCTCGTTCAGCCGGCTGATGGTTTTGCTGCGCTGGAGTTCGTCGATGTACGTCGGCAGGCTGTCGACCAGCTGGTTGACCTGCGCGATCAGCGGTGGGACCAGCGCTGATATCCCGGCGCACAACACCAGCACCACGCTCAGGCTGACGATGGTCACGCCGAGGCCTCTGGGCAGGCCCCAGCGTTGCAGTCGCGCCACCGCTGGGTTCAACCCGACGGCGAGGAACATCGACACGAAGATCAGGATCAGGATCGACGTCGCGCTGCGGATCGCGAGGAAGGCGCTGTACGCCAGCAGCAACCCGAGACCCCCGGTGAAGCCGAGCACGAACGCGGATCGGCCCAGTGGCCGGCCCGGCTCGCCGAACTCACTCGACCTGGCGTCAGGTGGGCC
>JBOGDL010000448.1:0-7795 GCA_050701815.1 Micromonosporaceae bacterium | reverse complement strand
CCTGTTCCGGCTTGCGCTGATCCGGCGAGGTGATGGGCTCCTCGGCCACAAGCTTCTCCTTTGCGAACTGACGAGGCCCGTCGGCGTGCCCCGTGTGGAGTCGCCGTGTGGGGCCGTCGATAGTCTGGCACGCTGGCGGAAGTGGCACGCAGTGGGCCGCCTGAATCCGTGCGGCGCATGCGGACCGCGTGAATGCGGCGAGTCGCGCCCGACGTTCAGGACCTTTCCACAGAGCACAGAACCAGCCATTGGACAACGTTCATAGAACGGGAGGACCGCGCCGTGCGAGTGACCGGCACCGGCCACGCGGGGATGCTCATCGAGACGCGGGCGGGCAGCATCCTTTGCGATCCTTGGGTCAACCCCGCCTATTTCGCCTCGTGGTTCCCTTTTCCGGACAACTCATCGCTGGATTGGGACCGGCTGGGTCAATGCGACTTCCTCTACGTCTCGCACCTGCACCGGGATCATTTCGACGCGAAGAATCTGCGCGAGAAGATTTCCAAGAAAGCCACGGTGCTGCTTCCGGACTATCCGACCTCCGAGCTTGAGGACGAGCTGCGGGAGCTGGGCTTCCGCGACTTCATCAAGACCGACAATCGCGGCGTGGTGGAGCTGGGCGACGGCGTCCGGATGATGATCGAGGCGCTGACCTCGCCCACCGACGGGCCGATTGGTGACTCGTCCATCTGGGTGGACGACAACGGGGTGCGGCTGCTGAACCAGAATGACGCTCGTCCCGCGGATCTGGGGAGGTTCGCCGAGTTGGGCCATGTGCATGCGCACATGCTGCAGTTCTCCGGCGCCATCTGGTATCCGATGGTGTACGAGCTGCCAACCGCCGCCAAGACCGCGTTCGGCAAGCAGAAGCGGGAGCGCCAGTTCGACCGCACCGTGCGCTACATCGACGACCTCAAAGCGAGCTGGGTGTTTCCGATCGCGGGGCCGCCGTGCTTCCTGGACGACGAGCTGTGGCAGTTCAACGACATCCCGCACAACGGCAGCCGCGACGAGGGCAACATCTTCCCCGACCAGCAGGTCTTCCTGGACCACATGACCGGCTTGGGGCGGGACAACGGGGTGCTGTTGATGCCGGGCACGACCGCGGAGATCACGGTGGATGACTGCGCGGCCACCCATCCCGTGGATGACCCGCGCGCCTTCTTCGCCGACAAGGAGACACACCTGCGGCAGTACGCCGAGCGGCAGCGCCCGGTGATCGAGGCGGCGAAGCGGAGCTGGGCGCACCCCGAGATGGATGTGCTGGCCGAGCTGAAGACGCGGTTGGAGCCGCTGTTGGCGGAGGCCGACCAGATCGCGAAGGGGGTCAACGGCCCGGTCCGCCTCGACCTGACCCAGCCGGATTCCGACGCGGTTGAGTCGATCACGGTGGACTTCACAGCCCGCGAGGTGCGCCCGTACCACGAGGAGAAGGCGCGCTACCGGTTCCGCACCGAGCGGCGACTGATCGAGCATCTGCTCGCGATCGACGAGGTCGACTGGGTGAACAGCCTGTTCCTGTCGTGCCGGTTCTCGGCGGCCCGGATCGGCCAGTACAACGAGTTCGTCTACACGTTCTTCAAGTGCCTGTCGGAGGAGCGGCTCAATTACGCCGAAGGCTGGTACGCGGAGCAGAAGCCGGACGCCGAGGACATCACGTTGGACGGCTGGGTGATGCAACGCCGGTGCGCGCACCTGAAGGCTGACCTGACCCGGTTCGGCAAAGTGGAAGACGGCGTGCTGACCTGCCAGATGCACGGCTGGAAGTGGGATCTGGCCAGCGGTCGTTGCCTGACCAGCGTGGGTCACGACATCCGCTCCCGTCCGGCCGGCAGTTGATGGGCTCGGCAGGCGGCGGGTCCCCTGAGCTGCCCGGTGAGGGGACGCGTCACCCGCGCCTGGGCGACGGCTCAGACTGTCGTGTCAGGAGGTCTGAAAGACTGTTGCCGTGCGGGAGATAGTGCTGCTGGGGTCCACCGGTTCGGTGGGGGTTCAGACGTTAGAGGTCATCGACAAGAACCCGGGCCAGTTCCGGGTGGCGGGACTCGCCGCAGGCGGCGGCAATGTGGAGCTGCTCGCGCAGCAGGCGCTGCGGCTGGGTGTGGACGCGGTGGCGGTCTCACGCGCCAGCGCGACCCAGGATCTGCAGCTGGCGTTCTACGCCGAGGCGCAACGCCAGGGGTACGCCAGCGGCGACTACCGGGTTCCCAGGATCCTGGCTGGCCCGGACGCCGCGAGTGAGCTCGCCAGCCACCCGTGCGACCTGGTGCTCAACGCGATCACCGGATCGATCGGTCTGGAGCCCACCCTGGCCGCGCTGCGGGCCGGTCGTACCTTGGCCCTGGCCAACAAGGAGTCTCTGGTCGCGGGCGGTCCGCTGGTGCGGGCGGCGGCGAAACCCGGTCAGATCGTGCCGGTCGACAGCGAGCACAGCGCGCTGGCGCAGTGCCTACGCGGCGGCCGGGCAGACGAAGTGCGCAGGCTGGTGCTGACCGCCAGTGGCGGCCCGTTCCGGGGTCGTGCCCGGGGCGAGCTGGCTGACGTGACCGTGCAGCAGGCGTTGGCCCACCCGACCTGGGACATGGGCCCGGTGGTGACGATCAACTCGGCGACCCTGGTGAACAAGGCGCTGGAGATGATCGAGGCGCACGAGCTGTTCGGGGTGGCGTACGACGACATCGCGGTGATGGTGCACCCGCAGTCGGTGATCCATTCGCTGGTGGAGTTCGTCGACGGCTCCACCCTGGCGCAGTGCAGCCCACCGGACATGCGGCTGCCGATCGCGCTGGCTCTGGCATGGCCGGATCGGTTGCCGCACGCGGCGGCGGCGGTGGACTGGGGCGCGGCGCACACCTGGGAGCTGTCCCCGCTGGATGACGACGCGTTTCCCGCGGTGCGGCTGGCCCGTCACGCGGGGGTCGCGGGTCGGTGCCTGCCGGCGGTGTACAACGCCGCGAACGAGGAGTGCGTGGCCGCGTTCGCCGCCGGACGGTTGCCGTTCGTCGGCATCGTGGACAGCGTGGAGCAGGTGTTGGCTGACGCGCCGGACTTCGGCGAGCCCAGTACGGTCGAACAGGTGCAGTCAGCCGAGGCGTGGGCTCGCGCCCGGGCAGCTGCGCTCCTTGGGGCGGACAGCCCTGCCGATGAGAAGGGTTCTTGATGGCGTACACGCTCGGGGTGGTGCTGTTCGCACTGGGCATTTTCGTGTCGATCTGCCTGCACGAAGCCGGTCATATGTACACGGCGAAGGCATTTGGCATGAAGGTGACCAGGTACTTCGCGGGGTTCGGCCCTACTCTCTGGTCCTTCCGTCGCGGCGAGACTGAGTACGGCTTGAAGGCGATCCCCGCCGGTGGCTTCGTCAAGATCGTGGGCATGACTCCGCTGGAGGAAGAAGCGGAGGTGGGTCCGGAAGACCGGCACCGGGTGTTCTGGCGCAAGCCGTTGTGGCAGCGCACCGTGGTGCTCTGCGCCGGATCGTTGACCCACTTCTTACTGGGCTTCTTGATCTTGTGGTTCACCGCGGTCTTCGTGGGTCTGCCCAACACCGCCGACGCGTCGGCGCCGGCGTCCCGGGTGGAGATCGGCGCGGTGGAGAAGTGCGTCGCCACCAAATGGCAGTACGACCCCGAGCAGAAGATGCCCCGGCCGTGCGAGCCGGGCAAGGATCCGAAGAGCCCCGCGGCGCAGGCCGACCTGCGTCCGGGCGACGTCATCGTCACGTTCGACGGCAAGCGGGTCAGCTCGTGGAACGGGCTGGTGGCCAAGGTGCGGGCCGCCGGTGGGGAGCGGGTGTCGCTCTCGTACCAGCGGGACGGGGCGACGCACAACGCCACGGTGACGCTGCCGACGGCCGAGCGCCCCACCATGAAGGCGCTCTCCGAGGGCAAGGACCCGAGAAAGTTCACGGAGCAGGACCTGGAACGGGTCGGGGTGCTCGGAGTCGGCCTCGCGCCGTCGGTGACGTCTGGGCCGGTCGAGTCACTCGGGCTGGCTGGCCAGTACATCGGCGACATGTTCATCGGCACCTTCCAGGCACTGGCGAAGTTCCCGGAGAAGGTGCCGAAGCTGGTTGACGCCGTGATGGGGGAGAAGCGCGACCCGGAGACCCCGATCAGCGTGGTCGGCGCCAGCCGCCTGGGCGGCGAGATCGTGGAGCAGGAGGTCTGGCCCCTGTTCTTCATGCTGCTGGCGGTGCTGAACCTCTTCGTCGGGGTGTTCAACCTGTTTCCGCTGCTGCCGTTGGATGGCGGGCATATCGCGATCGCCTGGTTCGAGAAGGCGCGAAGTTGGTGGTGCGCGGTGCGCGGCAAGCCCGATCCGGGGCGGGTCGACTATCTCAAGCTGATGCCTGTCACGTACGCGGTGATCATCGTGTTCGGCCTGTTCACAGTGCTCGCGGTGGCGGCCGATATCGTTAATCCCATCCGACTCTTTCCCTAGTCCTGGCTAGACCCCTGGAGGTGAAGGCGTGACCGCGATTGATCTCGGGATGCCGGCCGTGCCCGCACCCCGCCTGGCGCAGCGGCGCAAGTCCCGGCAGATCCGGGTCGGCGATGTGTTGGTGGGCGGCGACGCGCCGGTGAGCGTGCAGTCGATGACCACCACGCCCACCACGGACATCAACGGCACGCTGCAGCAGATCGCGGAGTTGACCGCGGCCGGCTGCCAGATCGTGCGGGTGGCGGTGCCGAGTCAGGACGACGCGGAGGCGTTGCCGACGATCGCCAAGAAATCGCAGATCCCGGTGATCGCCGACATCCACTTCCAGCCGAAGTACGTGTTCGCCGCGATCGACGCCGGCTGCGCCGCGGTGCGGGTCAACCCGGGCAACATCCGCAAGTTCGACGACCAGGTGGGCGCGATCGCCCGAGCCGCGTCAGACGCCGGGGTCTCGTTGCGGATCGGGGTCAACGCCGGGTCGCTCGACAAGCGGCTGCTGGACAAGCACGGCAAGCCGAACGCGGAGGCGCTGGTCGAGTCGGCGTTGTGGGAAGCCTCGCTGTTCGAGGAGCATCACTTCCACGACTTCAAGATCTCGGTGAAGCACAACGACCCCGTGGTGATGATCGCGGCGTACCGGCTGTTGGCCGAACGGTGCGACTACCCGCTGCACCTGGGCGTCACCGAAGCGGGTCCGGCGTTCCAGGGCACCGTGAAGTCCTCGGTGGCCTTCGGCGCGCTGCTCGCCGAGGGGATCGGTGACACGATCCGGGTCTCGCTCTCCGCACCGCCGGTGGAGGAGATCAAGGTGGGCACGGCGATCCTGGAGTCGTTGGGGCTGCGGGAGCGCGGCCTTGAGATTGTCTCGTGCCCGTCCTGCGGTCGGGCGCAGGTGGACGTGTACAAGCTGGCCGAGGAGGTCACCGCCGGGCTGGAGGGCCTGCCCGCGCCGCTGCGGGTGGCGGTGATGGGCTGCGTGGTGAACGGGCCCGGCGAAGCCCGGGAGGCTGACCTGGGCGTGGCCAGCGGCAACGGCAAGGGTCAGATCTTTGTGAAGGGCGAAGTCGTCAAGACGGTTCCGGAAAGTCAGATCGTCGAAACCCTGATCGAAGAGGCGCTGCGGATTGTCGAAGAGTCCGGCGGCGAGCTGCCCGAGGAGTTGCGGGGGCTGACTCCCACCGTCGAAGTTCACTAATGTCCTGAATCAGGTCGAGGTTCGGCGACTCAGGACACTGGGGTGTGGCAGTGCTGACGGCAGAGTGGCAGCTGACGGCGGTGCGGCGATGCTGACGGCGTCGCTGCGGCTGCTCGGCGCAGGCGACCGGTCCGCCATCGATTCGGTGCTGGAACGGGAGCCGATCGCGGGTGCCCAGGTGGCTGACCTGGTCAACGGCACAGGCGTCAACTGGTGGCGCAGCGGCGCCCGGTTGCTGGGGCACGGGTCTGGCAAGAGCATCGACGCGTTGTGCTGGTGCGGCGTCAACATGATCCCGGTGGGCGCCGATGCGACGGCTGCGGCCGCGTTCGCGGGGTTTGCGCGGGCGGAGCGGCGCCGGTCGTCCTCGCTGGTCGGGCCCGCCGATGTGGTGCTCGACATGTGGTCGACGATCCAGCCCCGTTGGGGCCCGGCTCGCGAGGTGCGCGCTGACCAGCCGCTGCTGATCGCCGACCAACCCGCGGCCCCTGCCCCGGACCCGCGGGTCCGGTTGGCGCGCGCGGGCGAGCTCGACGTGCTGTTGCCGGCGGCCATCGCGATGTACACAGCGGAGGTGGGCGTCTCGCCGGTGACGAGGCGGGGCGGCAGTGGCTACCGGAGGCGGATCTCGGACCTGATCGCGGGGGGCCGGGCGTACGTCCGGATCGACGCTGGCGAAGTGGTGTTCAAGGCGGACCTGGCCGTGCTGACTCCGCGTACCGCTCAAATCCAGGGTGTGTGGGTGCCGCCAGGGCGCCGTGGCGAAGGCTTGGCCACTGCCGGGGTCTCCGCGGTGCTGGCTGACGCCTTCCGCCGCGGGATCCCGACCGTGAGCCTGTACGTCAACCACAACAACGTCCCGGCCCGGCGAGTGTACGAACGCTGCGGCTTCCGCGAGGTGGGGCGCTTCGCCACCGTGCTCTTCTGATCTGACCGATTCCAGGCGTCGCGAAGACCTGCCACGCGGTGCGGGACCTCCACACGCGGCGCCGCGCCTTCTCAGCATGGGGCAGGCAGCCTTGACCATGGCGCCGCGCGGAGTACACCCTCGCTTGCCCGCTGCTGGGGCTGGAGCGCCCGGCGCAGGGGCAGGTGCTGCACCAGGGCCGCCCGCTCGACTACTCGATTCGAGTGTTGAAGCGTTACCAGCGTCAGGTGCAGCTGGTGCTGCAGGACCCCACCGGATCACTCAACCCGCGGCACGCGGTGTACCAGGCGGTGGCCGAGAGGCTGCGGATCCACGGGATGACCGAACGGGAGCCGGAGCTGGTCGCGCAAGCGCTGGCGCGGTGTGGGCTGCGGCCGCCGGAGCGGTTCTTCCTGTCGTACCCACATGAGCTGTCCGGTGGGCAACGGCAGCGGATGGTGATCGCCGGCCTCGGCGCGGCCCGCATGATTTCGCGGTGGCAGGCGCCCGACCGGGCGGCGGGGTTCAGACGCGTCCGGTGGTGCGCCGACCGCGTCGCGAAAGCGAGTCCAGGATCACCGCGGTGAGCAGCACCGCGGCAGTGATCATGAATCGTTCGGCGGACCCCAGCTGCAACAGCAGCATCCCGGACGTGATCGATCCGATCACCAGCCCGCCCAGCAACGCCGAGTAGGGGCTGCCACGCCCCCCGAAGAGGCTGGTGCCCCCGATCACCGCCGCCGCGATGGCCAGCAGCAACACGTCGTTGCCGCCGGACTGCTGGCCCGCCGAATAGACCCGGGACGCGGCGAGGATGCCGCCGATCGCCGCCATCGCCGAGGCCAGCGCGAACACCGAGATCCGGATCGCGTCGACGTTCAAACCGGCCCGCCGGGACGCCTCGATGTTGCCGCCGATGGCGAAGATGCTTCGCCCGTACCGGGTGTGGCGCAACAGCAGATCGAAGAGCACCACGAAACCGACCAGGATCAGCAGCGCCAACGGCACGCCCTCCCAGGCGTTGAGCACCGCCACCGTGGCGGCCACACCCGCGGCCAGCGCACCGGTCCGCAGGGTCATCTGCCGGGTGCTGCGCAACGGCAGTCCGGCTGCCCTGCGGCGCCGGCGGTTCAGCCACATCGCCAGCACGAAGCAGCCGACGGCCACGGCGCCGATCGCCCATCCGCTGGCGGGGGTGAGGCTGAGGTGGGTCAGCTGCGCCACCAGCCCCTGGTACGGGAAGTTGATCG
>JBOGDL010000447.1:0-4373 GCA_050701815.1 Micromonosporaceae bacterium | reverse complement strand
CGTTGCAAACCCTCTGGCGGATGGATCTTGCAGCCGAGCCACTCGAGTCTGAGATCGAGCTGCTCACCGCGTGGCGATCGCAGTTCGGCCGTCTTCCGCTAAGCCTCTATCACCGCGCCTTCGAGGCGTACAGGCAGATCGTGGGATCTCTTGTGATGGTCTTCGAACCGATGATGAGTCTTGGCACCGACCCCGCCGCGGTGGCCGTGACGGGCTGGGAAGCCCTGGCTCGACGGGATGCCGACTCACGGCGGGCGCCGGCGTCGATTCTGCGTGCGGCCCAGGTGTGGGGGGATCAGTTCACCATCGAGCGCGACTCGGTCTTAGCCCGGAATGCGCTGCTCTCGTACGCTGCGGCCCATGCCGAAAGCGTCTATCGTCACGGACCCCGTGCCCCGATCTCAATAAACGTCGCCGTCAGGTCACTGCTCAGCGACGCGTACAGCAGGACTATTGAGGACGCGCTGTCCGAGACAGGGATGAACCCTGGGACGGTCACGCTCGAGATCTCCGAGCAGGATCCAATCACCCCGAATCAAGGCGAGGACTGGTCACCGTCACCGCACGAGTTCTTCCGACGGCGCCTTGCCGCGTTAACGCAGTCACTGTCGGTCCACTTCGCACTGGATGACTTTGGCGTCGGGCACGCCTCGCTCGACCGACTCGCGAGCCTTGCGCTCGCTCACATCAAAGTGGATCGCGCTGTGCTACACCATCCACTGGCCCTGGAGGAACTCGCGCTGGTGATCAAGGTCGCTCGCCTCGCCCTGGAACGAGGCGACGCCAGCACCCCCCGCTCCGTGGTCGTCGAAGGGTACGACAGCGACGCGCCTGTGACACTCGAGGAGCTGTACGAGGTTGGCGTGGACAATGTGCAGGGTTACATCACTGGTGAGCCCGCGTCGGTCCGGCTTCGCACGTTGAGTGACAACCTGAAAAAGAACACCGCAACTCGACTCAAGAACTGCGCCAGGCGCCACTGACCGCCTTCGTGACCGATTGCCAGTAGCCTCCGTCCGCTCTTCCCATGCCCTGTCCAAACAGCACGTATGGATCAGTGGCGGCGACGGTGGGTACGGCGGCGTCCATGCCTGACACGGTCTGCCACCGGCACGCGACGCTAGATCAACTTATCGAATCGCGAGTGGTCAGGCACTCCCTCCGTCTCCGGTGGGGATGCCAGTCAGCCGCAGGAGGTGACTCGCAGTCCGTAGTCATCATCTCGATCGGCCACCCGGGCGTACTGGGAGAGCACCTTGAGCGTGCCATCCGGCTTGATCGCGAGTGAGTATCCGTTCATCCGCATTTCGCAGGTCACGGAGTATCTGACCTTCTTGGACTCATCCTCCGTCGCGGTCACGGTGACCCGGACCGAGCCGCGTTGCCGGTCGGCCAACCTGAGCCCGTTGGGGACCACGGCGACCTTGGGGTAGCGCTGAATCTCCCAGGTGACCTCACGGAAGTCACTCACCGACCGGTACTCCTCGCCCTGCGGGCCGATCCCCCGATCAGCGCCGAACGGGCAGCCTTTCGGGGTCAGCTCGGCCGACCGAGCACAGGCGTCGAGGTACGTCTTGAGGGCGGCCCGTGCGGCCTGTTCACCCTTCCGGGTGAGCGCCACGCCGGGGGCGAGGTCGAGCGAAACTCTGGCTTGGCTGGGCAGCACCGGCGCCAGCTTCGACGCCACCTTCGCGACTCCCGGCACGTCGGTGTAGAACCGGTAACCGCCCGGCAGCAACGCGTAGACGCTCCTGTCGGCGGTGAGATCGGTCGGCGCCCGTACTCCGTTGACGTCCACGTACAACATGTTCGTCTTCGGGAACGTCACCTCCACCAGCGGATCCTCGATCCTCCATTCGCCATCTGCTTTCAGCAGTGTCAGCGCGGACACCGCGGTGGTCCCACCCGTCCGGATCGCGATCTCGACAGTCGCCTCCTCCGGGTCCGACGAGAAGCCGTCGTAGTGCGCGCTCTCCCGCAGGGCCACGATCTTCCAGCCGCCGGTGAGCGCCTTACGGGTCAGGAATCGCGCCTCGTCACCACTCGGCCTGCGGACACCCGCCAACGCCAGCGCGTCCGCGACCCGTCCCTCGTGAATCGCCGTGAAGTACGCGCGCACGTGCGCCACCGACTCCGGCTCCCGGGGGGCGCCGCCGACGACGAACGCGGTCACGATCAGCAGCACGGCGCCCACGGTTCCCCATGTGGACCAACTCCTGGGGGCACGAGGGGTTGGCGCGGATGTCTCATCAGACATGCGGGTGAGCGTAAAGGGCGCCCGCCAGCCCAGCCGTTTCCGCCCTTCACCCGCAGCCGCAGCTGTCCGGGACACCTGGCGCGGCGTTCGGAGTGGCGCGTGGCCGGTATCGTGCGGCAGCGAGGAGGAGGGGCAGCGTGAGCGACGAGAAGCCGGACGACCGGCACGGCCAGGATCACGGCCACAGCCGCACACCGGAAGAGAACACCGCCTCAGCGCCGCGCGAACAGCCGGCGCCCGTCGGGTCTGCCGAGGCGACCACATTGGCCACCGAGCCAGCCGACTCCACTGACACGACCACGCCGGCCGCCGAGCCAGCCGGAATTGGCGCCACAGTGGGCAGCTTCGCACGGTGGATCGGCGCCACCCCGGCACAGCTCATCGTGGTCGCGACCTGCCTGGCGCTACTCCTCGCCGGCGTCGGTTACCGGCTCGTGGCCGACGACGGACAGGACCCGATGCCTCCGGCCACGCGGACAGTGCCGCCCGACACCACCAAATACCAGGTCGCGGAGGGTTCCCCCGGCGACAACGGCAAGGTGCGGCTCGTCGAAAAGGGCTACTCGCCGATCAGGGACAGCGGCGACGACAACTTGGTCTCGTACGGGGCGGTCCTGGAGAACACCAGCCAGAAGCGGGCCGCGGTCGTCACCGTCTCGCTGGAGATTCTCGACGCACAGGGAAAGTCGCTCGTCGGCAAGATTTCCGAGTACGCGCTCACCCGGGAGTCCGCGCTCATCCTCCCCGGAAAGCGCACCGGAATCTCCGACTGCGTCTACATCCTGAGCCCGGACGTCGCCTCAGTTGAATTCACCGTCACTGAGGTCCGCTGGCTCAACGTTGATCCACAACACCGTTACTCCGCCGAACTCAGCGCCAAGCTGCTCAAGACCGGGTGGCAGAAGGGGCGGGGTCACACACTCCACTGGGACGAGGAAGGCATCTCAGCCGTGCCCGACAGCGACAGTCTGATCCTGAAGTACGAGGTGGACTCGGGGTACACCACGCTGCTGACGAACCCCGACATGTCAGCCATCTTCCGCGACGCCAAGGGAGCCATCGTCGGTGGCACCATCCGAAGCAACGTCGACGTCTACAGCGAGTTCCCGCCGGGCGCCTCCCGACACGTGCTGCGGGTCAAGTACGGCCCTCCGGAGGGCATCGACCTGAAGCGGACCGAGCTCTACCCGTACCCCTAGCCACATCGGCACACGGCGCAGCTTGGCCGGCCGTAGACACGCTGGCGAGCCCAGGGAGGGCGCATGGATTCGTACTCGGTCGGCGACTCTGATGCCCCTGACCCGGACACCTGGCTCTGGATCTCGATCTTCAGCACGGCGTGTTGCTGCCTGCCCCTCGGAGTGGTCGGCATCGTGTTCGCGGCGATGGCGAAGGGCGCGTATGGCAGCGGCGACTACGCCACCGCGGACCGGCATGCCAGGACGGCACGCGGCTGGGCCACCGCTGCGATCGTGCTCGGCCTGGTCGGCATCTGCATAGGCGTGGCCGCCGAGAGTTGAGTCGACCCGCTCCACGCTGCGCTTGTGGGGTGCATCAGCCACGGCGCCGGCGTGCGATCCAACGCAGCACCCCGGCCAGGGCGACGCCCGTCCAGATCCCGGCCAGTGTGATCGCCAACCCGCGCCCGTAGTTCAGCGGCAGTGCGGACGGGATGTCAGGACGGTAGCCGCGCCCAAGCACGAACGGCAGCGCTATCAGGGTGACCGCCGCGCTCGCGAACAGGCCGGCGAGGATCAGGCCACGAGCCCCCCGTGGCGCCCAATGGGCTGCCAGCCCTCCGATCACGAGGGACACCGGGGCGAACACCAGATCGTGGCCCAGCACTCCGAGCACCAGGAAGCTCAGGTAACGCTCTGGATCCGGCCCTCGATCTGCGGTGAGCACGCCAGCCACGCCATAGCCCACGAACGCCAGGCCCACGACACACAACAGAACTCTGGCCAGCCTCATCAGACTCTCCGCTTCACCGCGATCCGCGCCAGCCATTTGGTCTGCAGCACGCCCGGCCGGTTCGGCGCGATCAACCGGCACGGGTAGCCGTGGTCAACGTGCAGCGTCTCGCCGTTGAGCCACAGCGCGACCAGGGTGAGTGGAT
>JBOGDL010000446.1:0-5755 GCA_050701815.1 Micromonosporaceae bacterium | reverse complement strand
CCGACCAGATCGCCGGTCGGGTCAGCCAGATCAAGGCCGAGATCGAGAAGAGCGACTCGGACTACGACCGCGAGAAGCTGCAGGAGCGGCTGGCCAAGCTGGCCGGCGGCGTTGCGGTGATCAAGGTTGGCGCCGCGACCGAGGTCGAGCTCAAGGAGCGCAAGCACCGCATCGAGGACGCGGTGCGCAACGCCAAGGCCGCGGTCGAGGAGGGCATCGTCCCGGGTGGCGGTGTCGCGCTGGTGCAGGCCGGTGTGAACGCCTTCGACAAGCTCGACCTGGTGGGTGACGAGGCGATCGGCGCGCAGATCGTGCAGGCGGCGCTTCCGGCCCCGTTGCGGCAGATCGCCGTCAACGCCGGCATGGAAGGCGGCGTTGTGGTGGAGCGGGTTCGCAACCTCGAGGCTGGCCACGGGCTCGACGCCGCCAAGGGCGAGTACGTTGACATGCTCAAGGCAGGCATCATCGACCCGGCCAAGGTGACGCGCTCTGCGCTGCAGAACGCGTCCTCCATCGCGGCGCTGTTCCTGACCACCGAGGCTGTGGTCGCGGAGAAGCCGGAGAAGGACAAGGCCCCGACTGGCGCCGACGCTGGCGGTGGCATGGGAGGCATGGACTTCTAAGGCCGCGCAGGTCAACTCTCCGGGCGCGAGCTCGGCGAGTTGGGCGACGTCCCAAGTCCAAGCGCAACGAACGAGAGGGCGGACCTGTACGGGTCCGCCCTCTCGCATGTCTCAGCGAAACTGGCCTCATCGGCCCGCCCCAGCCCGTCCGGGGCCCGGTTTCGCTGAGGTAGCTTCACGTCATGATCACAGCTGACCGGGTTCGCGCGCTGCTCGCCGAGGCGCCCGTGGTGGACGGGCATAACGACCTGCTGTGGGAGATGCGGGTCCGGGTGGGGTACGACTTCGCCGCGCTCGATCTTGCCGATGACCAGAGCGGCGCCGGGCTGCACACTGACCTGCCGAGGCTTCGGGCCGGTGGCGTGGGCGCCCAGTTCTGGTCGGTGTGGGTGCCCTGCGGATATCAAGGCAACTCAGCGGTGGTGGCCACGCTGGAGCAGATCGACGCGGCGTACCAAATGATCGAGCGATATTCAACGGACTTGCAGATAGCCACCACCGCAGCCGAGGTGGAGCAGGCACTCAGCGCGGGTAAGATCGCCTCGCTGCTGGGCATCGAAGGCGGCCATTGCGTCGACGAGTCGCTGGGCGCGCTGCGGATGATGCACGCGTTGGGCGTGCGCTACATGACGCTGACTCACACCGACAACACGCCGTGGGCGGACAGTGCCACCGACAAGCCGCGCGTAGGCGGCTTGAACGACTTCGGCCGCGATGTCGTACGCGAGATGAACCGGCTCGGGATGCTGGTGGACCTCTCCCACACCGCCCCCGCCACGATGCATGCCGCCTTGGACGTCAGCACCGCACCCGGCTTCTTCTCTCACTCCTCCGCCCGCGCGGTGTGCGACCACCCGCGCAACGTGCCCGATGACGTGCTGGAACGGGTGCGGGATTCAAACGGCCTGGTGATGGTCACGTTCGTGCCGGGCTTCCTCAACGAGGAGTGTCGGGTCTGGATGCACGAGCTGGGCGAAGCGGAGAGCCGGCTCGACACGCTGTGGCCGCACCACAGTCCGGAGTGGAACCAGGATCGGCTCGCTTGGTTGGACGCTCATCCGCGTCCGCCGTGCGGAGTGACCGATGTGGCCGATCACGTCGATCATGTGCGCGAGGTGGCGGGTGTCGCTCATGTCGGGCTCGGCGGCGACTACGACGGCTGCCTGATGCCGCCGGACGGTTTGACGGATGTGGCCGGATACCCGGCGCTGTTCGCTGAACTGGCGAAGCGAGGCTGGTCGGATGCTGACTTGGCCGCGCTGGCCCATCACAACGCGCTACGGGTGCTGCGAGACACCGAAGCGGCGGCCACCTCATGATCGTGTGATGCTCTGACGGCCCTCGGCTCTGGTGCTCGGCGACTCCGAAGGGCGGCACACGCCCTTGCCCTGGCCCCGAAACGGTCAAGGCGTGGGCGGCTATCGGGGGATTCATGCGTGCGCGGGCGGTGTCCCGCTACGGTGATTGCGTGCGACGGGACCGGAACGTTTCCAGGTATGCAGCCAGCCGGTTGTCCGCGGAGCGGCGGCTACAGGACCTTGATCGAATGCGCCGAGAGACTTTCGACGTGTTGGTCGTCGGCGGAGGGGTCACCGGTGTGGGCACCGCCTTGGATGCTGCCAGCCGCGGCCTGTCCGTGGCGCTGGTGGAGGCGCGTGACCTCGCGGCGGGCACGTCCAGCCGATCAAGCAAGTTGATCCATGGTGGGCTGCGCTACCTGGAGCAGATGGAGTTCGGGCTGGTGCACGAGGCGCTGCGAGAGCGGGGCCTGATCCTGACCCGACTGGCCCCGCATCTGGCGAAACCTGTGTCGTTCCTGGTGCCGTTGACCGGGCCGGTGTGGCAGCGGGCGTACTACGGCGCCGGCGTCCTGATGTACGACACGCTCGCCAGCCTCTTCGGGTACGGGCGCGGCATCCCCTGGCACCGGCACCTGACCCGGCGGGGCGTGAAGCGGGAGTTCCAGAGCCTGCGCGAGGGCGCCTTCCGCGGCGCCATCCGGCTCTACGACGGCCAGGTGGACGACGCCCGGTACGTGGTGACGATGGCGCGTACGGCGGCCAGTTACGGCGCCGCGATCGTCACGTCCGCCCGGGTGACCAGCGTGTTGCGCAAGGCCCGCGAGGTGGTGGGGGCGCGGGTGCGGGACATGGAGTCGGGGCAGGAGTTCGACGTGCGCGCCCGTACCGTGATCGCTGCCACCGGGGTGTGGAGCGACGACATCAGCGAGATGATCCAGGACTGGCCAGATCTCGCTGGCCGATCGTCGATGGGCGCCGCCACCTTGAACGGCAGGCCCATGCTCAGCAGCTCACCGGGCGCCAGCGGGCTTCGGATGAAAGGCAGCGGCCTGCGGGTACGCGCCAGCAAAGGGGTCCACCTGTTGGTGCCGCGCAGCGCGATCAGCGGTGACGCGGGGCTGATCCTGCGCACCGAGAGCAGCGTGCTGTTCGTGATCCCGTGGGGCGGCCACTGGATCATCGGGACCACCGACACCGACTGGCAACTTGACCGCGCTCACCCGGCTGCGTCCGCCACCGACATCGCGTACCTGCTCAGTCAGGTGAACCAGGTGCTGGATCGTCCGCTTTCCGTAAAGGACATCGAGGGTGTGTACGCGGGTCTGCGCCCGCTGCTGTCCGGTGAGGACGATGCCACGTCGAAGTTGTCCCGAGAGCACGCCGTGGTGGAGCCGATGCTGGGGCTGATGCTGGTGGCCGGCGGGAAGTACACCACGTACCGGGTGATGGCCAGTGATGTGGTGGATCTGGCCGCACGCCGGCTTCCCGGCGCGACTCGCTCCCGTACCCAGGATGTGGCGTTGTTGGGCGCCGAGGGCTTCGAGCACGCCTGGGCCAACCGGGCGGACACCGCTCGTCGTCACGGCGTCTCGGTGGGCGTGGTGGAGCACCTGTTGGAGCGCTACGGGACGCTCGCCCGGGAGTTGCTGACCCTGATGCAGGAGCGTCCTGACCTGGCGGTGCCGATCGACGGCGCACCGGAGTACCTGGCCGCTGAGATCGCGTACGCCGCGCTGGCGGAGGGCGCCACCCACCTCGATGACGTGCTCACCAGGCGTACCCGGATCTCGATCGAGACCCCGCATCGGGGGGTGCGCAGCGCCGAGCACACTGCCGCCGTGATGGGCAGCGTGTTGGGCTGGGACGCGACTGTGCGGGAGACCGAGGTGGGGCACTATCTGGCCCGGGTGGCCGCGGAGCGGCAGTCGCAGCAGGCCCCGGACGACCACACTGCCGACGCTGCCCGGCTGGGCGCGGCTGACGTGCGCGGCTATCACGACCGTTAGGGTTTCTGCCGGACGCCGGTGTTGCCCTGGTTTTGTCTAATGGGGAGCCAGGATGAGGAGACCGGAGGCGCTTGGGATGCGACTGATAGTTGGCAGTGTGTTGCTGGTTGCGGCGTTGGCGGGGTGCGGCGCCGGCGACATGGACAAGAAGTCGGCGGAAGCTCCAGCAGGAGAGTCGAAGATCGACGCCAACTCCAAGGCTGAGTCGAAGCTTGGAAACGGCGTCACGCGTTCGGCGAAGCCCGGCGCCGAGGGTAAGAGCGGGGATTCGAAGGCCGAGGGGGGTTCGAAGAGCCAGCCGGATCGGGACCCGAAGTCCGGGGGTGTCAAGACGGTGCGGGTCTCGCTGCTGCGTACCGGCGGTGTGGCCGGGGTGCGCGACCTGGTTGTGGTCAGCGGCGACGGCAGCTGGACCTTCACGTCGAAGTCAGGCGAGCAGCAGAGCGGGCGGCTGACCAAGTCTCAGTCAAGCCAGCTGCAGTCGTTGGCTCGGGACCCGCAGCTGGCCGACGAGGCGACGTCAGGTGGCTCAAAGGGGTTCGAAAAGCCGTGCCCCGACGCTCTGCGGCACCAGCTCGATGCGGGCAGCGTGACTGTGATCAACGACGGCTGCGGCAAGGAGCCGCCGCGACCGACGTTCTCGAAGATTGCCGAGTTGCTCCGCGACCACACCGCATTCTGACGCCTGATCTCAGTTCCGCGGGGAGCGGAAAACCGGGTGGTGCGTACACACCGTCAAACACTTAAGGTGATGACCAAGGCACACATAGTGCAGTTGGAACCGACGGCCTGCGAGCAACGTCGTACCTTCAGGTGCTTGTGGCGATCTTGAGTCGTCCGTCCAATCGGGCGATGCTCGGGATGGAACCCAAGGGGGTACGCGACCATGAAGGGTGTGATCGGCGGTGTTCTGCTGTGCGCGGCGCTGAGCGTCGGCCTCGCGGGGTGCGGAGGGGAATCAGGCGCGCAGCCCGATGCGCCCTCCTCGACCCCGTCCTCCAGTCCATCCGGCGAGATCGGGATCCCGCCGGGGGAGACCGGCTCACCGTCGTACCCGTCAAGGCGGAAACCCATGAAGATCACTTTGACGCGTACGGGTGGATTCGCTGGGGTGAGCGACCGCATCGAGATCCAACCCGCCGGCGCCTGGAAGTACGCCGAGAAGGGCGGCAGGACCCGCACCGGCGAACTCACCGACCGGCAGGTGTCGAAGCTGCAGTCACTCGCGATGGACGAGCGGCTGCGCACCGAAGCCCAGCACAAGGACACCCGGAGGTGCGCCGACGGGTTCACCTACCAGCTGGATGCGGGCACGCTGTCCATGACCGCGGTGGACTGCGGCGGCTTCGAGGAGCGTCCCGCCTTCACCGAGCTGGTGAAGTTCGTCAAGGGCGCCACCCCCATGTGACCCCGGTCGAGACGCTGGGTCCGGCCGCAGGTCTCGACACGCGAGATCATTATCGTCGTACGTCATGAGTCTCGTCGCGCTTGCGTTGGTGCTGAGCGCGGCGGTGTCGCACGCCACGTGGAACCTCGCGGCTAAGCGAGCCAGTGACGGCGGCCTCGCCTTCGTGTGGCTCGCCGCGCTGCTCGCCACCGTGATGTACGCGCCGGTGGTGCTGGTCGCGGCGCATTCGTTGTCGCTCGCGGCGGTCGGCGTGATCATGCTCAGCGGGCTGGTCCACCTGGGATACTTCCTGCTGTTGCAGCGGGGCTACCGGCTGGCCGACCTGTCGGTGGTGTACCCGTTGGCTCGTGGCACCGGCCCGCTGCTGTCCGTCACGGCCGCCATCGTGATCCTCGGCGAGCGTCCCAGCGCGATAGC
>JBOGDL010000445.1:0-3088 GCA_050701815.1 Micromonosporaceae bacterium | reverse complement strand
GAGCGGACCAGGAACGGCGCCCCGGCGTAGAACATCTCGTACTGCTGGTGGCGGCTGGCGAACTCGGAGCCGATCACGTCCCACACCAACTTGAGCAGCTTGACCCGCTCGACACTGGGATAGCCCGGCGACTGCACGTACCGGTCGAAGTCAGCCCGCGCCTCGGGGTGGTCGAAGTCGGCCGCTGCTGAAGGCATCTGGATCACTCCGCCGCCGCACAGGTCGCGCAGCAGGTGCAGCAGCTTGGGATAGAAATCCGACTGCAGCGTCATGGTGGCGAAGCACTCCGACCGGCCCGGCCAGGCGATGCCGTGCTCGTCCAGCTCGCAGTTCTGCTCCTGCGCGTAGACCAGGCCCGAGACCATCGACGCGTGCGCCGCCAGCTCGCCCAGCACCCCACGCACCGGCGGGAACTTGTCGGAGCCGTTCATCTGCGCCACCCGCATCGCGAGCCCGGCCAACAGGTCGAGCTTGACGCTGAACCGGATCTGCGCCTGGTTGTTCCCCAGCAGGTGCGCCGGGGTGCGGTGCCACTGGTCTGTCGTCACCTGGCGGTCCCGGAACACGAAGACCCGCTCCCACGGCACGAACACGTCGTCGAAGACGATCAACGAGTCGGTCTCGTCGAACTGGCTGGACAGCGGGTAGTCGTACGTGCTGGACGCCGCCTGCGCGTACCCCCGCCGGGAATACACCTTCAAGCCCTGCGCGCCCAGCGGGACCGCGACCGAGATCGCGTAGTCCTCGTCTCCCGGCTGCAGCGGGACGATGCAGCTGAGCACAAGGTAGTCGGAGATGGCGGCGCCGGTGCCCAGCATCTGCGCGCCCGCGATCACGATGCCGTCTTCCCGCTCTTCTTTCACCCCGGCGTAGAGGTGGGGGTCTTCCTGCTGGTGCGCCGGTTTGCCGCGGTCGATCTGCGGCGGCACGATGGCGTACGAGCAGTACAGGTCGTTGTCGCGCACGTGCTCGTAGAAGCGGGTCACGTTGTCGGCGAAGCGCTGGCCCGCCGCCGCGAAAATGTCCGGGCGCCCGGCCCAGCCGGCGAGGAAGCCGGCCACGTGCTCCGGCCCCCGGCCCATCATCCCGAAGGTCGCCTCGGCGGATTTGCGCAGCGCGACCCGCCGGCGGCGCAGGTCGTCTTCGCTACGGGGGATCAGGTAGGAGAGGTTCACCGGCTCGCCCGTGGCCGGCGACGGGTACGTCATCTCAGCCGCGTGCCGCGGGTCGTTCGCCAGGTCGTACACCCGGGATATCGACTCGACCGCGCCCTTGAAGGCCGGGTGGGCAGCCACGTCGCTGACGTACTCACCATCGATGAACACGCGCCGCGAGTCGCGCAGCCCGGCGATGTATTCCTTGCCTGAACGGGTCACGTCAACCCCTCCTTCAGTGATCGGAAGCGGCTCTCCCGCCGGTGGCTGGATTGCCCGCCGACCCCACGCGTGCTGACCGGCGACGTCGAGCAGTCAGGCGGTCTACGAGTGTCCCGCGGTCCGCGTCGGGGCGCTCGCGGCGCGTCGAGACGTCGACGCGTGTGTCGTACGTTAACTAAAATATGGCACTTAAGTCAATATCTTAAGGAAGCGAAGGCGTGGTCCGCGACAAGGCGGGCGACCGACTCCTCGGATCCCAGATAGTTGTGCTCGGCGCCCTCGATCACCCCGGCGGAGACATGCGGGAACTGGCCGGCGAGCGCGTCCCAGTCCTCGCCCCGACCCTCCAGCGACCCCCAGGCCACCAGGATCGGCGCGCCGCACCCGGCAAGCGCGCCCACAAATCGGCCATCGGGTTCGGCGGCGCGCTGCAGCAGCGCCCTCGCGCTGATCGCGTAGTACCAGAGCGGGGTGGGGATCAGCTGCTCGCCACGGCCTGCCTCGACCATGTCTCGCGCCAGCGCCAGGGCACCCGCCAACTCGCCCTCTCCCCCGAACCACAAGTCGAGCGGGCGGCGCTGCGAGACCAGCGGCGAGAGCAGCACCCGGCTGCTCACCCGGACGTCGGCCGGGTCATGCAGTGCCGCGTAGAAACCACCCGAGGAATGCCCGCACAAGGCCACCTCAGGGGCGCCTTCGTCGATCAGAAACCTGATCCCCGCCGCGACGTCCAGCTGGGCGGTCACGAGGTTTTCCCACATTCCGCCGTCGACCTGGGCGGGGCCGTCTTCGAGGTCCACGAACGGCACGTCCATACGGGTGTAGCCGAGATCGTGCGAGCGCATGTTCAGGGCGAGAGTCCGGATCCCCGCGTCCGCCAACAGGGGAGGTAGAAACCGGCTCACGCCGCTGTAGCAGTTCGCCCCCTTGCCGTGCAGCAACAGCACCGACGCCCGGGCCGCAGCCGGTGCGGCTCGGCCTTCCAGCAGGTCGGCGCCGGTGGGTTGACGCGGGCCTCTGGGATGGTGCAGCAACCCTTCCAGGCGACGCCCGTCCGACGCGTCGATCTCCACGAACTCAGCCGACCAACGGGCCGCCGGGCCAGCCGCCGGCGGCGTCACGTCGACTCGTCCGGGTGCGGCAGCGGCAGCCTGGAGGAGTCGAACAACCCGGACGCCAGCGCGTCCATCTGGTCGACCACGGTGTCCACATCGGTGACGTCGGCGTACTTCATGTCCATGTCGAACAGGTTGATCCAGTGCGACGCCTCACCCCGGTCGAAGGTCGCCTGCTTCACCACCGTGCTCTTGTAGTTGTACGAGAACGCGTCCACCACGGTCGCTCTGACGCACCCGCTGGTGGTGGTGCCGCACACGATCACCGAGTCGGCCTGCAGGTCTGCCAGGTAGCTCGCCAGCAGCGTCCCGAAGAAGGCGCTGGGCTTGCTCTTCTCGATCACCACGTCCTGCGGCTGCGGCGCGATCTCGGCGACGATCCGGTTGGCTTTCGCGGTGTCTTCGGTGTGGCGGGGGTTCTTGTCATTCCACCGACCCCGGTCGAAGCCGTCACCGCGCGGCGTGGGGGCGGTGGTGTAGATGATCGGCAGGCGCTTGCGCCGCGCCGCCGCGATCAGGGTCTGGATGTGCGCCACAGCGTCCCAGGAGTGTGGCCCGCAGGCGTTGTGCCAGCGGGTGATCGAGTCGGTTGCCGAG
>JBOGDL010000444.1:0-4020 GCA_050701815.1 Micromonosporaceae bacterium | reverse complement strand
ATGTACGGCGGCAAGGCCGCGGAGACCGGCTCGGCCGAAACGGTGCTACGGGCGCCGCAGCACCCGTACACCTGGGGGTTGTTGGCCTCCGCGCCGTCACTGCACGGCGACCCGGACATCGACCTGCCCCCGATCCCAGGCAACCCGCCCAGCCTGGTGAACCTGCCGTCCGGGTGCGTCTTCCATCCCCGGTGCGCTCACGCGATCGACGGCGTGTGCGCCGCCGAGTCACCCGCGTTGCTGCCGGCAGGCGCCGAGGGTGACGGGCCTGGCCATGCGGTGGCATGTCACCTGCCGGAAGCCCTGCGCCGAAGCCTGGCCGTCCAGACCACCCGGGAGCCGGCATGAGCACCTCCGCAGAGATGTCGGCTGACGCCGCAAGCGCGGTGGACCACGGCGCCACGACCTCCGAGTCGGCGCCCACCTCGCCGGATCGACCGCTGCTGGCGGCGACGGGATTGACCAAGCACTTCGCCGCCCGGGGTGGGCTGTTCCGCGACTCCGGCGCTGTGCGTGCGGTGGACGGGCTGGACTTCACGCTGTGGCGGGGCCGCACCCTGGGGTTGGTGGGCGAGTCCGGATGTGGCAAGACCACCACCGGACGGCTGGTCACCAGGCTGCTCGAGCCCAGCGGCGGCCGGATCGAGTTCGCCGGGCAGGACATCACCCATCTCGGCCGCCGCGGGTTGCGGGAGCTGCGGCAACAGATGCAGATCATCTTCCAGGACCCGTACTCGTCGCTGAACCCGCGGCACACGGTGGGACGGATCATCGCGATGCCATTGACCGTGAACGGCATCAAACCGCCCGGTGGGGTCAAGGCCCGGGTGCAGCAGTTGCTGGAGATCGTGGGCCTGAACCCGGAGCACTACAACCGGTACCCGCACGAGTTCTCCGGCGGACAGCGGCAGCGGATCGGGATCGCCCGGGCGCTCGCGGTGCGGCCGCAGCTGATCGTGGCGGACGAGCCGGTCAGCGCCCTGGACGTGTCGATCCAGGCTCAGATCGTCAACCTGATGCGGCAGTTGCAACGCGAGTTCGACCTGGCGTTCCTGTTCATCGCGCACGACCTGGCGGTGGTGCGGCACTTCTGCCACCAGGTCGCGGTGATGTACCTGGGACGGATCGTGGAGATCGGCGAGCGCGATCAGGTGTACGGGCAGGCGGCGCACCCGTACACCCGGGCGCTGTTGTCCGCGGCGCCGGACGTGTCCGCGCCCCGCGGCGGCCGGGAGCGGATCCGGCTCACCGGCGACGTGCCCAGCCCGATCAACCCGCCGAGCGGATGCCGATTCCGGACCCGGTGCCCCAAGGCCCAGGATCGATGCGCGTCCGAGGAGCCGCTGCTACGCCTGATGCCCTCGGGCCAGCAGGCGGCCTGTCACTTCCCGGAGCAGTGAGCCAGCGCAGTAGGTAAGCCCCGGCGCGCGGCGGTCAGGCCACGTCCCGACGCCCTCCGCCGGGGGCGCGGCCGGTGAGCGAGTCCAAGGCGCGCTGGGCGGTGTCGAGGCTGTGACGGAGTTCGATGACCGGGTCCCGGGTTTGTCCGGCAGCGGCAAGCCCGATGGCGATCCAGTCGCGGATGAGATCGGACATGGACACTCCGCGGGCCTCCGCCAGTGCCTTGACGAGGGCATCTGTCTCGTACGGCAGCCGCACCGGCCGCACCACGGTCACCGGCGCGTTCGACGGGGGCAGCTGGGCGAGCAGCTCGGCCTCGGCAGCGGCGTCGGCGGGCTGGAACTGCAACTGCTCGCCGCGAGCCAAGGCCTCGGCGACGCCAGCGGCTTCAGCCAGGGCGCGCAGCTCCTCGGTGGTGTGGAGGTCCTCGTTTGTCGTCATTTCGCCTCCCACGCTTCGAACTCGGCCAGTTCGTCGGGTTTCATGTCACGCGCGCCGACGATCCACCAATCCAGGCCGGACTTGTGCCGCAGGGTCACGATCAGCGGCCGGCCGGCGCCGCTGCGCGACCACAAGGTCAGCAGCCGCACACCCTCGGAGCTGGCGGGCACAGGCCGTTTGCGGTCGGCGCCGAGGGCTTGAAGCACCTCGTACGCCTCCACGCCAACCAGAGCGGCGAGGGCTGTGGTGATCCATTCATATCCCACACAGTGAGCGTATACGGCTTGTAATACAGCAAGGGTATCGTCTGCCCGCCGCGGCGTGCTGAGTGTTCGCGAGGCAGCGGGCATGGGCCGTCAGTGCTTGCGGACCACCCGTTCGGGCTCGCCTGCCTTCCACACCGTGATGTCAAGGTGACCGTCGTTGATCTGCACGGCGGAGGCGGCGGTCACGTCAGCGGCGTAGAAGTGGCCGAACTCTTTCCCGCGCAGATCGAACCCGGTCTCCTCGAACAACGCTTCAGCGAACCGCTGGTGCAGCGCCTTGTCCCGCACGTCCCGCACCGTCCCCCATAGTTTCGCGTCGCCGTCCTTCACTTCGGGGTCGACGGTCGCCGTGTGTAGGCAGAAGCGGGGGTCCCGGGCGAGATCCCGGAATTTGGAGGTGTCCGGCATCCCGATGATCCACAACTGGTCTTCGAAAAACCTCGGCTCCATCGGGCTGATCCTCGGAGAGCCGTCCGAACGCAGCGTGGCGAGCAGGCACAGATTCCGAGCGGCCGCGTGACGCCGCGTGAAGACCTCTGCGATTCGCGGCGCGACGCGCGCGAACTCATTCCACATGACCATGTGCGAGCCCCCCTCTCTCGATGATCATCTCACCCAGGGTTGCTGAGCGCATGACTCACCACAAGCCGTGGGGCCGGAACTGCCGCCGCTCACCCTTTGGCCAAGGCGTCAATTCTTTGGCGGTACGCCTCAGCGGCCGATCTGGCCTCATCGACCGTGCGCCAGGCGCCGCTGAGAGCGTCGAGCACGCTCATTGCGGAGGCCGTGAGGCTGTCGATGTCGGCTTGGCGGGCGTGCTCGACGGCTTGGTGAGCGTTACCGGTCGCGGCGTCAACCGCTGCGGCGACCTGAGCGAGTTGGCAGATCCCAGGATCGAGGCGCGCGACAACCTCGTCAGTGCCCATGCCGTGGGTGATCTCTGCCAGTCCCGACACGGCCTGCTCAACAGCGCCGCGGGCTGTGCTGAGACTCGCGGTGATCGCTTCGAATTGATGGCACACGCCCAGGATGGTGGCGGCCACGCCGTGGGCGCCGAGCCCGGCGGCTTGCTGGGCCTTCTCCTGTGCGAGGTGCTGCGCCACCTGGGTCAGGTCAGTCGCCGAGGCGATGGCTTCACGCGCGGTCTCGGTGTTTGCGGCAAGCTCCTCAAGGAGCGTCATTTGTGGTGGCCTTTCATTCGGCGCCGCCTCAGCGGTTGGCATCAGCGGTGAGATAGAGCGCGAAGATCGCCAGGCCGGCGCTCAGCGCGAGCGTTCCGGCGGCTTTGCGGCTGGTCAGCCAGGCGGTGGCACGCAGCGCTGGGGTCGCTGCCTTGTGCGCGGTGTAGTCAGTCCATGCACGCGCCGCGCGTTGGTACCCGCGACCAGCGGCGAAGCCCAAGACAAGCCCCGCCAGCAGCGTCACCGCCGCCGCAAAGAGGCTCACGTGGCTGTCTCCGGGCCCTGCAGCGCCGGCTCCGAATCGAACACTCGCAGCGTGATCCGGCGGACCTGCTCGGCCAGCCACACGCTGCTGCACACCCAAGGCTCTGCGCACCACCCGCAACGAGGGCGGTCCACCACGTACGGCCGGTGCCGCTCAATCACGTGCCGCGCCGCTTCGTGGAGTTGCTCCGGGGTCGCATCCGAGAACCAGGGCGCCCCGTAGCTGGCTGTGGGATCCGTGATCGGCACGATCGCGTACGGCCGGAACACCACTTGACCCGCCGCGTTCACCGCGCCCACCCGAGCGCGCCAGCGACGATCAACAGCAACCCGAAAAGCAGCGGCGCCGACACGACGGCCAGCACCCACCCGAGTGTCGGACGAGCGCACCACCCGGTGACCCGATTGAGCACCAGATCCGCGTCCATCCGGTCCCGGCACGGATACCGATCCCGGCATGACCGGCA
>JBOGDL010000443.1:0-43558 GCA_050701815.1 Micromonosporaceae bacterium | reverse complement strand
GCGCTGCGGCTCCGCGACCTGATGTGGCGGCATCCGGTGCGCCGGTTGCCAAGCCGTTCCCCGCCCTGCCAGATCTGGGTCGACCGGCCGTTGGCGCTCTTCGGCGCCTGGTACGAGTTCTTCCCCCGCTCCGAGCCGGACCCGATGCGACAAGCCGAGGTGGCGCGCGGGGCCGCAATCCCGTCAAACACCGCAATCTCACCAAACACGGCCGCTACCTCATCCCGCGCCGGGCAGCCGGTTCATGGCACGTTCCGCAGCGCCGCCAAGCGGCTGGACGCGATCGCCGAGATGGGCTTCGACATCGTGTACCTGCCCCCGATCCACCCCATCGGAAAGGTCAACCGGAAGGGCAGGGACAACGCGCTGGTCGCCGGACCAGACGATGTCGGCTCGCCGTGGGCGATCGGCTCAGCCGAGGGTGGGCACGACGCGATCCACCCCCAACTGGGCGACTCCGCGGACTTCAAGGCGTTCGTCACGCACGCCGAGCAGTTGGGCATGGAGGTGGCGCTGGACCTGGCGCTGCAAGCCGCCCCCGACCACCCGTGGGTGGCTGAGCACCCGGAATGGTTCACCACCCAGCCGGACGGATCCATCGCGTACGCGGAAAATCCTCCCAAGAAGTACCAGGACATCTACCCGATCAACTTCGACAACGACCCCGAAGGCATCTACGCCGAGGTGCTGCGGGTGGTGCGGCACTGGATTGACCACGGGGTCAAGATCTTCCGGGTCGACAACCCTCACACCAAGCCGCTGACCTTCTGGCGCAAACTGATCGACGAGCTGCGACACGAGCACCCGGACGTGATCTTACTGGCGGAGGCGTTCACCCGGCCGGCGCTGATGCACGGCCTCGCCAAGATCGGCTTCTCGCAGTCGTACACCTACTTCACCTGGCGCAACGGCAAGCAGGAGCTGATCGACTACTGCCTGGAGCTGGTGGACGCGCTGGATTACATGAGGCCGAATTTCTGGGTGAACACCCCGGACATCCTGCACCGTGAGCTGCAGCGGGGCGAGCCCGCGATGTTCAAGATCCGGGCGGTGCTGGCCAGCCTGCTCGCGCCGAGCTGGGGCGTGTACTCGGGTTACGAGCTGTACGAGCACCAGGCTCGGCCCGGCGCCGAGGAGTACCTGGACAACGAGAAGTACCAGCTGCGGCCCCGCGACTGGGACGCGGCGTCGCGTCAAGGTCGCTCGCTGGCGCCGTACCTGACCCGGCTGAACCAGATCCGGCGCCGCAACCCGGCGTTGGCCTGGATGCGGAACCTGCGATTTCACGAGATCGACAACGACGCCCTGCTGTGCTGGTCCAAGCGCTCCCCTGGCGAGGCGGCCGGCGGCGAGGACAACACGGTGCTCGTGGTCTGCACGCTGGATCCGCGCAACGTCCAATGGGGCAACACCTCGTTGAACATGCCAGCCATCGGTTTCGATTGGCACGAGCGGTTCGCCGTCCGGGACGAGATCACCGGGGCCAGTCACGACTGGGGCGAGCACAACACCGTACGACTGGATCCCCATCAGGAGCCAGCGCATGTCTTCACGGTCTATCGTCACGCCTGACCCTCCGGGCGGGGGGTCAGCGCAGATCAACGTCGCCAGCCGTGGCGGCGACCCCGGACCCAGCCGTGGCGGCGACCCCGGGAGCAGCGGCAGCCAGGTCGCTGACGGGCACGTGCTGCACCCCACGGCTGACGACTTCCGACTTGCCCGGGTGCTGCCGGTGCAACCGGACTGGTTCAAACGGGCCGTCTTCTACGAGGTGCTGGTGCGCGCCTTTCACGACTCCACCGCCAACGGCACCGGAGACCTGCGAGGCCTGGCCGGGAAGCTGGACTACCTGGCTTGGCTGGGCGTGGACTGCCTGTGGCTGCCGCCGTTCTACGACTCGCCGCTGCGCGACGGCGGGTACGACATCCGCGACTTCTACAAGCTGCTGCCGGACTACGGAACGATCGAAGACTTCGTGCTGCTGCTGGACGAGGCGCACCAGCGCGGCATCCGGGTGATCACCGACCTGGTGATGAACCACACCTCGGATCAGCACCCGTGGTTCGCCGAGTCCCGCCGTGACCCGGACGGCGAGTACGGCGACTACTACGTGTGGCAGGACACCGACAGCCGCTACCCCGACGCGCGGGTCATCTTCGTCGACACCGAGGAGTCCAACTGGACCTTCGACCCGGTGCGGCAACAGTTCTACTGGCACCGCTTCTTCTCGCACCAGCCGGACCTGAACTACGACAACCCGCGGGTCCGGGACGAGATGCTGAACGTGCTGCGGTTCTGGCTGGACCTGGGAATCGACGGGTTCCGGCTGGACGCGGTGCCGTACCTGTACGAGCGGGACGCCACCAACTGCGAGAACCTCCCCGAGACGCACTCCTTCCTGAGGCAGGTGCGCAAGGTGGTCGACGACCAGTTCCCGGGCCGGGTGCTGCTGGCCGAGGCGAACCAGTGGCCGACCGACGTGGTGCAGTACTTCGGCGACGCTGACACCGGCGGCGACGAATGCCACATGGCCTTTCACTTCCCGCTGATGCCACGGATCTTCATGGCGGTGCGCCGGCAGTCCCGGTTCCCGGTGTCGGAGATCCTGGCCCAGACGCCGACGATCCCCGAGCACTGCCAATGGGGGATCTTCCTGCGCAACCACGACGAGCTGACTCTGGAGATGGTCACCGACGAAGAGCGCGACTACATGTACACCGAGTACGCGACAGATCCCAGGATGCGGGCCAACATCGGGATCCGGCGCCGGCTGGCGCCGCTGCTGGACAACGATCGGGACCAGCTGGAGCTGTTCACGGCGCTGCTGCTGTCGCTGCCCGGGTCACCGGTGCTCTACTACGGCGACGAGATCGGGATGGGCGACAACATCTGGCTGGGCGACCGGGACTCGGTGCGCACCCCGATGCAGTGGACCCCGGACCGCAACGCCGGATTCTCCAGCGCCACTCCGGGGCGGCTCTACCTGCCGACCATCATGGACCCGATCTACGGCTATCAGGCGGTCAATGTGGAGGTGAACCGGGACAGCTCCACATCGTTCCTGCACTGGACCCGCCGGCTGATCGAGGTGCGCAAGCGGCACCCGGCGTTCGCGGTGGGCGAGTTTCACGACCTCGGCGGCTCCAACCCGACGGTGCTCTCGTACGTGCGCGAACACCCCGGCCCCCACGTGCGCGAACACCCCGGCTCGGAGCCCGATCCGGGGCGGGGCGCCGGGCACGCCCCGGACATCGTGCTCTGTGTCAACAACCTCTCCCGATTCCCGCAGCCGATCGAGTTGAGCTTGCGGCAATGGGAGGGCTACGTGCCGGTGGAGCTGACGGGGCGGGCGCCGTTCCCGGCGATTGGCGAGTTGCCGTACCTGCTGACGCTGCCCGGCCACGCCTTCTACTGGTTTCAACTCACCCCGCGAGAGGAGCTGGCGACGTGACAGATCCCGCACGTGGCTCACCGGCGCGCCTGCCGGACTGGTTGGACGCGCTTACACCGCAGTTGACTGACGCGCTGGCCGAGTGGCTGCCGGAGCAACGCTGGTTCGCCGCGAAACACCGCCAGATCTCGGTGGTGTCGATGTTGCAGCAGACCCCGATTCCCGCGCCGGCGGGCGTCGACCTGGTGCACGCGGTGCTGCGGGTCTGGTACGCCGATGAGGGCGCGCCGGACACGTACCAGGTGTTCATCGGCTTCACCCGGCAGCTGTCAGTGAAACTGGAGCACGTCCGGATCACCGACCTGCCCGACGGCTGGATCTGCTACGACGGCCTGTGGGACGAGACCGCGGTTGACCAGCTGATGCGGCTGATGAAGGCGGCAGCCACCGCCGGCCAGCATCAGGTGGTGTTCGTTCCCGAGCCGGGCGCGACGACGCCTAGCTCGCCCGACGGCCCGCTGCCCAGCCGGGTGGTCGAGTCGGAGCAGAGCAACACCAGCGTGGTCTACGACGACGCGGCGATCTTGAAGGTGTTCCGGCGGGTGACACCCGGGACGAACCCCGACCTGGAAATCAACCGCGTGCTCGGGCGCGCCGGAAACGAGCACGTGGCCCGCCTGCTGGGTGGGATCGAGGGGGAACTGGATGGACAGGTGACGAGCTACGGAATGCTCAGCGAGTACGTGGAGAACTCCGCCGACGGCTGGTCGATGGCGCTGGCCAGCGTGCGGGACCTGCTCGCCGACGGCGACCTGCATCCCGATGAGGTGGGTGCTGATTTCGGGGCTGAGGCGCACCGGTTGGGCGAGGCGGTGGCGGCGGTGCACGCTGACCTGGCGCGGACGCTCGGGGTGGCCGTCCTGGACGCTGAGGGCCTGGCCACGCTGGCCGACCGGATGACGGCCCGGGCCGCCGCGGCGATCCGGGTGGTGCCGGAGCTGGAGACGTACCAGGAGTTCTTGACCAGCGCGTACGCGGCGCTGGCCGAGGTGAGCACGCCGGTCCCGATCCAACGCATCCACGGTGACCTGCATTTGGGTCAGGTGCTTCGCACCCCGACGCGGTGGCTGCTGATCGACTTCGAAGGGGAGCCGGCCACACCGCTGCCGGAGCGGACCCGCCTGGACTCGCCGCTGCGGGACGTAGCCGGGATGCTTCGATCTTTCGAGTACGCGGCGGCGCAACTGCTGCTCGCTGAGGAACGCGACCCGCTCGTGGATCTGGCGGGCAACGCGATCGAGCCCGGCCACGACGATCGCGACGCCCAGCTGCGGCGCCGCACCCAGGAGTGGACGGAACGCAACCGGGGCGCCTTCTGCGACGGGTACGCCGAGGGCGCCGGCGCCCACCCGAACGACCAGCTGGTGATCCTGCGCGCGTACGAGCTGGACAAGGCCGTCTACGAGACCGTGTACGAGGCGCGCAACCGACCCCAGTGGCTGCCGGTGCCGCTGCATTCGATCAGCGCGCTGGTGGCGCGACACGCCACACCGTGACTCAACGGCTGAGCTGCTGTTGAGCCAGGACTGATGGGACAGGAGCCGCAGTGCCGAGGACCGTGCCCGACCCCCGACAGCAGCCGTACGGCGAGCTGGATCTGCGCCTGATCGCCGAAGGTCGCCATGAGCGGCCGTGGACGGTGCTGGGCGCGCACCCGCTGCCGCCCGACGCCGCACCCACCAGCGACGCCGCACCCACCAGCGACGCCGCGACCGCCGGCCCGGCGTCCGGGGTCCGGTTCACGGTCTGGGCGCCCAATGCCCGAGAAGTCCGGGTGATCGGCGACTTCGCCGGCTGGGGGCCGTACGACGGCGCCCCGATGCGCCCGGTCGGCGGTGGCATCTGGGAGGCCCACATCCCCGAGGCGAAGCCAGGTGACCGTTACAAGTACCGGATCCACGGCATCGACGGCGGCTTTGGGGACAAGGCCGACCCGTACGCCTTCGCCGCCGAGGCGCCGCCGAAGAACGCGTCTGTGATCTACCGGTCCGAGCACACCTGGGGCGACGCCGAGTGGATGCGGGCGCGGCAGGCGACCCCGTGGCACGAGCGTCCGGTGTCGATCTACGAGCTGCATCTCGGCTCCTGGCGCCCTGGGCTGTCGTACCGGCAACTCGCCGACGAACTGGTCGAGTACGTTGCCGAGCTGGGCTTCACCCACGTGGAGCTGCTGCCGGTGGCCGAACACCCGTACGGGGGGTCGTGGGGGTACCAGGGGACCTCGTACTTCGCGCCGACCGCCCGGCACGGCAGCCCGGACGACTTCCGGCACCTGGTGGACCAGCTGCACCAAGCCGGGATCGGGGTGATCCTGGACTGGGTGCCCGCACACTTCCCCCGCGACGAGTGGGCGCTGGCCCGCTTCGACGGCGCCCCGCTGTACGAGCACCCGGATCCGCGCCGCGGCGAGCAACCCGACTGGGGCACGTACGTGTTCGACTACGGCCGTCCCCAGGTGCGCAACTTCCTGGTCGCGAACGCGCTCTACTGGCTGGAGGAGTTCCACATCGACGGGCTGCGGGTGGACGCGGTGGCCTCGATGCTCTACCTCGACTACTCCCGGGGGCCGGGGCAATGGACGCCGAACGTCCACGGCGGACGCGAGCACCTGGAGGCGGTGTCGCTGCTACAGGAGGTGAACGCGGCCGCGTACCGGGAGCACCCCGGAGTGATGATGATCGCGGAGGAGTCCACCGCGTGGCCCGGGGTGACCCGCCCCGTCGACGCCGGCGGGCTCGGGTTCGGATTCAAATGGAACATGGGCTGGATGCACGACACGCTCGGCTACTTCTCCAAGGATCCGATCTACCGGGCCCACCACCACCACCAGTTGAGCTTCGGTCTCACGTACGCCTGGAGCGAGAACTTCATGCTCCCGATCAGCCACGACGAGGTGGTGCACGGCAAGGGCTCGCTGTACGCCAAGATGCCCGGGGACGAGCGGCAGAAGCTGGCGAACCTGCGCGCGCTGCTGGCGTACATGTGGGCGCATCCCGGCAAGCAGCTGCTGTTCTCGGGCTGCGAGTTCGCCCAGGCCTCGGAGTGGAGCGAGGAACACGGGCTGGACTGGTCCTGGCTGGACGACCCGGGCCACGCCGGGGTGCGACGGCTGGTCGCAGACCTGAATCGAATCTACCGCGGCGCCGCCGCGCTGTGGTCGGCCGACACCCAGCCCGGCGGGTTCAGCTGGATCGACCCGGACGACGCCGCGCACAACGTCGTCACGTTCCTACGCCATCCCGCCGCGACACCGGCCAGCCACGACCAGCCAGCCGCCTCCGGCAGCGACCGGCCGGCCCCTGCCGTGGACGGCCGGCCGTTGGCGTGCCTGGCCAACTTCTCCGGCGTCGAATGGTCGCAGCACCCGGTCGACCTGCCCCACCCCGGGCGGTGGGTTGAGGTGCTCAACACCGACGCGATCGAGTACGGCGGCGCCGGGCTCGGCAACCTGGGCGGCGTGGAAGCGCACGCCGAGCCGCATCAGGGCATGCCGGCCTCGGCGCTGGTCAACCTGCCCCCGCTGAGCGTGATCTGGCTGCGACCCCACACGCCCTAACCGAACTCGCCGCCCACGCGGCCCATCAAGCCCAGCCCCGACCCGGCCTGACCAGGTGGCGCCCGGTCACAACCGGGACGACCGGACCAGGGTTCGGATCTGACGCAGCACCACCGACAGCGCGGCCAGGTCCGCCTGGGACTCCCCGAACTCCCCGATCGCGTTACGTGCCCGCGCGATGTTGGACGAGTTCGCCTGCTCCCACGCGTCGATACGGGCGTCAGCGGACGCCGCCGCGTCAGCCGAAGCATCCGCTGGCGCCGCATCGCCGTCTTCCGCGGAGGCGCCGTCAGATCGGCCGGCCTGATCGCCGCCATAAGACCCGTCGCCCCCGGTGAGAACCTCGGCGGTGAGCGCGGCCAGCGCGGCGTACAGGTCGTAACGCAGCGCCATCCGGGCCAGCGTCTGCCACCGGTCCTCCCGCGACAGCGCCGAGACCCGGTCCAGCAGGGCGTCGATGCCGAACCGCTCCGAGAGCGCGTAGTAGACCTCAGCGACCTCGTTGGGGTCCATTCCCAACGCGTGCGAGGTCTCGACCACGTCCAGCAGGCCGAAGCCGTAGATCAGCCGGATCGCCCAGTCAGCCAGGTCTTCCGGGACCCCCTGGTCGATCAGCTTGGCCACCTCGGCGCGCAGCGACTCCTGCTCGGTGCCACGGAACAGGTCGCCCACCCGCGGCAGCAACTCGCTGACGCCCGGCTCGAATCGACTGATCTCCGCCTCGACGTCGACCGGGGTGCGGTTCTGCACCAGCCAGCGCACGGCGCGGTCCAGCAGCCGGCGGCTGGCGAGGAAGACCCGGGTCTGCGCCGTCGCGGTGATCTGGTTGTCCAGCGCCTCTGCCGCGCTCCAGATGCGCCGCAGGCCGAACACCTCGCGCACCACCACGTACGCCCGGAGAATGTCCGCGTAGCTGGCGCCGGTCTCCTCGGCGACCCGGTAGACGAAGGTGGTGCCACCACGGTTGACCACCTCGTTGGTCAGCCGGGTGGTGACGATCTCCCGGCGCAGCGGGTGCTCGCTGGTGAGGTCGCTGAACCGTTCCCGCAGCGGGGTGGGGAAGTAGTTCACCAGCAGCGGTCGCGTCCACTCCTCATCCGGCAACTCAGAGGCCAGGACGTCCTCGGCCAGGCCCAGTTTGACGTACGACAACAGCACCGCGAACTCAGGAGTGGTCAACCCGGTCCCGGCAGCTGCCCGCGTGTCCAGCTCCTCCTCGTCCGGGAGACCCTCCAGGTCGCGGTCCAAGCGGCCATTGCGCTCCAGGTCCGCGATCAGCCGGCGGTGCACCGGCAGCAACTGCCCGGCCTGTTGCCTGGCGTTGCCCAGCGCGGTCGCCTGGTCGTAGTTGTGCGCCAGCACCAACGAGGCGACCTCGTCGGTCATCTCGGCGAGCAGGTCCGCCCGCTCAGCCTCCTGCAGCCGGCCCGCCGTGATCGCCCGATTCAGCAGGATCTTGATGTTGACTTCGTGGTCTGAGCAGTCCACACCGGCCGAGTTGTCGATGAAGTCGGTGTTGATCCGCCCTCCGGCGTCGGAGCCGCCGTGCAACGCGTACTCGATCCGGCCCAGCTGGGTGAGCCCCAGGTTGCCGCCCTCCCCCACGACCCTGCACCGCAGTTCGCGACCGTCCACCCGCACCTGGTCGTTGGTCTTGTCGCCCACCGCCGCGTGGGTTTCCACGGTCGCCTTGACGTACGTGCCGATGCCGCCGTTCCACAGCAGGTCGACCGGCGCCCGCAGGATCGCCTTGATCACCTCGGGCGGCGTCAACTCGGTGACGTCCGGGTCGTCGATCCCCAGCGCCTCACGCGCCTGGGGTGAGATCGGGATCGACTTGGCGCTACGTGGCCACACCCCGCCGCCAGCGCTGATCAGGGACTCGTCGTAGTCCTCCCACGTGGACCGGGGCAGGTCGAAGAGCCGTCTGCGCTCGGCGAAACCGGTCGCGGCGTCCGGGGAGGGGTCGATGAAGACATGCCGGTGGTCGAAGCCGGCCACCAGGCGAATGTGCTCAGACAGCAACACCCCGTTGCCGAACACGTCACCTGACATGTCGCCGATGCCGACCACTGTGAAGTCCTCGGCCTGGGTGTCGAGCCCGAGCGCGCGGAAGTGGTGCTTCACCGACTCCCAGGCGCCGCGGGCGGTGATCCCCATCTTCTTGTGGTCGTACCCGACCGACCCTCCGGAGGCGAACGCGTCGCCCAGCCAGAACCCGTAGTCAACGGCGATCGCGTTGGCGACGTCGCTGAAGGTGGCGGTGCCCTTGTCGGCGGCGACCACCAGGTACGTGTCATCCTCGTCGTGACGCACCACCTGCGGTGGCGGGATCGCCTTGCCCGAGGTCGGGTCGAGATTGTCGGTGACGTCCAGCAGTGCCGAGATGAACATCTGGTAACACGCCTTGCCTTCGGCGAAGTAGGCGTCGCGGTCGGCTGCTGGGTTCGGGGCGTCCTTGAGCACGAAGCCGCCCTTGGCGCCCATCGGCACGATCACCGCGTTCTTGACCATCTGCGCCTTGACCAGGCCCAGCACCTCGGTGCGGAAGTCCTCCCGACGGTCCGACCAGCGCAGCCCGCCCCGTGCCACGGCGCCGAACCGCAGGTGAACCCCCTCGAACCGGGGCGAGTACACGAAGATCTCGAACCGGGGACGGGGCAGCGGCAGTTCCGGGATCCGCTGCGGCTCCAGCTTGAACCCGACGTACGGCTTCGGCCGCCCGGCGTGCTCGCCGCGGGTGTCCCGCTGGAAGAAGCTGGTGCGCAGCGTCGCCAGCACCAGGTTCAGGAAGCTGCGCAGGATCCGGTCCTGGTCCAGGCTGCCGACCCGGTCCAGCTCGACCCGGATCGCGTCCACCAGATCGTCGGTGCAGGCCGAGCGCATCTCGTCGTCCACCGCGAGCGCCGGGTTGAACCGGGTCTCGAACAGCGCCACCAACAGCACCGCGATGCCCGGATACTCGCTGAAGGTCTTCTGCATGTAGTCCTGGCTGTACGGGGTGCCCGCCTGTCGCAGGTACTTCGCGTACGCCCGCAGGATCACCACCTGGCGCCAGGTCAGCCCGGCGCGCAGCACCAGCTCGTTGAAGTTGTCCACCTCGGACTCGCCCCGCCATGCGGCCGAGAACGCGTTCTCCACCTTCGACTGGACCTCGGCCATGTCCAGGCAGTTCTCCGGAGGAACCAGCCCGAAGTCGTACAGGTAGATCGCGCCGTCGCCGCGGCGGATCTCGTACGGGCGCTCGTCGGCGACCTTCACCCCCAGCGAGTGCAGCACCGGCAGCACCGCCGAGAGCATCATCGGCTGCTGCCGGCGGAACACCTTGAACCGGACCTGGTCCGGGTCGTTGCCCTTGCGGTAGAGGTGCATCGCGAGCTGGCCGGGATCGTCCAGCAACTCCAGCTTGGCGAGGTCTCTGATCGCCTCGTACGGGGTGTGCTCGTCCTTGTACGTCTGCGGCAGCGCGTCCACGTACCGCTGATAGAGCTGTTTGGCCTGCTCCTCGCCGAGCTTGCGCTCCAGCGCCAGGTCGAAGTCGTCGTCCCAGTGCCGGGTGGCCTCCACCAACTGGCGTTGAATCGCCTCGACGTCGTACCCGCGGGGCGGGTCTGCGGGGTCGGTGCGGACGATGAAGTGGATCCGGGCCAGCGTGCTCTCGCTCACCCGGGTGGTGTAGTCCACCCCGATGCCGTTGAGCTCGCGCAGCAGAATGTCCTGGATCTTGAGCCGGTTCCGGGTGGTGAACCGGTCCCGCGGCAGGTACACCAGGCAGGACATGAAGCGGCCGTACGCGTCCTTGCGCAGGAACAGCCGCAGCTGCCGCCTGCCGGCCAGCCGCAGCACCCCCATCACGTTGGCCCACAGCTCGTTGACCGTGGTCTGGAAAAGCTCATCCCGGGGGTACGTCTCCAGGATCTCCATCAGATCCCGGCCCGAGTGGCTGCGCGGCGCCAACCCGGAACGCTCCACCACCTCGGCTACCTTGCGGCGCACCACCGGCAGGTCCCGCACCGAATGCAGGTACGCGGCGGAGGCGAGCAGCCCGATGAAACGCTTCTCCCCGACCACCTCACCCTGGTCGTCGAAGAGCTTGACGCCCACGTAGTCCAGGTATGACGGCCGGTAGACGGTGGCGCGCGAGTTCGCCTTGGTGATGATCAGCAGCCGCTTCTCCAACGCCTTGTCGTACGCCTCCGGCGTCATCGACGAGAGCACCCTGGGCGACTGCTGGTCGGAGCGCAGCACCCCCAGGCCGGTGCCGATCACCGCCTCCAGCACCTGCTCGCCCCGCTCGTCGGTCACCAGCCGGTACTCCCGGTAACCCAGGAACGTGAAGTTGTCCTCGGCGAGCCACCGCAGCAGCTCCACCGTGTCGGTGATGTCCTTGCCGGGCACCGGGAGCTTGCTGGCCTGCGGACCGGTGAGCGAGTCCGCCAACTCCAACGCCCGGTGCCGCATCTTCTGCCAGTCCTCGACGACCTCCCGGACGTCGGTGAGCACGCTGCCGATCACGTCCCGCAGCTCCTGCTGGGCTGCCGGGTCACGTTGCCGATCGACCTCCAGGTGCATCCAACTCTCCACCTGGTCGTCGGATCCGGCCTCGTGGGGCTCCAGATCCGGGTGCAGCGCTTCGAGCTTGCCGAGGAACTCCCTGCGCACCACCACCTGGGGGTGCACCAGCAGGTGCACCTCAAGGCCGTGTTCCACCACCGCCGCGGTCACGGAGTCGACCAGGAATGGCATGTCATCGACCACAATTTTCACGATCGTGTTGCGAGGCGTGCCCGGCCGCTCCTGGGGAGTGCTCACCTCGAGCTTGACTTCCCCGGGGAGCCGCTGCTCGGCGAGCTCCCGGTGGGCGGCCGCGGCGTCGACCAGGTCACCGGCGGTGTGCCCGAAAAGCTCCTCGTCCGGCACCAGCCGCCAGTAGCGATCCACCAGTTCGGGCAGCCCGTCCCGGCCCGCGGCCAGCTCGACGGCCTCAGCGATCAGGCGCTCTCGGTTGGGCACATCTGACAGCAACTCCTCGCCGTCGGCGCCCTCGTCCGACATCGCATCTGGACGAGCGCTCGTGGAGTCCTCCCCGGGGGAGTCCGCCGCCTGCCTGCCCGGTTGTGGGGAGCCACCGCCCCGACGGGTCGAACCCGCTGGCGCGTCCGCCTGACGGGTGCTGTCCGGGGTCTCTGTCGGCCGTGTGCTGGCCCGACGCCGCGTCATCGGGTGGTCACTCCCCTCGCCCACGCCATCGTGGGCCTCTTTGGCAAGCCTAAGGCTCCTCGGCCTCCACTCCGGTGGCAGGCCAAGGACGACATTCCTGCTATTTTGCTCGGCTGTTGTTCCGACTACTCGGCTATCGGCTGTTCGGGCGAATCAACCCCGGCCTCGCCCAATGGCTGCTGGCTATGCCGCCACACCGGCCGCAGTCCGCTGACCAGCGTGTCCACGATCTGCGCGGCGTACCGTCCATCCGGGTCGTAGTCCGGGTCGAAGACGGTCACCTCAAGCCCCAGGCACCTCGGGCTGGCTGTCAGTTCGGCGATGATCTGCTCCAGTTCAACGAAGGCGATCCCGCCCGGATCCGGAGCGTCCACTGCCGGCATCGCCGCCGGATCCAGCACGTCCACGTCGACATGTACCCAGAACCCGTACACCTCGCCGAGTTCCTCGAGCGCCCACGCCGCGCTGCGCTTCGGCCCGTCGGTGCGGATCTGCGGCTCGGTGCGGTGCACCACACCCGCCGCCCTCAGGTCCATCCGGTACTCGTCAGAGTCCCGGATCCCGAGCACGGCCACATCTTCCTCGCGCAGGTACGGCCGCAACCCGCCGATGTCAGTCAGGTCTGACTGGCCACGGCCGGTCACCAGCGCCAGGTCTTCCCCAGCGGCGGCGCCGATGTAGTCGGCGTTGCCAGCATGGCGGAAGTCAGAGTGCCCGTCGACGAAGACCAACCCGTGGCGTCCGCCGTCCCGCGCCCGTCGCCGCCGCATCGCCAACGCGCCGCCGAGCAGGACCGAGCAGTCGCCGCCGAGCACCAAGGGGAAATCGCCCCGATCGATCAGCATGCCGATCCGGCCAGCCAGCCGCTCGGTGTACTCCGCGATCGACTCCGCCTGGCACACCCCGTCGCCCGGCCGCCAACCATCCGGGTCGTAGCGGGGAGCGACCACACAACCAGCGTCGAACGCGCCCAGGCGCGCCACCAGAGCGTGGTCGCGCAAAGCGCCAGGGGCCTTGGCGCACCCGGGAGAGACACCCGGGCCAGGTGGTCGCAGGCCGAGATTGGAGGGGGCGTCCAGGACAGCGATTCGACGCATCGGGCGAGTCGCCTTACGCCGTTAGAACAGCGCGTTCGCGAGGTCGCGTCGCGCCGCAGCCACCGCTGGGTCGTCCGGCTCGGCGATCGCGAACAGCGAGACCAGATGATCCCGGGCCCTCCCCCGGTCATCACCGGCGGTGCGGCGCACCAGATCCACCAGCCTGGCGTACCCGGTCGCGGCGTTGCCGGTGAGCACCTCGATGTCAGCGGCCTGCGTCTGCGCCTCCAGATCGTCGGGGTTCTCCGCGGCGGCCGCGAACACCTTGTCGGGGTCGAGCTGCTCGGTGCGGCGCAGCAACCTGGCTTGAGCGAGACCAGCCGCCGCCATCGCGTCCGCGGGGTTGTCGGACAACGCCTTCTGGTAGATCTCTTCCGCCCGCTGGAAATCACCGCTGGCCAGTGCCTCTTCGGCAGGATCCGGTGGCTCCGAGGCCGGGGCCTGCTGCCCGTCCTCTCCGGCATTGCCCTGGTCGGGCGTGTCGCCGCTCAACCCCGATTGCTCAGCGGCCTTGAGCAAAGCGTCGATCCACTGCCGTAGCTGACTCTCCGGGATCACCCCCATGAAGGCGTCCACCGGCTGGCCGCCGATCACCGCGTACACGGTGGGGATGCTCTGGATCTGGAAGGCCGCGGCGATCCGCGGGTTCGCCTCGGTGTCGACCTTGGCGAGCACCCAGCTGCCGCCGCCCTCCACCGCGAGCTTCTCCAGCACCGGCGAGAGCTGCTTGCACGGCCCACACCATTCCGCCCAGAAGTCGACCACCACCGGCGTGGTCAGGGACCGCTCCAAAACCTCGCTTTGGAACGTGGCCTCGGTCACGTCGATGATCGTGACGCCGCCGTTGGCATCCGACGCCCGGTTGCCGGCCGCGGGCTGAGGGTTGCTGGGCGCCGTGGTGCGGGCGTTCAGCGCTGAGAGGTCCACGGCGCCGCGCGCGAAGGACGCCGCCGCCATCCGGGGATCATCGGCTCTCATGCGAGCGCCCCACTCTTCAGACTGACCATCCAGGGCTCTGAAAGGCTGTGCGTGTCGAGTCGCTTGCTCATAGGAACAGTCTCGCACTTGATGCCCGCACGGCGCTGTCAGGCACCCCGGGCCAACTCGCGGCGCCTCACAACAGGCACGACCGACCTCACGACACGTGGTCGCCGCGGACTCTCCCGCTCCGTCTATATCCGTACGAACCGTGGCATACGGGCCTGGACCACGGTCGTACGGACGTGTCAAGCCCCTCAGCCGGGACCAGTCCCGACGGGGACCCGGTGTGATGACGGCACGGCTGACAGCCGCACGTCCTACCGCCGGAGATCACGATGACTGTTCCTCCGCATGAACCCTTCCCCGACCCCGCCGCCACTCACTCTTACCCCGCCGCGGGGTCACCGCCGACCCCGGAGCAGCCCGAGCCGCCCTTCTCGCCGCAGCAACAGGCGTTCCCGCAGCAGGAGCAGACGTTCCCGCAGCTGCAGCAACAACAGCCGTTCCCGCAAGGTCCGCCGTTCCCGCACGAGCAGCTGTTCCCACAGCAGGCGTCGTTCCCGCAGCAGCCGGGCGAGATGGTGTCGATCCCGCTGCGCGACTCGACGCCGGCGCCCGCGCCTCGACGCCGGTGGACGTTGGTGCTCGCGATCACCACAGCGCTCTTTTTCATCCTGTCCGCCACCATGACCGGCTTGTACTTCGCCAAGCGGGCAGAACTGGACGCGGCTCACAGCGACATCAAAGACCTACGAGTGACGCTGAAGGACTCACGGGAAGCGCTGAAGGCGAACAAGGCCGACCTGAAGGACGCGGAGAAGGTCAAGCGAGTGCTGGCCCGATGCGTCGACGAAGCGTCGGAGATGTTCGACACACTGGACCGCACCGGCGAGGCGACGACCAAGAGCGCCAGAGAGGCGTGCGGACGCGCGGAGCTGTACCTGGACTAGAGCGGGAGCGTTTCGGGGGTGCCGACGCCAGCGGCGGGCAGCGCCATCGGGGTGTGTCCTAGAACCGGGCAGGTTCGGAGTACTCGCCCCATTCAGCCCGTAGCGCGTCGCAGATCTCTCCCAGCGTGGCCTCGGCCCGGCAGGCGTCCAGCATCGCCGGGATCATGTTCTGCGAGGTTCGCGAGGTCTCCACCAGCCGCCGCAGCGAGGATTCGACCGTGGCCGCGTCGCGAGCCGTACGCCGTTCACCCAACACCCGCTTCTGCTCGATCTCCACCTCGTGCGACACCCGCAGGATCTCCAGCGGCTTCTCCACCGTCTTGGTGTGGACGTTGACCCCGACGATCTTCTTGTCGCCCTTTTCCAACGCCTGCTGGTACGCGAACGCGGCGTCGGCGATCTCGGCGGTGAACCAACCGTCTTCGATCCCGCGCAGGATCCCGGACGTGATCGGCCCGATCTTGTGATTCACGGCGTCGCCGCCGCCCATCTCCTTGATCCGGGTGAAGATCTCCTCCGCTTCGGCTTCGATCTTGTCGGTGAGGGCCTCCACGTACCAGGCGCCGCCGAGCGGGTCGGCGACGTTGGTCACCCCGGTCTCCTCCATCAGCACCTGCTGGGTACGCAGCGCGATCTCGGCGGCCTCGTCGCTGGGCAGCGCGAGCGTCTCGTCCAGCGCGTTGGTGTGCAGCGAGTTGGTGCCGCCCAGCACCGCTGCCAGCGCCTCCACGGCGGTGCGCACCACGTTGTTGTACGGCTGCTGCGCGGTCAACGACACCCCGGCGGTCTGGGTGTGGAACCGCAGCCACTGCGCTTTTTCGCTGGTCGCCCCGTACGTGTCCCGCATCCAGCGGGCCCAGATCCGGCGGGCCGCCCGGAACTTCGCGATCTCCTCGAAGAAGTCCAGGTGGGAGTCGAAGAAGAAGCTCAGCCCCGGGGCGAACTGGTTCACATCCAAGCCGCGTGCCAGCCCCAGCTCCACGTACCCGAAACCGTCGGCGAGGGTGAACGCCAGCTCCTGCGCGGCGGTGGAGCCGGCCTCCCGGATGTGGTAGCCGGACACCGACAGCGGCTTGTAGCGCGGGATCTCGGCGGCGCAGTACTCCATCAGGTCGCCGATCAGCCGCAGGTGCGGCTCGGGCTCGAAGAGCCACTCCTTCTGCGCGATGTACTCCTTGAAGATGTCGGTCTGCAGCGTGCCGTCCAGCTTGGACAGGTCGGCGCCTTGCCGTTCGGCGGCGACCAGGTACATGCAGAAGATCGGCGTCGCGGGCCCCGAGATCGTCATGGACGTGGTGATGTCACCGATCGGGATGTCGGAGAACAGCACGTCCATGTCGGCGGCGGTGTCGATCGCCACCCCGCAGTGGCCGACCTCGCCGACGCTCTTCGGGTCGTCGGAGTCGCGCCCCATCAGGGTCGGCATGTCGAACGCGACGGACAGGCCACCACCCCCGGCGGCGAGGATCATCTTGTAGCGCTGGTTGGTCTGCTGCGCGTTGCCGAACCCGGCGAACTGCCGGATGGTCCAGGTCCGCCCCCGGTAGCCGGTCGAATAAAGCCCCCGGGTGTACGGGTACTCCCCGGGCCAGCCGATCCGCTCGAAGCGCGGGTCGTCGAGACCGGGCGGCGGGCCGTACACCGGGTCCACTTCCACCCCTGACAAGGTGGTGAAGTCAGCGGACCGGATCTGGCCGCGTTCTCGCGCGGCGGCGTGGCGCCGCTGCCAACGTGCTTGCCCGGCAGCGATCTGATCAGCGTCCATGGCGGTGGCCCTCCGGTCTGACTCGCCCGCGGCTTGTGGCCGGCGGCATGTCTCCTGCCTAAATACTAGGACGTCCTACTATTTGCCGTCCGCCGACCTGGGCCAGATGACGCGTGGATCTCACGTCATCGCCCGTGACGGCAGGCAGCGAGCCACGTAACATGTCAAATCGTGTCCAGTCCTTACCAAACTCCTCCTCGCAGCCGTGGCCTCGGGCTAACGCTGGCGCTGGTGTCCGCGACCGCGTTCGGGGGGTCGGGAGCGCTCGCGAAACCCCTGATCGAAGCGGGTGTGACACCGCTGCAGGTCACCTGGCTGCGGGTCGCCGGCGCCGCGTTGGCGCTGCTGCCGTTGCTGGTCCGCTACTGGCCTCAGGCCCGACGCCACCCCGGTCTCGTGATCGGGTACGGGTTGATCGCGATCGCCGGCTGCCAGGCGTTCTATTTCGCGGCGCTGTCCAGGATCCCGATCGGGGTCGCGATCCTGGTGGAGTTCACCGGGCCTGTGATCGTGCTGCTGTGGATCAAGTTCGGAGCGCGCCGGCCAGTGTCGGCTCGGGCCGCGGTGGGCGTGGTGCTCGCCGTCACCGGCCTGGCCATGGTGGTCGAAGTGTGGTCCGGGATGCGTTTCGACCCGGTGGGGCTGCTGCTCGGATTTGGCGCCGCGTGCTGTCAGGCCTTCTATTTCGTGCTCGCCGATTCCGGCTCAGCCGACGCGGAGCCGGTCGATCCCCGGGCGATGATCTCCTACGGTCTGCTCGCCGCGACCGTGGGTCTGACCGTGGTGAGCCGACCCTGGCAGATGGACTGGGCGCTGCTCGCCGGCTCCGCGCAGTTCGGGTCGGACGCGGCGCCGTTCGGGTCAGGCTCCGCGCCGGCGGCGCTGTTGGTGGCGCTGCTCGCGTTGGTGACCACGGTGCTGGCGTACCTCACCGGGGTGTGGGCGGTGCGGCGGTTGTCAGCTCAGGTCGCCGCCGCGGTGGCGTGCCTGGAGGTGGTGGTCGCCGCCGGCATCGCCTGGGTTGTCCTGGGCGAGGCGCTCTCTGCGCTGCAGGTGGCGGGCGGGTTCGTGGTGCTCGCCGGCGCCTTCGTCGCGCAGACCGCGACCAGCGAAACCGCCGTCGTGATGCCGGAGCAGATCCCGGCGGCCGAGCCCGAACCCGCCAAGACGTAGCCCCGGGTCAGCCGGCGTCGGCGACGACTTCCCTGCGGTCCAACTCACCGCGCCGGGTGGCCCAACGCTCGAACCACACCGTGGCCAACGGCGGCACCCCCGCGAGCAACGCGAAGCTGGTGGTGCGCATCCCCCAGCGTTGCTCCCCGCGCACCACCAGCACCGCCAGGCAGTACGCCAGAAACAGCGCGCCGTGGATCGGCCCGAAGATCTTCACGCCCAGCTCGTCATGCACCGCCACGTACTTGAAGAACATGCCGGTGAGCAGCCCCAGCCAGGACACCGCCTCCGCCACCGCGGCGATCCGAAACAACGTGATGGGGTCGCGCAGCACGCCTGCCTCCAGGAGTCAAATGCGGATATCTCCCACATGCTGGAAGATCACCGCGGGGCGTCCCTCACCGGGGTCGCGTGGTGTGGCCTGGGTCCTAGTCTGAGCAGCGAACCTGGGCGGTCCGAGCAGCGAACCCGGGCGGGTCAGCCGGGTGAGGTGAAGTCGCCGGCCCCGAGCCGCACGTGGCGCAACCCGGCGAAGATCTCCTCGCACTGCTCCGAGTCGATCGCCTGCAGCCCGAACCCAGCCGCCATCAGATCCTTAGTGGATCGGTCCGCTGCCGAGCGACCCTCCGGTGTGATCACCGCCAACACGCCCCGGCCGTCGCGCGGGTTCCGGCGGCGCCGCACGTACGCCTGCCGGGTCAGCCGGGCGATGATGTTGGTGACGCTGGTGGGGTGCACCATCAGGCGCTCGCCCAGCACCCGCATCGGCAGTTCGCCCTGGCGGCTGAAGCGCAGCAGCACCAGCGCCTCGTACCGGGCGAAAGTGAGCTGGTACGGCCGCAGCAGCTCGTCGTACCGAGCGAGCAACAGCTGCTGCACGCGCATGATCGAGGTGGCCACCTTCATCGGCGTGCTGGGGCCGAACTCGGACTCCCAGCGCTCGGCGGCCCGTTCGATCGGGTCGAAGGGCAGGTTGAGCGGCTTACCCACACTGGCACCGTAGCCGTCGCCGGGCGGGCCGGCGACAAACTGTCCATCCGACCCCCGCTGCGCACATCGTGAGCGTCAGATCTCCAGACCCTGCATCAACTCGTCCGCGGCCGCGTACGCGTCCAGGGATCCGCCGGCCACCTTGCCCGCCAGCGATTCCAGCATCGCGCCGTCCTGCCGGGCCACGATCTGACCCCGCACCGCGGCGATCGCGATCGCCTCGATCTCGGCGGCCGCCCGGGCGCGTCGGCGACGCTCCAGCTCACCGTGGTCCACCAGCCATTCCCGGTGCTTGTCGATGGCGCCCAGCAGTTCGTCCAACCCGGAACCGGCGTTCAGCCCGCGGGAGGCCACCGTCTTCACGATCGACGGCCGCCATTCCCCCGGGCTGCGCTGGCCAAGCGCGATCATGCCGCGGATGTCCCGCACGGTGTTGTCGACGCCGTCCCGGTCGGCCTTGTTCACCGCGAACACGTCCGCGATCTCCAGGATTCCGGCCTTGACGGCTTGGATCGCGTCCCCCATCCCCGGGGCCAGCAGCACCACCGTGGTGTCGGCCAGGCTCGCCACCTCCACCTCGGCCTGCCCCACGCCGACCGTCTCCACCAGCACCACGTCGCAGCCCGCGGCCTCCAGCACGCGCACCGCTTGGGGGGTGGTGGCGGCCAGTCCGCCAAGGTGCCCCCGCGAGGACATGGAACGGATGTAGACGCCCGGGTCGACAGCGTGCTCCTGCATCCGCACCCGGTCGCCCAGAATCGCCCCGCCGGTGAACGGCGATGACGGGTCGACCGCGAGCACACCCACCCGCAGGCCTTGGCGGCGGTACCCCGCCACCAGGGCGCTGGTGGAGGTCGATTTGCCCACGCCGGGGGCCCCGGTCAGCCCCACCACTCGGGCGGCGCCGGTGTGCGGGGCCAGCCCGGCCATCACCTCACGCAGGGTCGGATGCTCGTCCTCCACCAACGAGATCAACCGAGCCACCGAACGGGGGTCGCCTTCCCGAGCGGCGGTGATCAGGGCAGACACGTCCACTGATCGGCGGACGCTCGTCGCAGGCTCCGCGGCGTCGCGGTCGCCGTCAGCCATCGTTGATCAGGCTCCCGGGACTCGTACCAGCAGCGCGTCACCTTGGCCGCCGCCGCCGCACAACGCGGCCGCTCCGAGGCCGCCGCCACGCCGCCGCAGCTCCATCGCGAGAGTCACCGCGAGCCGGGCGCCGGACATCCCGATCGGGTGCCCCAGCGCGATCGCCCCGCCGTTGACGTTGACCATCTCGTCGGCTACGCCGAGCTCTTTGGTCGACTGGATCGCCACTGAGGCGAAGGCCTCGTTGATCTCGATCAGGTCCAGGTCGGAGATCGCGAGCCCTCGCTTCGCGAGCGCCTTCTTGATCGCGTTCGCCGGCTGCGACTGCAGCGACGCGTCAGGGCCGGCCACCGTGCCGTACCCCTCGATCTCGGCGAGCCACGACAGCCCGAGCTCGGTCGCCTTGGCCTTGCTCATCACCACGGTCGCGGCGCCGCCGTCGGAGATCTGCGACGCCGAGCCGGCGGTGATGGTGCCGTCCGGCGCGAACGCGGGACGCAGCCGGGCGAGCGTCTCGGACGTGGTGTCGCCGCGTACGCCTTCATCGCTGGCGACCACCAACGGGTCGGCTTTGCGCTGCGGCACCTCCACCGGGGCGATCTCCGCTTCGAAGACGCCGTTCTTCTGCGCCGCGGCTGCCCGCTGGTGCGAGCTGGCGGAGAACTCGTCCTGCGCTTCGCGGCTGATGCCCAGCCCGGCGTTGTAGCGCTCGGTCGACTCCCCCATCGCGCACTGGTCGAACGCGCAGAACAGCCCGTCATGCGCCATCGAGTCGAGCATCTCGACAGTGCCGTACTTGTGACCCTTGCGGGAATTCATCAGCAGGTGCGGCGCGTTCGTCATCGACTCCATGCCGCCCGCCACCACGATCTCGAACTCGCCGGCGCGGATCAGCTGGTCCGCCAGCGCGATCGCGTCCAAACCCGACAGGCACACCTTGTTCACGGTGATCGCAGGTGTGGTCATCGGGATCCCGGCGGCGACCGCGGCTTGCCGGGCGGTGATCTGACCGGCGCCGGCCTGCAGCACCTGCCCCATGATCGCGTACTCCACCTGCTCGGGCGCGACGCCGCCGCGCTCCAGCGCGGCTTTGATCGCGACCCCGCCCAGATCAGCGCCGGAGAAGTCCTTGAGAGAGCCGAGCAGCCGACCCATTGGGGTACGGGCGCCGCTGACGATGACCGAGCCCATGCCGCCTCCTAATCAGCCCGCGGCGACGCGGCAGCAGCCGCCCGGGAGAGCTGTGAGACCGATGTCATTGGGAGAGTTTCCACCCAAACCAACGTTCAGGCGCAACACTACCGAGCATGGACTCTGCGGGCATCGGGCTCCTACGCATTGATCACGTGGGAATCGCCATAGCCGATCTCGACGAAGGGATCGCGTTCTATCAACGTGTCTTCGGGATGCGACTCACGCACACCGAGGAGAACCAGGAGCAAGGTGTGCGCGAGGCGATGCTGGCGGTGGGTCCTGACCCCAGCGCCGGCGCCGAGGGCGGTTCGGGGACGCCGGGCGGTTCGGGGACGCCGGGCGCGCAGCTGCAACTGCTGGCGCCGCTGTCTGCGGACTCCACGATCGCGAAGTTTCTAAACCGCCGGGGCCCGGGACTGCAGCAGCTGGCGTACACCGTTGCCGACATCGACGCCGCCTGCGCGGCATTGCGTGAGCGCGGGGTGGGATTGCTCTACGACACCCCGAAGCGGGGCACCGCGGGCTCCCGGGTCAATTTCGTGCACCCCAAGGACGCCGGCGGGGTGTTGATCGAGCTGGTGGAGCCGGCTCGATCAGCGCACTCCTAGGGCAGAGCGCCTCCCTGCGCGACCTGGGCGAATTGTCGTGGCGGCCCCGCGCAGATTGCCGCCGAACCCGCAGCGAAGCCTGCCGGCACGCGGGATGATGTGTGCCTCACATAGCTGTTCCACTCCTGTATTACTCACGGGTAACCTAGCGAACTCTGGCACTGGCGCCGGACCCGCAGCCAAGGGTGACATGACGGAGGTCAGCCCCATGGAGAAGATTCGGGACGCGATCACAAGCGGAAACTCAAACGCGGTGGGCGAGCTACCGATCCCGGAGTCGTACCGGGCCGTGATGGTGCATTCAGACGACTCAAAGATGTTCGAAGGACAGGCAGCCAAGGACAAAGACCCCCGCAAGTCCCTGCGGGTGACCGAGGCGCCGACCCCCGAGCTGGGCCCCGGGGAAGCGCTGATCGCGGTGATGGCCAGCGCTGTGAACTACAACACGGTCTGGACCTCGATCTTCGAGCCGGTGTCCACGTTCAGCTTCCTACGCCGGTACGGCAAAGTGTCCGACCTCGCCAAGCGGCACGATCTGCCGTACCACGTGGTCGGGTCGGACGCGTCCGGCGTGGTGCTCCGGGTCGGGCCCGGGGTGACGAAGTGGCGCCCCGGCGACGAGGTCGTGGCGCACTGCCTGTCGGTCGAGTTGGAGGACCCGCAGGGCCACGACGACACGATGATGGATCCGCAGCAGCGGATCTGGGGCTTCGAGACCAACTTCGGCGGGCTCGCCGAGATGTGTCTGGTGAAGGCGAACCAGCTGATGCCCAAGCCCGCCCACCTGACGTGGGAGGAGGCCGCGTGCCCCGGGCTGGTGAACTCCACGGCGTACCGGCAGCTGGTGTCGCACAACGGCGCCGACATGAAGCAGGGCGACGTGGTGCTGATCTGGGGCGCCTCCGGCGGCCTCGGCTCGTACGCCACCCAGTACGCCCTCGCCGGCGGCGGCATCCCGGTGTGCGTGGTGTCCAGCCCTGAGAAGGCCGAGATCTGCCGTGCCATGGGCGCCGAGCTGATCATCGACCGCAGCCAGAGCACCGGCGAGGGGTTCCAGTTCTGGCGGGACGAGCACAATCAAGATCCGAAGGAGTGGCAACGCCTCGGCGCCAAGATCCGGGAGCTGACCGGCGGCGAGGACCCGGACATTGTCTTCGAGCACCCTGGCCGGGAGACCTTCGGCGCCAGCGTTTACGTGGCCAAGCGCGGTGGCGTGATCGTCACCTGCGCGTCCACCTCGGGTTTCCTGCACTCGTACGACAACCGCTACCTATGGATGAACCTGAAACGGATCATCGGAAGCCACTTCGCAAACTACCGAGAAGCGTGGGAAGCTAACCGTCTCATAACCAAAGGGCGTATCCACCCGACGCTCTCGCGCGTTTACCCATTGGAGCAAACCGGGCAAGCCGTGTACGAGGTGCATCGCAACCAGCACCAGGGCAAGGTGGGCGTGCTCTGCCTGGCCCCGGAGGAGGGCCTCGGCGCGCACGATCGAGAGCTCAGGAGCCGGCATCTCACCCGGATCAACCGGTTCCGAGACCGCTGACAAATGGCTGGGTCCGTCTTGCGCCCTCCCCGTGGTTGACAGGGGTCAACTGCGGGGCGGTGAGAACGTGAGCGTAACGACCGTTATGATTGCGTTCAGAACGTACATATGGTAAGTAACGCCTAAAATAGCCACTGAGGGCTCGCCGTGGGACGCGCAATGGGATTCCCGCTGTTCCTTCAGCGGCAACATGTCCCGACCGGTCTTGCACAAGGACCCCTGCCGTCTGCGAGTATGTGCCAATGCCCCAGCAGCCCTCCCTGTCATTCTTTGAAGCAGCCAACCAACAACCCGACTTCACCGTTGTCCTCCGCGGCTACGACCGCGCGCAGGTCGACTCCCACGTGGAGCGTCTGAACGCGCTGATCGCGCAGAAGGAGACTGAGCGCGGCGAGGCCGAGCGTCGGATGACCGACGCCCAGCGCCGGCTGCGCCAGGCTGAGCAACGCTCCACCGGGCTGGAGCAGAAGCTCGGCGATCAGGCGAAGCAGCTTGAAGAGAACAGCCGCCCCACTCTTTCCGGCCTCGGCACCAAGGTTGAGCACATTCTGCGCCTGGCCGAGGAGCAGGCCAATGAGCACCGGGCAGAGGCGAAACGAGAAGCCGAAGGCATCCTTTCCGCCGCCCGACTCGAGGCGCGAGAGATCGCCGACAAGGCGCGGGCTGAGGCCGCGGCGCTGAAGGCTGCTGCCGAGCGGGAGGCTGGAAGCCTGCGCACCGCCGTTGAGCGCGAGGCGGCGGAAACCCGGGTGGCCGCCCGGCGTGAGGCGGAGACACTGCGCGGTGACGCCGACCGCGAGACCAAGCAGCTGCGTAGCGCCACCGCCCACGAGGTCGCCGAGACCAAGGCGACCGCCGAGCGTGAGGTGGCGACGCTCCGGGCCACCGCTGAGCGCGAGATCACCCAGCTGCGCGCCAAGGCGATGCGGGAAGCTGAGGAGAAGCGGGCCGAGGCGGCGAAGCTCTACAACGACGCCAAGGAGAAGCGCGACAAGGAGCTGCAGGCCCTCGCGCTCGAGCTCGCTGAGCGGCGCGAGACCGCCGAGCGGGAAGAGTCCGAGCGTCACGCTTCCGCAGTGCAGGCGACTCAGAAGCTGGTCACCGAGGCCGAGCAGCGCGCCCGCTCCGCGGATGACCGCGCCAAAGAGATCGAGCAGCGTGCCGAGTCCCGGCGCAGTGAGGCTGAGCAGCACGCCAACGACACCATTGAGAAAGCCAAGGCTCACGCCGACAAGACCGTGGCGGATGCTCGGGCCGAATCGCAGCGACTGCTCTCCTCGGCGCGTTCCGAAGCCGAGGACACCACGCAGACCGCACGCCGCGAAGTCGAGGATCTCGGTCGCCAGCGCGATGCGATCACGGCGCAGCTGGGCCAGCTGCGTGAGATGCTCGGCGGCATCATGCCGGGTGCGGTTCCCGCGATTGCCGCCGCAGAGGACACCAGCAAGAAGAAGGACGATGGCAAGAAGGATTCCGACAACAAGATCGGCGCCTAGCGGCCCAGCTGTCACGGCGCCGGAGCTGGATTTCCGCTCAGCGAAACAAAGCAGAGATATTGGCGAAAACGAGTGACTGACGTCCCGCCATCCGCAGGCCCCCTGCGGATGGCGGGACGTTCCGTGTGAGGATGAACGCATGTCGCACAGCGGTGACCACACCCTGTTCAACGCCCTCGGGACCACCGGCGACGCCGATCCGGGCTTCGAGCTGTCCCTCCGTGGCTATGACCGCAAGCAGGTAGATCGATACGTTGAGCAGCTGGTCGCTGAGAACACCGCGCTGCTCACCGAGCGCGATCAGGTCTACAGCCAGGCCCAATCCCTCGCCATGCAGCTACAGCAGCTTCAGAGCGAGACCACCGACCTGCGGCGCCGCGCGGTCACCGGCGACCGCGCGACCTATCGGCACCTGGGCGCCCGAGTGGAGCAGATCCTCTCGCTTGCGGAAGAGGAAGCCGAGTACCTCAAGCAGCGCGCCCAGAGTGAGATCACTCAGCAGCGCGAGGAAGCCGGGAAGACCCTCAGCCAAGCTAAAGCCGAGGCCGAGCAGGCGCGCAAGGATTTCGAGACAACGCTCGCCAGCCGTCGCGCCGAGGAAGAGCGAGCCAGCGCCGACCGGCGGGCCAAGGTCGACTCGTACGTGACGGAGAAGACCACGGTCGTGCAGCGGCTTCGGCAGGAGGCGCAGCAGGCTGCCGATGTGGCTGAGCAGCACGCCAAGAAGCTGCGCTCAGAGGCCAAGGCGCACGCGGAGCAGCTTCACTTAAGCGCGCAGGAAGAAGCGCGCAAGGTCCGTGATGAGGCGACCGCGTACGCGCAGCAGCTTCGCTCTGACGCCGAAAATCACGCCAACACCCTCCGCGAGGCCACTGAGCAGGAGATGACCGAGAAGCGTACCGCCGCCAACCACGAGATCACGCAGTTGCGGGAGGAAACGTCCGCGGAGCTGCATCACCTGCGTGCGACAGCGAAGCAGGACGCCGCCAAGGTCCGCGACGACGCCGAGTCACACGCCAGCCAGGTCTTGGCGCAGATCAAACAGCAGGTGGCCGAGATTCCGGCGCAGGCGGAGGAGCGAGCCAAACGCACTGTGGAAACGGCGCAGGAGGAGGCCGACAAGCTGGTGGCGACTGCCCGCGCCACAGCCGACGAGCTCGTCGAGGATGCTCGCCGCAAGGTTGACGAGCTGGAAGACCAGCGCCGCCAGATCCGCCGAAACCTGAATCACTTGAAGGAGGCGGTCGCCCGCTTGGCTGGCAGCTCCGCGGCGTTGCTCGCCAACGAAGACTTCGAGGAGTCTGCAGAGGGACAGTCAGGCTCAGATGAGCCAACTGCCGAATCGTCACCAAGCGGCGCTGATGACCCCGGTTCTGGCGATGACCCGTCCGGGGAGGACGAGTCGGCACAACCCGACCAGGAGCTGAACGGCAAGGCATCGAATCCTCATCGCAACGGGGCGCCGCCCAAGCAGTCGAAGTCTGCGGAACACGACTCTGACAAGCGTCAGACCTCAACCACAGGCAAGCCCGCAGCGCAGAAATGAGTCAGCCGCGCAGCTAGCTGGCTGCGGCAGTCGTGATGGTCAGGCCCGCTTCACAAGGTCGCTGACGGCGGCGTTGAAGTGGGCCGGCGCTTCCATCGCGCTCAGATGGCCGACGTTCGAGAGAGTGGTCAACTCCCCATGCGGCACGGCGGATGCCATCGCCTGCGCTTCGGAGGCATCCATGAGCGCATCGTCCTCGCCCGCGATCACCTGCACCGGGATTTGAAGGCCCGCCAGCACGTCAAACGAGTCGTCTCGCGCCGCCATCGCCCGCTGCGCCCAGGCCACCGCCTGGTACGGGGCTGCGAGCGTCATACGCTCCACGGCCCTGGCCAACTCCGGACGATCGGCGCGGGAACGCGTACCGAGCAGATTCGGGGCCACCGTGTCGAGCAGCGGCTCGCTGCTGCCCGCGGTCTCGACCGCGCTGGCGATCCGGCGCCGGTTGTCAGCCGCCTCAGGTGTGTCGCGGCTGGCCTTGGTGTTGGCCAGCACGAGCCCTCGCACTCGATCCGGGTGTCGTCGCAGGAATGCCATCGCGACGTACCCGCCCATGGAGAGCCCGCCCAGCACCACCCGGTCCAACTCAAGCTGGTCAAGCAGCTCGGCAAGGTCATCGACCAGCACATACAGACTCGGCTCCGCCCCGTCAAGGAGCTGTGCTGATTCGCCGAAGCCACGCTGGTCCGGGGTGATCACTTCGCACTCCCGGCTCAAGCCACCACGCTGCGCGTCCCACATCGCGGACGACAGGGGAAACGCGTGCAGCAGCATCAGTGGCACACCGGCGCCGGTACGGGTGCAGGCAAGCATCAACCCATTCTCCTGGAATTCGGTGGCTGCGGAAACTTGAGACCGGGTGGGAAGGGCGGCTCGCCCTCCCCACCCGCCAGCACGAGCTGACCGCCGACCTCAGCTAGATCACGATGGCGCCCGGCGCACACGCCGGACCAACTGACCCGGATTCCGTGTCTCCGAGCAGGCTGAAGTCATTGGCAGTTGGGGCTGAGCCGCTGGAGCACGCGAATGCGAACAGCGGGCCCACTTCGGCGTTGCCGTTAACCCCCATCGGGGCCAGGGTGGACATGACAGCCCGTTCAGGGAGCAACTCCCCGAAGACCTGCTCCAAACCCCCGAAACTGACAGGTGTTTCCATGAGACTTCCCCCGTTTCCTCATGATGCCGGGCTCCCCGTGAGCCCAGCCACTTGCCAAAACGCAAACGGGAGGTCGGCATGTAGCCGTCCTCCCCGTCATCAGGCGTGTGCCTGACGAGAACAACACCGAACTAGTCGGTGACAATGCCAGCTGGCGCGCATCCCGGACCTGACGATGGCGCCGCCGAAAGATCTTTCAACGGATTGACGACGTCGAAAAACAGGAAGCCAATCGCTGTGGCCGGCGATGAGCCGGATGAGCAGGCGTACGCCACCACCGTTGACTCGGCTTCGGCCTGGCTGCCGAACATCGGCGTCAACACGGTCGACATAACGGCACGCTCAGGAAGCATCTCCCCCGCGACCAGGTCCAGCTCCGGATAGCTGATAAGAGCCTGCATTCCTTTGTTTCCAATCCCTTCTTGCATGGTGCTGTGGCCCCTCAGGCCCTCCCCCATGTGAGGACAGCGAGTTGGCGCCCTTCCGTCTGGCTCGTACCGCCTTTACGGGACCCCCTTTCCTGCGTGCGGGTGGCGGAAGGCTGCCACCCTCCCCGGGACTTCCTCATCCTGTTGTGACATCTGGATCTCCCTGCGAGTCCAGACCCTTGCCACGCAAAAGGGAGGACAGCATGCTGCCGTCCTCCCCATGGTCAGGCGAAATGCCTGACTAGAAACGCACCGAACTAGCCGGCGACAATGCCACCAGGCACACAGGCCGGGCCGACAGACGGCGTGGCCGAAATGATGCCCAGGAGGCTGTTGGTGTTGGTGGCCGGCGACGAGCCCGCCGAGCACGCGAACGCCACCACGACGTTGCCACCCTCGGCGTAGCCGAACATCGACGGCATGACGGTCGACATCACAGCACGCTCAGGGAGCAGCTCGCCGGTGGTCAGGTCCAGCTCCGCATAGCTGATGGTCTTCTGCATTCTCTGTTCCCCCCATTTGCACTTGATCTTCTCCTGAAATCACTTTCCATCCGGGGAGGACGGTTGCCCGCCCTCCCCGAACGTCAGGCGTGACGCCAAGTGATCACACAGAAATCAGTGTGCGATGATGGCGCCGGGCACGCAGGCCGGGCCGACAGACGGCGTGGCCGCGAGGATGCCCAAAAGGCTGTTGGCGCTGGTGGCCGGCGACGAGCCAGCGGAGCACGCGTACGCCACCACGACACCGTTCTCAGCCTGGCCGCCGAACATCGGCGGCACGACGGTGGACATCACAGCGCGCTCGGGAAGCAGCTCCCCAGCAACCTTGTCGAGTTCTGCGAAAGTCATGACTTGCCCTCCATGTTTGTCGTTTACGCCTGACTCACCGAGTGACTCAGGCGAGTTATCACGTGTGGGGAGAGCGGGGCTCTCCCCACACGTAAGGCCAAAGGCCTGAATGGCTTGCTAACTAGCCGGTGATGATGCCGCCAGGCACACAGGCCGGGCCAACCGACGGCGTGGCCGCGAGGATGCCCAGGGCGCCGTTGGCGCTGGTGGCCGGCGAAGAGCCAGCGGAGCACGCGTACGCCACCACGGTCGGGCCGCCATTCGCAGCACCGCCGAACTCGGCGCTACCGCCCATCATGGGAGTAACCATTGTGGACATCACGGCACGCTCGGGAAGCAGCTCTCCCGCAACCTCGTCCAGTTCCGCGTAGCTGATAAGAGTCTGCACTGGTGTTCCTCCATCTTGTCGTGACACCTGGATCTCACCGCGAGCTCCAGACGGCCTCTCCGCCTTGTCTGGCGGGAAGAGCACCTAACGTATATCACGCGCTACAGACCGTAATTGATCGACCTGCCCGTTGGTTCCCTCGATTGGATGACAAAAGATGATTTTTCAATCTCAAAAGGGATTCTTGCCTGCAAGCTAATCCCGCTCGCGCGTGACAGGTAGCGCCCTCCGCTTTCCTCCACGCGGCGACAAAGGGCAACCGCACCATGGCGACCAGCCGGAACCCGACCCCTGGGAGAGCGCTATCAAACCGCGACCGCGACCCAGACCGAGACCCCGACCCCGACCCCGACCCCGGCCGGCCAACGGCGAGACGGGCTCGAATCCCGATCACGAGTCAACGGCCGCCGCCGCCATCCAGGAAGCAACTCCCGAGCCAGTCGCGCAACCCCTGCCTGCGCTGACAGAGGGCACTGAGCTGGTGGGCGAGTTCCAGGGGTCCGGCTACCGGGAACCACCTCACCTGGTGAGCCGTGGCGACGGACAGCTGGTGCGACTGCCCCTGTTGCTCTACTCAGTGGTACGACACCTGGTCGACCGGGATGAGACCACAGGCGGCCCCCAGGAACGTGAGGCGCTGTTGTCCGCGGTCGCCACCGGGGTCAGCCGCGACACCGACATCGAACTGGCTCCGGAGCACATCTCGTACCTTCTGGACAAGAAGTTGGCCCCACTCGGGGTCACCACCTTCAGCGATGGCACTGCCCCGAACCTCATCAAGCCAAGCCCGTTCCTCGCGCTGAAGTTCAAGGTCGCGGTGATCCCGGAGAAGGCGACCTGGGCCATCGCTGGGATGTTCCTGTGGCTCTTCCACCCGTTCGCGCTCTTTCTGGTCCTCACCACTGCGCTCGCCAGCGAGGTGTGGCTGCTCAGCTCACAGGACATCGCCGCCGCGCTTCAGCTGACCTTGATCTCCCCTTCCAGCGTGCTGCTGGTGCTGCTGATGGCCATGATGTCCGCCGCGTTCCATGAGTTCGGGCACGCTACCGCGTGTCGCTATGGAGGCGTGGCGCCAGGGCCCATGGGATTCGGTATCTATCTGGTCTGGCCTGCCTTCTACACCGACATCACGAACTCGTACCGACTGAACCGGGCCGGCCGGCTACGAGCCGACCTGGGTGGCGTCTACTTCAACGCGATCGTCGTTGTCATCCTGGGCATGCTCTACACCTGGACGGAGTTCCCACCCTTCCTCGTGTGCATCCTGGCCGTGAACCTCGAGATCATGCAGCAGCTACTGCCGACCTTGCGATTTGACGGCTACTACATCGTGGCCGACCTGGTCGGCGTCCCAGACCTGTTCCGCTACATCGGACCGATCCTGAAGCGGACCTTCCTACGACGTCCCGCTGACCAGCGGCTGAGCCTGCTCAAGCGGTGGCCCCAGATCGTGGTCTCTACCTGGGTGATCGTGGTGATCCCGGGTATCGCGATCCAGCTGGCGATGTTCTCCACCCAGGTGCCGGTGATCCTCCAGAACATATGGATCTCAATCCAGGTCCTCGCCATCCAAGCCACCGGCGGTTCCGGCTACCCGATCCTTGGTGTGATCACATCTGCGCTGCAGATCCTGATCTTGCTGATTCCGGTGGCGGGCTTGATACTCCTGGCCTGGTTGGCACTCCGTGGCGGGTTTCGGATGGTCCGCGCCCGGTATTGGCAGTACGCCGCCCGTCACGCGAGGTGATCTGCCACAACCACCGTGGCAGGCCTCTTGGCGCCGCTGTCCCTGGATCGCGACCGTGTCCCAGCCAGTTGTCCCTGCAGCGCTGCCCCAAGGCAGACGCACTCTGACTCATCGCCCCCCAGCTCATTGGGCCACCTGAGGCTTATTGGGCCACCTGAGCCCCGGAGGGCGCTCCTGCGGGGATAGCGGGGAGACTCTGGGCGCAGGCCTAGCAGGTCACCGGCGGGTGACGCTAGGAAGGCCTCGCAGGGGTGGCTTGACTGAGGCGGTGGCAAGCTCAGCTGATCGGCAGGACACGGCCTAAGCGCCGCTGATTCGCGCTGGGCGCCAGTTTCGCGCTTGGCGCCGGGCAGCCCAGCGACAAGAGCACAGCCCAGTTTTCGGGCGCACACCAAAACCGTGGTCGCCTCGTCGCTCACCCATTCCGTACGAGCAGCGAAGCGACCACGGTCAAGTGGTCAAGTGGTCAGCGAGTCACCACTGCAGCCGGAACACAGCTCATGCTGTACCCCGGTGAGCCTGCGAGGCCCAGGAATGACAGCAGGGCAGGAGGGCCGGGGTTCGCGGTGTACTGGCACGCGTAGGCAACCGATGTGCTGCCCTGGTTGCCCGCCGAGGCGTCCCCGTTGTTGGCAGCGCTATACGTTCCGTCCGCTGCCGGGGTGCCGCCTGTGTTTGCCGGGGCGTCGTTCGCCGGAGCGGCAGCCGCGCCGGACCCAGCACCGCCGTTGCTCGCCGGAGCACCGGACGCGGCGTCTGCCGTGCTCGCCGGAGCACTCGCGGTGTCGACCGGAGCATTGGCGGGGTCGGCTGAAGCGTCCGCCGTGCTTGTCGGGGCGGTCGCTGTGCCGGTTGGAGCGGTCGCCGTGTCGGCCGGAGCGTCCACCGTGCTAGTCGAAGCGACCCCCATGTCGCCCGGAGCATCCCCGGCGGCCTCGCCGGTCCCAGATATCGGTGGCAGCACTGTCGACATCAGAAGACGCTCAGGCAGCATCTGACCGGCAACCCGGTCCAGGGCCTGGTAACTGATGAAAACTCCCACATCTACTCCTCTGAGTCCCACGACATTCGACGGGCTTCCCAGAAGTCGCAGACGTGCAGCCAGGCACATCGGCGATGATGTGCCCGGTGGGTAAAACCATGTCTGGCCGGAGGGACCTGCCCGCAAACGTCGCAGCATGTAATCATCCGATTACAAGAGGTTCAATGTAGCTGACCGGAACGGCCCAAGCCTGGCAAAACACCGAACCATTTCGCCAGATCCCACCACTCTTGGCAGGTCAGACGCCTCCACCACGCAGCATCACGATCGAGCGCTACGAGCGGGGCCAGTTGCTCATGCCCCGCGCGGGCTCAAGTCGCGTCCCGCGGCAGCGGGGTGTCGGCGAAGGCAGCCACTGTGCGATCCGCGTACGCGCTCGCGTCCCCCCGCTCGATCGGGCCACGCCACACCTCGGGCAAGGGGCTCGACTCAGGCGCCACCCGCTTCACGACCTCGTCGAGGACGGTTTCCGCATCGCCCACCCACAGGTGCTTGGCGCCGGGGACCCCCACCACTTCAGCCTGCGGTATCGCGCCGAGCCGATCCGCCGCCTCGGCGGGACGCAAATAGTCATCGAACTCGGGCACCAGCGCCGTCACGGGCTTGCCCGAATCAGCCCAGTTGGCCAAGTGCTCAGGCTGCGCCGAGCGCAACGGCGGCGACAGCAGGATCGCGCCAGCCACGACAGGATCGCATCCGTGCATCAGGGCCAGGTCTGTGCCGAACGACCAACCCAGCAACCAGATCCTTGGCAGGTCGCTGAACTCGGCGTACTCGATCGCGGCTACGACGTCGTTCCGCTCCCCTCGACCGCTATCGAACGTGCCCTCGCTGACCCCCCGTTGACTGGACGTGCCTCGGGTGTTGAACCGCAACACCGCGAGCCCAGCGAGGGCCGGCAGTCGCCAGGCGGCCTTACGCAGCACGTGGCTGTCCATCATGCCGCCGTGAGTGGGCAGCGGATGCAGGCAGACCAGGGTGGCGACAGGGTCCCGGTCTGCCGGCAGCGCCAACTCCCCCACCAGGGTCAGCCCGTCAGCGGTGTGGAGCTCGATGTCTTGCCGCCGCGCCGGCAGGATGGAATTCGCCCGGATCGGGGTCCCCTGGTCAGGCGTGCCGTCACCAGGCTGGGGCTCGCCAACTCCCGCTTGAGGCGTGCCGTCACCAGGCTGATCAGCGCTCGTACCACTCACGATTCGTGCTTCCCCAGATCGTCTTCGCATCGGCCGGCGTTCTTTCCCGACGCGGCCGGGGACGCCAGCGCACCGCGATGGGCTCGTCGCCGCTGCCCCGGCACACCAACCCCCGGCACACCAACCCTAGGTCCCTCGCGGGCTCTGCCACCCTGCGGGCGTGGCTATCTGGGTTGGGAACCCTATCTGAAGCGCGTCGGCAGGCGCCGGGGTCGCTCGGGTGGCGGGCCCCGCCGCTCACGCGCTCGCCAGCAGGCACGGTGCCAGTGCCTGCGCTGCGCCACTCCGCCCGCCACAGGCCAACACACGAGGTGAGCCATCGTGGCGGGGATTTCGTGGTCACAACCGGGGCACCGGTACGCCTTGGCGTCGCCCGCCTGGCCAGGCACACGTCCCGCTGACGGGTGGGGCGGCCCGGCGGCGCCGGCGACGGCACGTACCACCCATTCTCCGTCTTGCCAGGTCTCTCTCGCCTCAGCGCGCGGCGCGTGAGAGGTGCGCTGCTCCCCGCTTGCCGTGCCGAGACGACGACGGTTGCGGCGCGGACTCACGCTGGCGAGCGTACGCGGGAATGGCGAGACCCCACATTCCCGCCCACCTGGCGCCGCCCTCGCCTGGTGGGAACGACGGCGGCGGAAAGGACGGCGGTCGCGCCTCAGCGGTGGTAGTCGCGGAAGCCGCGCTTGGTCTTGCGACCCAGATACCCGGCGGTGACCAGCTGCTCCAGCAGCGGCGCCGGCGAGAAGCCGCGCTCCCGGAACTCCAGGTAGAGCTCGCGCTGGATCGCCAGCGAGACATCCAGCCCCACCACGTCCAACAACTCGAACGGACCCATCGGGTAGCCGCAGCCTTCCTTCATGGCGTAGTCGATGTCGTCGGCGGTGGCGTAGCTGGCCTCCAGCATCTTGACCGCGTCGTTGAGGTACGGGAACAGCAGCGCGTTCACGATGAAGCCGGCCCGGTCGGCGCACGCCACTGGGTGCTTGCCCAGCGTCGAGCACACCGCCTGCGCGGTGGCCACCGTCTCGGGCGAGGTCTGAATCGTGTGGACCACCTCGACCAGCTTCATCAGCGGGGCCGGGTTGAAGAAGTGCAGCCCGACCACCCGCTCCGGATGGGCGGTGGACGCCGCGCACTCCACCACCGACAGACTCGATGTGGCGGTGGCCAGGATCGCATCCGGCTTGCAGATCTCGTCCAGGTTGGCGAACAGCGCCTTCTTGACGGTGAGCTCTTCCACCACGGCTTCGACCACCAGGTCCGCGTTGGCGAGATCATCCAGCTTGGTGGAGCCGGTGATCCGCGCGAGCGCGGCGTCCCGCTCGTCGGCGCCGAGCTTGCCGCGCTGCACCGCCTTCTCCATCGACGCCTCGATGGCGGCGCGCACCTTCGCGATCTTCTCCTCGCCGCGGGTGGTGAACATCACGTCGTACCCGGCTTTGGCGAAGACCTCGATGGTTCCGGTCGCCATGGTGCCCGAGCCGACGACCCCGACCCGACGTACCGCTGACGCGTCCGGCGCCGGGGCCTCGGCCTGCGGGGTGTGCTCGTCCGACGCCACCTTCGGCGAACCCGGCTTCAGGTACGTGTAGAAGCCGCGCCCGCTCTTGCGGCCCAGCAGCCCCGCGGTGACCATCTGCTTCAGCAGCGGCGCCGGAGCGTGCCGCCGGTCCCTGCCGCCGCGCCGGTACATGGTGTCGAGGATCTCGTACGCGGTGTCCAGGCCGATCAGGTCCATCAACGCCAGCGGGCCCATCGGCAGGCCGCAGCCGAGCCGCATCGCGGCGTCGATGTCTTCGCGGCTGGCGTACTTGGACTCGTACATCGAGACCGCGTGGTTGAGGTATCCGAACAGCAGGGCGTTCGCGATGAAGCCGGCGCGGTCGGCGATGGTGACGTCCACCTTGCCCAGCCGGGCGCACAGCGCCTCGACGTCGTCGACCACCTCTTGTTCGGTGACCACGGTGCGAATCACCTCGACCAGCTTCATGATCGGGGCCGGGTTGAAGAAGTGCATCCCGACCACCCGCGCCGGGCGGTGGGTGGCGACTGAGATCTCGGTGACCGACAGCGAGCTGGTGTTGGTGGCCAGGATGGCGTCGGGCTTGGCGACCTTGTCGAGCTCGGCGAAGATCTTCTGCTTCAGGTCCAGATGCTCGGGCACCGCCTCGATCACCAGGTCGGCCTCGGAGAGGTGGCTCAGGCCGACACCGAACCGGACCCGGCCCAACAGCGCCTTGTGCTCGGCCTCGGAGAGCTTGCCCTTGGAGACGGCGCGCTCCAGGGAACCGCGCAGCACGTCCTGCCCGCGTTGCACCCCGACCGCGTCCACCTCGACCGCCATCACGTCCAAGCCGCTGCGGGCGAACACCTCGACGATTCCGGCCCCCATCGTGCCCAGGCCGACCACGCCCACGGTGCGGAACTCACGTGCCGTACCGGATGCTGAATCGCGTCCCACGGATTGTCTCCTCGTCGAGGCGGCTGCCTTTTTCGCGAGTCTGCCATGTGCTCCGAGGAGTGCGCCGCATAACCCTTGACCGAACCATCCGGGGCGGGGTCGCTGCTCCCGGGATGGTCAGCTCGGTTGATAGTTGACAGCGGCCAGGCCGCAGCGGGCGTCCAGGAAGATGTAGTGCACGCCTTCGCCCCATTGCTCGAAGTCGCCGCCGTGCAGCATCGCCAGGAACGGCATCGCCACTCCACAGACCGGGCAATGGGGATAATCCGCGCCCTGCAGCCCCCAGTCGGGAAACCCGCCCAGCGTCGAGCCTCCCGGCGCCAACACATCAGCGATGTACGGGGTGCTCCGCGCAGCCCCGATGGTCAGCCACCCCGAGGGCATCGCCCAGTCCCCGTCGTCGACGTAGTCCGGCGCCTTGGTGTGGGGAGACCAGTGCACGGCGCCTTCAGGGGTCACCTCGCAATAGACCGTCCCGTAGCAGGCGCAGCGGTAGCAGGTGACGATGCGCAGCCGCCCCTGCCACCCGGTGTGCGCCAACGCGGCGTCCACCCGTGGGTCTTCGGAGTCGACGGCCAGCACCGACCACATTCGGTTGCCGCACTGGGGGCAGTTCGCCGCGGCAGGCCCTCCCGCCACCGGGCTGTGCTTCGGCCGGGCTGGAACCAAGGAGTACGACCGGGAGGAGCACAGCCGGCGGCGACCGTCAGCCGCGAGCGTCCACCCGCCCTCAGTGGTGTACTCGCCCACCGGCGAGCCGAGACCGTCCGCGTTCTCGGGCGGCTGCACCCGCCATCGCCGGAATGCCGATTCGGCGATGGCGCCACCGGTCTGCGCGATCGCCCGCAGCAGCCGGCTCAGTTGCTCGGCGGGCACGCCCTTCTCGACCCGGTCGACGAGATCTCGTTGCACTTCGCCATCGGCGGCCCGGTACAGCTCCGACGGGAACAGCACACCGGCATCGAGCAGCTCGGCGAGGTACGGGGTGAGCACCGTCGGGTCCTTGCGGCCAGCCAGCATCAAGCGAAACAACGAGCGACCATCCGGGGGCGATGATGCGCAGACTCGCCGCACCAGCTCCTCGACCATCGCGTCGCACCTCCTGGCTGCAGCATCCGGTTATCGCCCCAATGCACCCCCCAGCAGGGCAGCATCCCATATCGACCGGTTGTGTGCCGCAGCCGGGACGGCGGGCCGCACCGTCCGGGCCGGCAGGCCACACCGTCCGGGCCGGCAGGCCACACCGTCCGGGCCGGCGGGCCACACCGTCCGGGCCGGCGGGTCAACGTAGGTTGGCACAAGTGGAACGTCGCTCATTCCTCCGAGCTGCGACCTTTGGCGCGGGCTCAGTGGCGCTGGGGTTCACCCTGCGCCGGGACACCCTCCCGCAGGCCGGCCCGAGCCCGTACGGGGCGTTACGCCAGCCCGACGGCAACGGCGTCATGCTCCCCAATGGCTTCACCAGCAGGGTGATCGCCCGCTCTGGGCAACCGGTGGTCGGCACGTCCCACATCTGGCACGGGGCGCCGGACGGCGGCGCCTGCTTCGGCGACGGCGACGGCTGGATCTACGTGTCCAACTCCGAAATCGACTACGGGGCGGGCGGGGTGAGCGCGGTGCGGCTCTCCAGCTCCGGTGAGATCACCGGAGCCCGCCGGCTGCTCTCAGGCACCAATCGCAACTGCGCCGGCGGCGCGACCGAGTGGGGCACCTGGCTCTCCTGCGAGGAGGTCGATCGCGGCTGGGTGTTCGAGACCCATCCGCAGGACGGGCGGGACGCGATCCGGCGGGACGCCCTGGGTCGGTTCCGGCATGAGGCCGCCGCGGCTGACCCGGCCCGGAAGGTGATCTACCTGACCGAGGACGAGCCGGATGGCTGCTTCTACCGGTTCGTGCCCGATCAGTGGGGGGATCTCTCGTCCGGGACGCTGCAAGCGCTGGCGACCACACGCGGCGGGTTGTCGTGGAAGGACGTCCCCGACCCGTACGCCAGGTCGACCAGAACCCGTCACCAGCTCGCGGAGACGATCGTCTTCAACGGCGGCGAGGGCGCCTGCTTCAGCCACGGCACCTGCTACTTCACCACCAAGGGGGATAACCGGATCTGGGCTTATCACGCCCGCCGGCATCGGCTCACGCTGGCGTACCAGGAGACGGGCGCCGCGGCGCCGCTCACCGGGGTGGACAACATCACCGGTGGGCCGGCCGGGGATCTGTTCGTCGCTGAGGACAGTGGTGACATGCAGATCTGCGTGGTGACACCGGACGCTGTCGCGGCGCCGTTCCTTCGGGTGACGGGACACCGCTGGTCGGAGATCACTGGCCCGGCGTTCAACCCGGCTGGGGATCGGCTCTACTTCTCCTCACAGCGGGGGGCCGCCGGGGATGATTTCGACGGCGTCACGTACGAGGTTTTCGGGCCCTTCCGACGCAGCCCGCGACGTGCCGGCTCATGACCACACGCCGCCCGGCTGACCGGCCCGTGACAACACCGACCAGGGACCGCCCGGCCCCACGCAGAGCCGGTCTGACCAGCGGCTTCAGAACAGCCGCTGGCTGGGATCGTCGAGGCCGCGGAGCGCGTCGTAATCAACCACCACGCACTCGATCCCCCGGTCCTCGGCCAGCACCCGCGCCTGCGGTTTGATCACCTGCGCGGCGAACACTCCCCGCACCGGCGTCAGCAACGGCTCCCGGTTCAGCAATTCCAGGTACCGGGTGAGCTGCTCCACGCCGTCGATCTCGCCCCGGCGTTTCACTTCCACCGCGACGGCGGCCCCGGTGGCGTCCCGGCACAGCAGGTCCACTGGCCCGATCGCGGTGGGGTACTCCCGCCGCACCAGGGTGAAGCCCTCCCCCAACGCGGCCGGCTCGGCGGCGAGCAGCTCCTGCAGATGCGCCTCCACCCCGTCCTTCCTCAGTCCGGGATCGAGCCCGAGCTCATGGTTGGAGTCGTGCAGGATCTCCTCGATCGTGATCCGCAGCTCCTCGCCCGCCTTGTTGACAACCCGCCACACCCCGGGTTCCTCTTCCACCCGGCAGGGTGGCGACATCCAGTTCAACGGTTTGTACGAGCCGCCGTCCGAATGCACCAGCACCGACCCGTCGGCCTTCATCAGCAGCAGCCGCAACGCCATCGGCAGGTGCGCCTGCAGCCGACCCTGGTAGTCGACTGAGCACCGAGCAATCACCAATCGCACCGACCGAGGGTAGCGAATCGACGAACCACAGCGACCCCGCGCCGGGTCCTTGTCGGACGGTGCGACGATGACCTCGCCCACGGCATCTCGCCACCCGCCTTCGCCGACCCGCCGTTGGGCCAGGAACGACCAGGGAGCGCACGATGCTTGAAGCCCTCACCGGCACCGGACTCGCCGCCGCGGCGGGGCTCAACGCGTACGTGCCGCTGGTCGTGGTCGGGTTGCTGGGCCGGTACACGGATCTGATCACCCTGCCGGCGGCCTGGCACTGGCTGGAGAACGGCTGGGCATTGGCCATCCTCGTCGTGCTGTTGGCGGTGGAGACAACGGCCGACAAGATCCCCGTGGTCGATCACATCAATGACGTGATCGGCACGGCGGTACGCCCAACCGCCGGCGGGCTGGCCTTCAGCGCCACGGCCGGGGCGCCGGCCGTGGCGATGTCCGACCCGGCTGCGCTTTCCGACTGGAGGACCTTGCTCCCGCTCGCGGCGGGCGCCTTTGTCGCGCTGGTGGTGCACGGATTCAAGGCGATGGCGCGGCCGGTCGCGAACCTCGCCACCGGCGGGTTCGCCGCCCCGGTGGTGAGCACCGGAGAGGACGGCGCCAGCGTGGTGATGTCGGTGGTCGCGATCCTGGCGCCGATCCTGGTGCTGCTGCTGTTGGGCGTGATGGCGGCGGTGGGCTGGAGGCTGTGGCGCCGTCGCGCCAGGCGCAAGGCCCTGCGCGAAGCGCCGGCCGACGCTCGAACCCCTACCTGAGGCCCGGCGCCGTCAGGCGCCAAGCCTGGGCGGAGCCGAACCCCGCTCCCGGCGCCCGAAGCTCACCGGTCGCGGGCGGCCTCGGCTTCGGGTCGCGATGGGCGCGCCGCTTCGGGCGCCACGTCACCCGGACCATCGAGGCCATGCGCCTCGCGTACCACGGTCACCATTTCATTGACGATCTCGGTCAACTCGTAGTCCTTGGGTGTGAACACCCGCGCCACCCCCCGCTGTCGCAACGCAGCGGCGTCTTCCGCGGGGATGATCCCGCCCACCACCAGCGGCACGTCGCCCAGCCCCGCCGCACGAAGCCCGTCGTGCACCTGCGCGGACAGGGACAGGTGCGCCCCGGAGAGCACCGACAGGCCGATCAGGTCCACATCCTCCTGGGCCGCGGCCGCCACGATCTGCTCGGGTGTGAGCCGGATCCCCTGGTAGATCACCTCAAACCCGGCGTCCCGGGAACGCACCGCGATCTGCTCCGCTCCGTTGGAGTGGCCGTCCAGGCCCGGCTTGCCGATCAGCAGGCGCAGCCGCCGACCCAGTTGCTTGCCGGTGGCGATGACGCGCTCTCGCACCGCGGCCAGCCCGGTGTCACCGGCGACCGGCGTCGCGGAGATGCCTGTCGGGGCGCGGTATTCGCCGTGCGTCTCGCGTAACGCGTCCGCCCATTCTCCGGTGGTCACGCCCGCTTGGGCGCAGGTCAGGCTCGCCTCCATCAGGTTGCCGCCGTTCTTGGCGTCTTCCCGCAGCCGGCGCAGGGCCGCCTGCGCCGCCGCGTCGTCCCGGTTGGCCCGCCACGCGGCAACCGACTCCCGGGCCCGACGCTCCACGTCCGGGTCGACGGTGTGGATCGGGGCCGCGCCTTCGGCCGTCAACGGGCTCGGCTCGGTCTCCAGGTAGCGGTTGACGCCGACGACGACCTCATCGCCGCTCTCCATCCGGCGTCGCCGCTCCGCGAGCGAGGCGACCAGCTGGCTCTTCACGTAACCGCTCTCCACGGCCGCGATCACACCGCCCATCTCGAACACCCGCTCGATCTCCGCGGACGCGCCCTCCACGATGGATCGGGTCTTGGCCTCCACCACGTGGCTGCCTCGAAACAGGTCGTCGTGTTCCAACAGATCTGTCTCGTACGCCAGCACCTGCTGCATCCGCAACGACCATTGCTGGTCCCACGGCCGGGGCAGGCCCAGCGCCTCATTCCAGGCCGGCAGCTGGATCGCCCGCGCCCGAGCGTCCTTGGAGAGCGTGACGCCCAGCATCTCCAACACGATCCGCTGCACGTTGTTCTCCGGCTGCGCCTCGGTCAGACCGAGCGAGTTGACCTGCACCCCGTAGCGGAGCCGCCGGTGGCGGGGGTTGGCGACGCCGTACCGCTGCTGGGTGATCGTGTCCCACAGCTCGACGAAGGCGCGCATCTTGCACAGCTCCTCGACGAACCGCACCCCCGCGTTGACGAAGAACGAGATCCGAGCCACCACCTCGCCCATCTTGTCCTGCGGCACCTGGCCGGAGTCACGCACTGAATCCAGGATCGCGATCGCGGTGGACAGCGCGTACGCGACTTCCTGCACGGGCGTGGCGCCGGCCTCCTGCAGGTGGTACGAGCAGACGTTGACCGGGTTCCACTTGGGCGCGTGCCGCACGGTCCAGGCGATGGTGTCCGCCGTCAGTCGCAGCGAGGGTCCCGGCGGGAAGATGTACGTGCCCCGAGACAGGTACTCCTTGACGATGTCGTTCTGGATCGTGCCGGTGAGCGATGCGAGCGCTCGCTCCGGATCGTCGTGAGCCTGCGCCGCAGCCACGCCGCCCTGATCCTGCTCCATGGCGACGGTCACGTAGAGCGCGAGCAGCCACATCGCGGGGGCGTTGATCGTCATCGAGGTGTTCATCTCGGCCAGCGGAATGCCCTCGAACAGCGCCCGCATGTCCCCCAGGTGCGCGATCGGGACGCCGACCCGCCCCACCTCGCCTCGGGCGAGCTCGTGATCCGGGTCGTACCCGGTCTGGGTGGGCAGGTCAAAAGCCACTGACAACCCGGTCTGCCCCTTGGCGAGGTTGCGACGGAAAAGCGCGTTCGACTCCGCTGGGGAGGAATGCCCCGCGTACGTGCGCATCACCCACGGACGGTCACGCTCCGGGCGTACGGGCTGGCCCGACCCGGCGCTGCGCCCTCCGGATCCGGACACTGCTGCGGGATCGGGCTCAGAAGCAGGCACCGCACACCTCCCGGCTGGGGTGATTCGCGGAGGTGGCGCTCAGGCCACACGGGCCACCTCTTCAGCCGAGCTTACTGGCGAGTAGCGTCACCGCGCGGTGAGACGGCTCACGAGGGTGAGCCCAGCCTGACCGGGGACGCGGCCCGCTCCGGCTGGCGAGCCTTCGGCAGCGTCCAGTCGGCCCGCTGCGGCTCCACGATCTCTGACTCAGCGCCCGGATCTGCCAACAGCTGGTCGGACGCTGAGGCGGGGGCGTTTGACCTGCCCGCCCCCCAGCGTTCGCCTCTCGCCGGCTCTGAGCGTGCTGCTCCCCTCAACTCCGAGCACTGGCCCGAACCGAAGGTGGCCCCATCAGACGGGCGTTCCGCCGGCAACAGCCGGTCAAGCCGGGTCACCCGCAACAGCCGGCACAGCCGGGACGCGGCGCCCCGCAGTACCACCTGCCGATCCGCCCGAAGCGCACGCCGGGACGCGCCCACCAGCACCCCAAGCCCGGTGGCGTCGATCAACTCGACACTGCTCATGTCAAGCACCAGCATCCCGGCGCCGCCATCCACCGCCCGGTGCAGCCGTTCTCGCAGCTGACTGGCGGAGTGGGCGTCGATCCGGCCGACGAGCGTGACCAGTTCCCCGGTGTCTTCGCCGTCCGATCCACCGTCACGCATGTCGATCGGCGCTCTCATCCCCGTCCCCCCAAATGACCAATGTCACTCTTCTTACCTGTAACGCTAGTGATTGCCGGTAGTTCCCGCACCAGCGGGTCAGCCCTGAGATTTCTCAGGGTCACGGGCTACTACCCGATGTGTGCGAGCCAAAACCAGCTGGCACACGCGAGGAAACCCACCGCGGTAATCAAGGAGGTGGCCACCAGATCTGGCTCAGCGATCTTGGGGCTGACGCCCGCGCCTGAACGCACGGCTAGAGTGCTTGTCATGGCTGTCCACCTGACCCGCATTTACACCAAGACCGGCGACGCTGGAACCACCGCTCTAGGCAACGGCTCCCGAGTGCCGAAGTCACATCCCCGAATCGGGGCGTACGCGGATGTGGACGAGGCCAACGCCGCGATTGGGCTCGCGCTGGCGCTCGGCGATCTGGCCGACGACGTGCGATCGGTGCTGACCACGATCCAGAACGACCTGTTTGATGTCGGCGCCGATCTGGCCACCCCGATCGCGGAGAACCCGAAGTACCCGCCGCTACGGGTGACCGACGATTACGTGACGCGCCTGGAGAGCTGGTGCGACGCGTACAACGCCCAGCTGGGCAAGCTCGACTCGTTCGTGCTTCCCGGGGGGACCGCGGGAGCGGCGCTGTTGCACCAGGCCCGCACGCTTGCCCGACGCGCAGAGCGTTCGGCGTGGATCCTGATCGAGCACGAGCCCGACACCACCGAAACGCTTCCGGCGAAGTACCTGAATCGGCTCTCCGACCTGCTGTTCGT
>JBOGDL010000442.1:0-5369 GCA_050701815.1 Micromonosporaceae bacterium | reverse complement strand
GGTAATGCTCGGGCATCTTCTTCATGAGCTTGTCGATCGTGTCGGACGCCCCTGACAGCACCCGGCCGAGCTTGCGCCACTGCGCCTCGTTGACCTCAGCATCGGCCGCCGAGTCCGCGAAACCCATCTGCACCAACTCGGACAGGGTGACGGCGGGGGTTCGTCGTGATAGCCGTACGCGACGCCACGTGAGTCCCCGCCTTCCAACCGCATCCCCTGGTCGCCAACGCGTGTCTTGAGGCTGGAACCCTCAACGGACGGAAATTTCGCCGCGAGCTCCACTCGGTGCCGACCAGTTTCGACATTCCCCATGCGAGCTTGCGAGCCGTGCGCCATAGCAACTGATCCAGGAAGTCGACCTCGTCTAACCGATCGTTCACGATCTTGTAGTACTGGGTGACGAACGGCTGGTGCCCGCCGAAGTCCTCTTTGGTCAGCTGGACCGTCTGGTACTCCTTGTTCTCACCGTCCAGGTAGTCGTGGATCTCGTGCACGACCTGTGCGGTCCCCACCATCGCCTTGATGTACGCCCGCATCCCGTCCACATCGACGTAGACCTCGCCGGCCGGGTGGGTTCCATATTCCTCACCCACGCCGACCCTCCCCCTCCGCCATCACCTCGTCGGCGAGCTTCTCCGCGACTTGGCGACCGGCCTTTCGCGCGGTCTTGAGCAGGTTTTCCAGCACCTTTCGAATGAGCGCTCGTCGTGCTGCCCAAAGGCGCCCGGGGTTATCTTCACGCTGAGCACTTCTCCGCCGTAGGTCTGCGTGATCGACACGCTCCGGTCAGGCGAACGCACCTCGACCTCTCCGCTGCGCAACTGCTCCTGGAGCGCTCTCCGGCGCCGCATTTCCCGCTCGGCCGGCCCCAAGTGCTCAGCCAGTAGGGCGTCGATATCGAGATCCAAGGTCTTCTCCTCACGGCTACGCCAAGTAGTGACAGAACACTCAATGCGTACGTAACCCGTCGGCCGGGAGGATAGCGGGCGGGACCCGACACGGGACAGCTCTGTTTCGCAGCCTGTGGATAAATGTCGCCACGGGCCGCCGTTTGTCACGGCCGGCGCCAGCGCGAACAGACCAGTAGCGCCGGCGTGGACAGAGACGACGCGTAGAGCGCGGGGCCGGGCGCGATGCTGACGCGTACCAGAGAAGGGTGTGAAGGTCCTCGAAGTGCGCTTGGGGGTCGCTCCGTCAGCGACTCGCCACCAATCAGGGTCAAAATTGACGGATCTGGAAATGGGGTGGGGATGCGGCGGCTGGTGATGATCTACAACGACACGGCGGGCAGCGCCGGCGACGAGGCCCGCGCCGCAGCCCTGGACGGGCTGCAGCAGGGGGCTGACGTGGTCGAGGCGGTGATCGACCATCCGGACAAACTCCAGGCAGTGCTGGCCGAGCACCCCGACCGGGACCCGGTGGTGGTGGGCGGCGATGGCAGCATCCACTGCCTGGTGACCGCGCTAGCCGAACGTGGCGAGCTGGACGCCCGCACAGTGGGAGTGATCCCGCTCGGCACCGGCAACGACCTGGCGCGCACCCTGGGAATCCCGCCGGACATCCCGACCGCAGCCCGGATCATCGTGGCTGGCCACGAACGCCGGATGGACCTGTTACGTGACGACGCCGGAGAAATCGCGGTCAACGCGGTGCACCTCGGCATCGGGGCAGAGGCGTCCCGCGCCGCGGTGCCACTCAAGCCGTGGCTGCGGCGTTTCGCGTACGCGGTGGGCAGTGTCGCCGTCGGCTTCCGCGCGCCCGGCTGGAAGCTTCGGGTACGGGTGGACGGGCGCCTGGTCGCCGACGGACGACGCCGGGTGCTGATGGTCGCGGTGGGCAACGGCGCCACCATCGGCGGCGGCGCCCTGCTGCACCCTGACGCGGAGCCAGACGACGGCATCGCCGATGTGATGATCTCGCTGGCGACCGGGCCGCTGGAGCGCCTCTGGTACGGGGTGCTGCTGCGTCGGGGCAGTCACTCCGGCCACCGGAAGGTGCGTACCCAGCGTGGAGTGGAGATCGCGGTCGCCGGCGAGCCCACCCCGCTGAACGTGGATGGCGAGCTGCTGGCTTCGGTGAGCCGGCGCACCTGGCGGCTCGAACCCGCCGCGTGGCGGATCACGGCGCCGGCAGAGGGCTGGCCGCCGTCCCGCCGTGGGGCCAGGGCGCAGCACCACCTCTCGGAGCATCTGCACCTCGGGCAAGCCCGCTGGAGATCGATTTTCACGAACCTCCAGCGGGGTGACACACGTCCCGGTTAGTGTCCTGGCTGAGGTAGCAGGCATCCGCTTGGGGCTGCATTCGGGTATGACAACGGGGGGGTATTCATGGCACGAATGATATTTGTGAATCTACCTGTTAAGAATGTCGAAAAGTCGAAAGAGTTTTTCGGCAAGCTCGGTTTTAAGAACGTCCCGGAATACACGGACGAAAATGCCGCCTGCATGATGATTGACGACAACATCTACGTGATGTTGCTGGTCGAGAAGTTCTTCAAGAAGTTCATTAACGACTCGATCGCGGACACCTCGAAATCGACCGAGGTCATCACCGCTATCTCAGCGGACAGTCCGAAGGACGTGGACGACCTGATCGACAAGGCCATGAAGGCCGGCGGCAAGAAGTGGCAGGACACCATGAAGGAAAACGGCATGTACGGCGGCAGCTTCGTGGACATCGACGGCCACGTGTGGGAAGTCATGCACATGGCAAAGGCCTGAACATCGCAAAAGCGGGCGCCGCTCGAAGGCGCCCGCTCTCAGCGTGACGACCGGCGGAATTCAGCGCGCCATCGGTGCGGCGCCTCCCGACCTGGGTCGGCCAGCTGCTCCACACCCACAGTGTCCAAGCCGCCGAACGCGAACGCCTCCACCTCGGCTCGGGTGAGCGGCCAGGGCGGGCCGTGCACCAGGCCGCCGGCGTCACGTACCGCCGCGATCACCAACAGGGCGCCGCCGGGGGCAACGAAGTCAGCCACGTTGGCGATCGCCTGCTGCCGGAGCCGCACCGGCATTGACTGCACCGTGAGACTCTCCACCACCAGGTCGTACGCCTGCCGCCAACCGGCAGGCGGGTCCAGCAGGTCCGCGCGCTGATACTCCACCCCCGAGTCGGGGAATCGCCGCCGCGCAGCCCGCACCGCGGCCTCGGAGATGTCGAAGCCGACCGTGTCGTACCCCAGACCTGCGATGTGCTCGGCGTCGCTGCCCAGGCCGCAGCCCACCACCAGAGCACGTCGACCCTCGCCGCGCACACCGTTGGCGTCGGTCCACTCCACCAACGCCTTCTGGGGCACGCCACGATCCCAGGGCACCACGGCTTCACCCCGCTCCGCCTCGAGGTACAGCCGTTCGAACCAACCCGTGGTGTCGTCCGCCGCGATAGCCTCAGTCGCCAGACGCCGCACATGCGCGTCGGCCGGATCTTCAGTCATGCCGCCCTTCCCTGCCTCATCACGCCTCCCGCAGGCCGACCCTCCGGGCGCCCGGCCTCGGGCGACCGGCCCTGCCGTCAGCCGATCTTCGCACCCATCGATGACTGCCGATGTCCAAACGAGATGTCAGAGCCCCTGCCTACGGTCGTGGCCATGAAACCAACCCCAAACGCGATCGGCCTCGCCGTGTCCGACATGACGGCCGCCTTGACTTTCTACCGCCTACCCGGGCTGAGCTTCGCCGCTTGCGGTGACGACCACGCCGAGGCTGAGCTGGCCAGCGGCGTACGGCTGATGCTTGACACGGAGCGGGCCGTCCGCTCCTTCACACCCGATTGGGTACGCCCGTCAGGCAGCCCACGCGCTTCCCTCGCATTCCAATGTGACAGCCCCGCGGAGGTCGACGCCGGCTTCCACGAGCTGGTCCAGGCGGGCCACAGAGGGTCACGTGAGCCGTGGGACGCGGTGTGGGGTCAACGGTACGCGACCGTGCTGGACCCGGACGACAACGCCATCGACCTCTACGTAGCGCTGCCCACAGCCGACGACTACCCCCGGTCCCTGGTACGCCCGGGCGCTTCACTCGGGGGATCCTCGGGGGGGTCGTCGCTTGACGCATGCCGGGCGGACTCAGGGTGCGGAACTGGGCGCCCGGATTCTGCGGCGTGGGCGTCCAGACTCTGCTGCAGTCGGTCGATCTTCGATTCCAGCCGGTCGGTGTCCTCGGCATTGAGTTTGAAGAGCCAATGCCTGGCGCCGAGCAACAGCACCGCCTCGAAGATCAGCTGCAGCCATTCGCTCTGCCAGTTCTCCAGGGTCCGCCCGGAAAATGCGCTCAAGAACTGGATCCACACAAACTCAGCGCCCCGCGAACGCACCTCGGCACGGAATTCATGGAGGTGAGCGAAGAACTGGCCGAGCCACGACCCCAGAAAGAGCAGCAACAGAATGTACACGGCGCCCCAGCGCCGCGCATGAGGCATTCGGCGCCACTTGTCGCGCGCCGTGTGCGCCTCCGAATCTGATCTGCCGTCGCCATCGAGCAAGGACCCACCGCCGTCGTCGAGCGAGGTTGGCCAAGGCCGGGCCAGACCGCGCTGCCCTAGACACCTCCTGCTTCGGGGGTGTCCAAATACGAAGACCTTCTCATCGTGGTACGTGGCAGGGCTGGGCATTCGGCGATTTGGCTGGAGTCATGAGCACGCAAAGTGACGTCCTTGACACCGAAGGTTTTCTCGTTGATAAATGACGAAAACTAACAAGCGAGTGGAGGTTTTCGTCATGCGTGCTCGCGCCGCGATCGCCTTGTCCGCGATCAGCGTCACGTTTGCTCTCGCCACGTCCTCACCCCCCGCAGCCGCAGCGGGCGACCCCTGCGGATTCACCGGCACCGCCTCGATCGAGTCCTGTTTCAGTGACCCGACCGTGGACAGCACCCGCATCTACGACAGCCTGACGGCCCTCGCCGCGACCTCCGGAGCTGGCGACACGATCCGGATCATCATGTTTCACTGGCGCAACGGCGCCCCCCCGGAGCAACTGGCGACCGAAGTCGTCAACGCCCGTCAGAGAGGAGCGGACGTCAAGGTCGTGCTGGACGAAGGCTCTGAGGGATACCGCCCCATCGAGATCCTCAAAGCCGCGTCGGTGCCCGTGCTGGTCTGCCACGACGAAGCCAAGGCGGCAGACGGACAGGACGACTGCTTGATGGTGGAAGACGGGTTCTACGCGCCCGGCAGCAACTTGCCGATGAACCACGTGAAGCTGTTCCTGTTCACCATCGGCGGGGTGCGCAACATCGTGGCCGGATCCAGCAACATGGGCCCCTGGGACTATCAGGACGCCTGGAACGACATGGTGCGCATCCGCGGCGACCAGTCACTTCACAGCTGGCTCACCAGCTACTTCGACCGGGTCTGGGCGGACGACTGGATGG
>JBOGDL010000441.1:0-6453 GCA_050701815.1 Micromonosporaceae bacterium | reverse complement strand
AGCACGGTCGCGTACGTGATTCGAGCCGAAGCCCGCGGCCGCTACCGGATCGGGCCGTTGCAGGTGCGGCTGAGCGACCCGTTCGGGCTCTGCGAGCTGGTGCGCGCCTTCCCCACCGTGAGCAATCTGATCGTGACCCCTCAAGTGGCGCCGCTGCCCTCGGTGCGGGTCGCCGGGGAGCACGTGGGCAGCGGCGCCAGTCGCGCCCGTTCCGTCGCGGTGCACGGCGAGGACGACACCGCGACCCGCGAGTACCGCCACGGCGACGACCTGCGCCGGGTGCACTGGCGTTCCACCGCGCGGGTCGGCGAGCTGATGGTGCGCCGGGAAGAACAGCCGTGGGAGAGCCGGGCCACGATAGTGCTCGACCCCAGGCTTTCCGCCCACCGCGGCGAGGGCCCAACGTCCAGCTTCGAATGGGCGGTGTCCGCTGTCGCCAGCATCGCGGTGCACCTACGCCAGGCTGGCTACCGGCTGAGACTGGTCACCGGCGCCGGCCCCGGCTCGGACTTTGACAACCTCGAGAAGACCGGCATGGGCACGGTCCTGGACCACCTCGCCGACGTCAAACTCGACTCCAAGCTGGAACTCAACGCGCTGGTGGACCGGGTACGGCGGCAGAGCAACAGCGGGCTGGTGCTCGCGGTGCTCGGCTTGACCACCCCGGACGAGGCCAAGCACATCGCCGGCCTGCACACCAGCGGCAGCTGCCTCGGGTTCTTGATCGACAGCACCACGTGGCTGCGGCTGTCCGAACCGGCGCGACTGGCCGCCGCCAAGGAGCACGAGCTGTCCCGGCTGGCGCTGCTTCACAACGGGTGGCGAGTGGTTGCCGCACGTCAGGGCGACACGCTGCCCAGCCTGTGGCACCAGGCCAGCGCCAGGGGCGCCCAAGGCTTCGCGTACCGGGCGCAGACGGCGCAATCGGCGTCAGGGGGCGGACAGTGAACGGCAAGATCACCATTTCCACTGGTTGTGCCACCCTGCTCTCGATCGCCCCGCTGGCGACCCTGTTCCGCACGTACAGCTGGCTCTTCTACGCCGCGCTTGCGGTGGCCGCGGTGACGGCGGCCGCGCTGGCTGTCCGCAGCCTTCGATGGCCGGTCTGGGTCCAGATGGCCGGCATGCTCGGGGCGCTGGCTGTGCTGTCCACCTGGATGTTCGGCGGCGAGACCGGCCTGGTGGGCACGGTGCCCACACTGGACACGCTGCGCAGGTTCGCGGCCCTGGTGGGCAGCGCGGGCGGGGACGCGCAGCGCCTCGCCGCGCCGGTTCCGGACACCGACGGCTTGATGTTCACCATCCTGGTCACGGTCGGCTTGACCGCGGCCCTGGTGCAGCTGCTCGTGGTCAACCTGGGTCAGCCCGCGGTGGCTGGGCTGCCGATGCTGGCGGTCTACTCGGTGCCCGTGGCGGTGATGACCGAGCACGTCTCGTGGGTTCCCTTCACGCTGGGCGCCGCCGGGTTCATGTGGCTGCTGGTGGCTGACCGGGTTGAGCAGACTCGGCGCTGGGGTCGCCGGTTCGCCGGGGACGGCCGGGACGTCGACGCGTGGGAGGGCTCCCCGCTCGCTGCCGCTGGCCGCCGGCTGGGCCTGATCGGCGTCGCGGTGGCGGTGCTGGCGCCGATGGCGGCGCCGCCGATGACGGCTGACGCGCTGGAACGACTGTTCATCGGCAGCGGGTACGGCGGCGGGCCAGGCAGCGCGGACGGCCACTCCGTCAACCCCATCGCCGCTCTGCAGGGCGATCTGAATCGCCGGAAAAACCTGACGCTGCTGAAGATCCGCACCGATGATCCGGACCCTGGGTACCTGCGTTTGGCTGTGGCGGACGAGATCACCGAACGCGGCGCCGCGCCGAGCGATCTGGAACGCAACCGCACCTTGTCCGACTTGCCCGAGATCAACGCCCGCGGCCGGTCAAGCGCCCACACCTCCCGGATTCAGGTGCTGGATCTGCGCCAGGGCTACCTGCCGGCGTACTTGAACACCACGGACGTCAACACCAGTGAGCCCGACCGTTGGTCGTACGACGAGAGCAGTTCTGTGTTCTGGTCGCAATCACGGACCGAGCGGGACATGCGGTACCGGCTGTCGTACCTCAAGTACGACTACACCGGCAGCGAGCTGCGCGACGCGCCAGACCTGGCGCCGAGCCACCCCGTCGTGGGACGGCACACCCAGGTTCCGTCGAACCAGACCGTGCAGGCTCTGGCCGACAAACTCACCGCCAAGGCGGAAAACCAGTACGACGCCGTGATGGCGATCCTCACCCACTTCTCGCGTGAGAACGGATTCCGGTACTCCACCACCGTCGACGAAGGCACCTCCGGCAGCGCGGTGGTCGACTTCCTGCAGAACAAGCGGGGGTTCTGCCAGCAGTACGCGGTGACGATGACCTGGCTGCTGCGGGCGGCTCGAATCCCGGCCCGGGTCGCGATCGGCTTCACGCAGGGGGTCAAGACCGACAAGGGCTACACGGTGCGCAGCTGGGATGCGCACGCCTGGGTGGAGGCCTACTTCAGTGGCTTCGGCTGGGTCCCGTTCGACCCCACACCCAGCACCGAAGTGGCCAACGCCATTGATCTGCCGTGGGCCCCGAACCCGTACGCGCCACCGGATGTGGACCCCGGTGACACGACCGCCCCGACGGAGACCTCCTCCCCCGAGCCGACCAGCAACCGTCCGGACCGCCGGGACCCCGGCCAGGAAGTCTTCGCCGGCGGCGGGGGCGGCGCCCAGCAGAAGGCGCCGCAGTGGCCGTACGGGCTGGTGGCCTGCGCGGTGGTGTTGGCGTTGTTGCTGCTGCCGGCGTCGCACCGGATCCGGGTGCGCCGGCGACGGCTGCGGGCGGGTGGCGACGACACGGCCGGCCGCGCGTGGGACGAGCTGATCGACACCATGGTCGACCTGGACCTCGGTCACCGTGAGTCCGACACTCCCAGGGCGGTTGCCCGGCGTCTGACGGTGCTGCGGCCGCCACCGATCGAGTCCGCGGTGGCCGAGGTGCGGCTGTTGGCGCGAGCCAAAGAGCGAGCCGAGTACTCCCCCAACCCGCTGCCGGACGAAGGCGTGGGGCGAGCGTGCCGCGTCGTGTGCGCCGAGCTACGGCGCGCGGTGTCACGCACGACCCGGCTGCAGGCGGCGCTCTTCCCGCCGTCAGTGGTGCGCGCGTGGCAGGCTCACGTCAGTGGCGCGATCGAAGAGCAAACCATCAGGTGGCAACAGGTGAAGGAAGCCGTCGCAGGCTGGTTCGCCAAGCGAAGGCGCACCAGCGGCTAGGCGTTGCTTGGGTCTAGGCGTCGCTTCGGTCAGCGCGGCGCGCCACTGTCCTCATGCAGGTCCGCGGGTCGGCTTCGCCGCCAGCCTTGCTCGGGCTCCGCTCAGCGGTCGCCTTCAGGGCGTCGACGCCACCGCTCTTCAAGTCGGTCTATCAACGACTGCTTCCGCGATGAGGACCTGGCTTTGCCCTTGCCTTTGCGTGGGGGCGATGTGCCGCCGACCACCCGCAGCTCGGCACCCTGAGAACGCCGGTACGAGTGCATGCCGAACACTGCCGCGGCGAGCATCACCACGAAGCCGACCACGCCAATGATCGGGGTCTTGCTGACGGCGCCGTACACCACCACACCAAGGCCAACCAGCACCAGCGCCGCCGCGAGCAGAAGCCGCCGACGCACCTTGGAGCGTGGGTCATTCGCGCGCACGGCCGAAGCGAACTTGGGGTCATCGGCTAGCGACCGCTCGATCTCGTCGAACAGCCGCTGTTCGTGCTCGGAGAGCGGCACGGCACTCCTCCCGGTCGCGTGGCCGACCGTACGGGTCGGCAGACCGCTTCAGCGATTCCCGCTGCTGCCCCAAGTCTACGAGGGGCCCTCCCGGTCGGAAAGCGGGACGTTAGCTGATTCCGCCAACCTGGGGCCGCATTCCACCCGAGCGGACCATCATCGATTGCTAAGGCGAGTTAAAGCTACCCGTTCCGGCCATCAGTCATGCCTTCAGGCGGACAGCCGCGTCGCCCTCGGGCGGGGTGTCAGGAGACTGCCGCTCGTCCGGGGCGGTGGGGCGGCCGCTGCCGGGATCCGGCGCGGCGTGGGTGATCAGACTCGCCGGCCCCAAGGCGGAAGCGCCGAACCGGGCGCGTATCAGATCCGAGGCCTGATCAGCCTCCCGCCAGCCGTGCTCACGGCTGCCCAACTCGGGTTGCACGGACGCCTGCGAGGCGTTCAACAGGTTCTCGGTGCGCACCCCGACCAACCGAATCGGCTCCGCCGGTCGCAACGCCTGGTACAGGCCCCAGGCGGTGTCAAACACCTCACGGGTGACATCTGTGGGGCTGGCCAAGGTACGTGACCGGGTGACGGTCCGGAAATCGGCGAAACGAATCTTTATCACCACGGTCCGCCCCAACAGGCCGGCACGGCGCAATCTCGCCGCGACCTTCCCGGACAGCGCCAACATGGTTTTACGCAACTGGACCGGCTCGCTGACGTCGACGTCGAACGTCGTCTCGGCGCCCACCGACTTGTCCACGGCCTCCGGGGACACCCGGCGCGGATCGCGCCCCCACGCCAGCTCATGCACGTGGCTTCCGGCAGCGTCTCCGAGCGCGGAGCGCAGACTCGCCAGCGAGGTCGCGGCGATGTCGCCGACCGTACGCAGACCCAGCCGACCCAGCACCTCCGCGGACCGCTCCCCCACTCCCCACAGCGCCGAGACCGGCAGCGGGTGCAGGAAGTCGAGCACATCAGCGGCCGGCACCACCGCCAGACCGTCCGGTTTCGCCTGAGTGGACGCCAGTTTCGCGACGAACTTCGTGGCGGCGACCCCGACCGAGGCGGACAGCCCCTGCTCCTCGGCGACCCTGGTCCGGATCAACCCGGCCACCCGGCGCGGGGACCCGAGCCGGCGACGGCATCCGGCGACGTCGAGGAACGCCTCGTCCAGGGACAGCGGCTCCACCAGCGGGGTGATCTCGTGAAAGATCGACATGACGGCCCGCGACGCCGCTGTGTACGCGGTGAAATCGACCGGCAGGACCACCGCGTGCGGGCACAGCCGGCGGGCCCGCACCATCGGCATCGCGCTGTGCACCCCGTACCTGCGGGCCGGGTAACTCGCGGCGCTCACCACTCCGCGAGGGCCGACGCCACCCACGATCACCGGCTTGCCGCGCAGCTCCGGACGACGGCGCACCTCGACGGAGGCGAAAAACGCGTCCATGTCGACGTGCAGCACAGAGCATCCGGTGTCATCGGCGTCGGGGCCGAATCGCCCGCTGCGATCGACGCCCTCTCCTCGAGACAACTGACTGCGCCCCACGGCGCGCAGGCTACACCCGAGGTGGGACGGATCCGCCGGTTTCCCCGGACCCCGTCCCACGCTCAGCCCCGTCGCCCTCCCTGGGCGCCCAGCGCGGCTCAGCCCCAGCGCCCTCCCGGGGCCACGCCGTCGGCCGCCCGGCCAAGGGCGATCAGCCCCGGAGCCGGTCACCGCGTCCGATCAGCAGCGGCGCCGCCATCTCCACCGCGGTCCAGGAGCCGTGGTACGCGACCAGCCGGGACGTGATCGGGGGCTCCCGCCGGCTCGCCGTCAACGCAAGCCGGCCCTGGCAGACCACCACGACATCGCCGATCCGGGGCAGGTGTGGTTCCGGAACCGGGCCGAACCAGCCTTGGGCGATCACTTCCTCGCGGCAGGCCACCCAGGCGCGGTCGCCGAGCAGATCGCGCCAGGCGTCGGCCACGTCGTCCCGGGCGCCTCGGCGAGTGTGCAGGTAGCGCACCCGCGGCTCGCCGGCCATCACCCGCACCCCGGCGCGCAGCGACGAGTTGGCTCTGGCGTCCACGTCGATCCGCTCCTCCAGCGGCACATTGAGCATCCCGTGATCGGACGTGACCAGAAGCGCCGCGTCATCGGGCAGCTGGTCCAGCAGCCGCGCCAGCAGGCTGTCCAGGTCACGCACCGCGGCGAGCCATTCGGCGGAGCCGACGCCGTGCAGGTGCCCCGCCCGGTCGACGTCCGGGGTGTACGCGTACACCAGGGATCTGGGGCCGGCGGCCAACCCGGCGGCAACCTCCGCGACGATCTCGGCTTCGGTGGCGGCCCCTCGGTACGGCGTGTCACGGAGCATCGCGGCAGTCAACCCGGTGCCGGCGAACTCTGGCCGGCTCACCGCGCTCACCGCGACCCCGTCCGCTGCCGCCGCGGCGAACTGGGGCGGCAGCGGCTGCCAGGACAGCGGATCCGGCTTGTGGCCCCAGACGATGTGAGTGAGCACCTTCCTGGTGCCGGGGATGTTCACGGTGAAGCCCAGCACGCCGTGCTGGCCCGGTGGGGCGCCCGTGGCGATGCTCACCAGGCTGGTGGGCGTGGTCGAGGGAAAGGCCGCGGTCACTTCCCGGGCCGCGCCGAGCCTGCCTGTGGCCAGGTCGGCCAGGGTCGGCGCCAC
>JBOGDL010000440.1:0-13590 GCA_050701815.1 Micromonosporaceae bacterium | reverse complement strand
CACGATCTCGATGAGATCGAGGAATGGGAAACCCTCCGATCGGAGCTCACCCCAGAGCATGTCGCCCCCGCCGATGAGGATCGCTACGAGCTGGACTTGGTGGTGGAGAACCTCCGGGGCGGCCACGATGCCTGGGACAGTGAACTGCTCATCAAGGCCGGCGAGTTGTGCCGTGACCTAGGTCACGCTCTAAGAATCGAATCAGTGATAGGCGCGCTCGCCCCTGGATCTCCGCTGGATGACTTGGACGAGGCGCTGCGAGCCACTGAGAACGGTCGTATCGGTGCTTTCTTCGCGCGCCGTAAACTCCGTCGGGTGGGCGCCCAGCAAGCTGCCTTGGCCTGGCGCTCAATTATTGGAAAGATCTCGACCTCCGTGGACTGGCGGGATTGACCCCGGGTCAGGGAGCATCGACCCTGGTTAGTGAAAGCCTTTCGGCTAAGTGAGGGTTATCAGGCCATGACTGTGGCCTGAGGCCGTCCTTGTCTGGGCATTTCAACGCCACCCCTCGGAGGTGTACCAGTCGTGCGTGTGTACTGCGGTCTTGCGTCAGCTGGACAGCGGGTTCCCGTGTCGATCGTCGACGATGCCGGCAGGCTGCTGGCGAGTCACGAGGTCGACGATTCCCCTGCGGGATACGCCGACGTGTGCACGTTGATCATCGAGCGTTGCGCCGACGCCGGCGCGGTACGTGCCGTGACCGCAACAGACGGCAATGCCAACCTGGTGTCACTGCTACTCGCGGCATCTGGGGAGCCACTCGCAGTCGGGGATCCGGCGACAGTCGCGCAGTTCACCGAAGCGGAGCCCTCCAACCCACCGGACCCGCAGCAGCGCGCGACAGCACTGGCCCGGGCGCTACAAGCCGGCGTGCTGGCCGCCTCGACTCAAATCCCCCCTGAGGACCTCACCGACCTCCGCCCTGTGCTCACGGCCCACCGCGCCGCGGCGCACGGCTTCAACTCCTCAGTGGCGATGCTTCGCGATCTGCTACGTGAGCTCTACCCGGCCGCGCTGCGCACGTTCCCCGATCCGGGAGACCCGCTGGCCCTCGCGGTGCTGGATCGGCTGGCCGAACCCACGGAGGTGACCCGCAGCCACGAGAGCAACGTGGCTGCGGAGCTGAGCGCCGAGGGTCACTCCAACGTCGAGCCCGCCGTCATCGCGCTGCAGAGAGCGGTGGCCGGCACCACCCCACGCTCAGCGGCGTGCACCGCGATCGGGTCTGCGGTACGCAACGGCGTCGCATCCGTACGGTCAGCCCGCCGCGCGGCCGCCACCTTGGTCGAAGTGATAGCCGAGCATGTGGAGCCACGTACCAGCGGCCAGGGTTTCACGGCCGTGGGCCCAGTCTCGGGCGGCCCAGTTCCCGGGGCGCCAGTGTCGGCGGCTCCGGTGTCGGGGGCTCCGGCGCCAGGGCAGCCGGCTCGCAGCGGACCGTCAACGGCGCCGGTCTTCGGAGGGCCGATCTCGCCGCCCCAACCACCCGCTGCACGACCGGCGCAGCCAAGCGCGCAACCTCCGCAGGCTCCGGCCGCCAACACCTCCGGACTGCCCATCGCACGCCCCCAGGCCCCAGAGCCTGCTTGGCCGGCGATGGCCCCTCCCGCACTGCCTCCAATCGCAGCTGCCGCGTCCGAATCAGCCGCCACGGCGTCAGAGGCGCCAGCGTTCCACCCCGCTGAGCCCGCCCCAGGCACGCCCACCGGGTACGGTTTTCCCGCTCCCAACGCCCCAGTGTCCGGCCCGCCGCCGTTTCCACCCACCGGCCCGCAGCTCCCCAGCGGGCATGACACCGGATTCGAGCACTCCTCCGCGTTCGAGGCTGTCGATTGGCCGCCGAGCGGCGGATTCCGGGGTTCCGGTTCCACCGATGTCGGCTCTGGGTTAACCGCTGGCGACAGGTCCGACTCGACGTACCCACCCGTCGCCGGGCCAACGGCGCATCCGCTCGCCATGGGCGCGTTGCCGATTCACATGGGATCGGTAGCACCGGATCAGTCTGATGAAGAACTCAGCCTGCTCACCCCCGAGGAACTGACTACCCAGAGCAAGCCGCCTGCGGATCCGACACGTGCGGCGCCGCCTCCGCCGCGCTCCAGCTCCGGCCGCCTCGGCGCATTGATCGAGTTTCCTCGTTCGGTACGCAAGAAGCCCGCTCCCCCAGCCCCTCCGCCCCCGTACCCTCGAGATGCCCGCAGAGACACCGAGAACGAGCCAACCCAGGAATACCGGCCACCGAGCCCACGGCGTCAGACCGCTGAAGAGGCCGCCGCGCCCGCAACGCCACGAAACGAGACCGACGGCGATCTCCTGATCTTCGCGCAGGCGCGCTCGGCCTGGTTCTCCGGGGACGAGCCCGAAACCGAGCAGCCGCAAGACGACTGGAGCACTGGGGCGGACGTGGGTTGGGACGCTGCGGAAGCAGCCAGTCAGCCCAGCGTTGGCGGCACTACCACCAGCGGGCTTCCACGGCGCGTGCCGCATGCCAACCTGGTGCCGGGCACCCCCTCGAATCGTGACCGTCAGGTCCAGCCCATCAGCCGCGATCCTGCCCGCCTTGCCGCCCACACCGCTGGGTACTTCCGGGGGTGGAATCGGGCACGTAATGACGTCAACGAAGCTCCCTACCCGTCTGCCCGCTATCAGTGACCCACAATCTGGGCGTCTACCGACGCAGTGTGGGGATGCTGCTGACATCTCTGATCGCCCGTACCCCGGGGCTGGCTCACGCGGTGCTGGTGTCGCCGGAGGGCGTCCCGGTGGTCACTTCTTCGGCGTTGCCGCCTGCGCGAGCTGAGCAGTTGGCCAGCATCGGCGTCGGCCTGCTCGGACTCGCGGACGGCGCCAGCCGCTGCATGTGGGACGGTGGCGGCCAAGGTGGCGCTCGACAGGTGGTCGTGGAGATGTCGGAGGGCGTGCTGTTGGCGGCGCCGATGGCCGATCAACTGCAACTGATCTTGCTGGCCACTGTTGAGTGCAATCGAGAACAACTCGGCTACGAAATCCAGGGCTTCGCCGCCAACGTGGGGCCATTGCTCAACAGCGCCCACGGTTGAACTAGCCATCCGCGCTCGGGCACCCAGCGGCGCCACACCATAGGCCGGCACCGCACCTTAGGCGCTGGCGGCTTCAGAACACGCGATCAGGACCTCGGCACCGCAGGTCGCGGTGAAACACAAGCGGCGTGCCGGTGTTGGGAGGCGCCGACGCACCCCGATTCGTGTCCTCTTCGGCCACGTGCTGCGGAGGCCCCGCAGCCGCTAATAGACCGGCGCGCCTTCGGTCACCGGGTGCGCCCGACGCATCGACAAAACGTACTCAACCAGAGAGATCAGCACCTGCTTCGTCGATTCACGGCTGCGGGCGTCGCAGGCGATGACCGGTGTTTCAGCCCCGATCGACAGTGCTTCCCGGACAGCGTCCGGGGAGTGCTCCTGTTTGCCCTCAAAGCAGTTGATGGCGACCAGGTACGGCAGCCGCCGATGCTCGAAGAAGTCGATCGCCGCGAAGCAGTCGGCAAGCCTACGGGTGTCGACAAGCACCACGGCGCCGATGGCGCCACGTACCAACTCATCCCACATGAACCAGAACCTGGTCTGTCCAGGAGTGCCGAACAGATACAGGATCAAGTCCTGATCGATCGAGATGCGGCCAAAGTCCATCGCCACCGTGGTGGTGCTTTTGCCGGGAACGTCTCGATTGTCATCGACCCCTACACCAGCCGACGTCATGATCGCCTCGGTGGTCAACGGGGTGATCTCCGATACCGAGCCGACCAGCGTTGTCTTGCCAACGCCGAATCCGCCAGCAATGACGATCTTCGCTGACGTGACCCGACCGCCTGTGCCGCGGTTCACGTCAGAGCCTCCGAAGTCCACTGAGCACCCTCTCCAGCAGTTCCGTGCCGACATCGTCGTCACTGTTGTCCAGTGTGGTCGGTTCATAGATGGAGAGCAGACCCTCCGCGGCCATGTCCGCCACGAGCACCCGCGCGACGCCCAATGCCATTTTCATCTTCGCCGAGATCTCGGCAAGCGACTGCAGGTTGCCGTCACACAAACTAGCGATCACTTGTTGCTCACTGCCGATCAGCATGACGTACTGACGTCCGCGATCGGTTGTCTCCAAGAGCGCCTCCATGGCAACGTTGAGCCGCGGCCTTGTGCGGCCACGGGTCACGGCGTACGGGCGAACCAGCGCACCGCTCAGCTCGCCGTGCTCGTCGCGCATGTCGCTCACATCCCCAGGTCGTGTGTCCTATAAGAGCTCGGCTCCTGTGTGTGCCTACGGCGCCCCGGTGCGCGGACTAGGAGTCAGCGCGTCGCCCACCTTGTCGACCAGCAGCGCCATCTCGTATCCCACCTGTCCGACGTCACAGTTCTTTGAGGCGAGCACCGCGAACGAAGAGCCGTCGCTAATTGACATCAAGAATAGAAAGCCGTGGTCCATCTCCACCACGGTCTGCAGCACGGCGCCACCTTCGAAGCACCGTGAGGCGCCCTGGGTCAGACTCACCAAGCCTGAGGCGATGGCCGCGAGCTGGTCAGCGCGGTCCCGGGGCAGGTCTCGAGACGAGGCGAGCAGCAGCCCGTCAGCGGATACAGCTACTGCGTGCGCCACCAGCGGCACCCGCTCAGCGAAGTTACTCAGCAACCAACCAAGGTCCTGAGTGCTGATCTGCTGCGTGGTCATGCCTGCTCCTCGTTGTTGCTAACCCGTGTTCCGGATCCTGTCCCCGATGCCTCTGATCGGCCGCGTTGAACCCCGCGGTGGTACGCCGACAACAACCCGCGCACCCCTTCAGGCGACCGGTTGGTGGTGCTCGCCGATGCCGTGTCAACACCGCCCGGCACCAACTGTGCCATCGGCACTCGCTTTGGCAGCCCCGCGTTGGTGGTCTCCGAGCCGCCCTTGGCAGCGACCTCCGACGCTCGACGCCAACCTTCGTCAGCAACACCCTGCCAACTTGGGTCTACCCCGGCTGACGGGCTCGAGCCTACCGTCGCCGGAGCCATGTTGGCACCGGCGGATCGGCCACCGGCTGCGCCAACCGCACCACCTGTCCGCTGCGTTGGCGTGGCCCTGCCGGCTGCGGAGTCGGGGTCCCCCGCCCCACCGCGGTCGATCATCATTGGCCCCCCGTGATCGCTCGCGACCTCCCTCGCTTGCGACTCGCCCGGTTGTTTGGTCCGGAACCATGCCGATTCGACCTCTCGGAAGATCGGCAACTCCATGGTGTCGTCGGGATTTGGTTTGATCAGCGCGGAGTCATCAGCAGACGACGCCGTGCTCCTTGGCCTGGCGCGACTCGCTCCCGTCGCACGGTTGGCGGACGCGGGCGGACCGGATGGCCGCGGTTGGACGTTGGGCGCCCCACCCCGTCCAGACGCCGGGGAGCCAGCCGCTGGGCCTGACCCCATCGGCAGCTCGATGCTGTGAATCGACTCACGTCCCGGCGCTGGTCTGGGTTGCGCGGGCGGCGTCGCACCACCTCGCAGACCGGCGTCACGACGCTGGCCTGGCGCTGGCTGCGGGTGGCGTGGCTCGGCGTGGGGCACACCGGCTGGTCCTCGACCGCCGCCGGGAGCGCTCGGGCCGGGCGGAGCAGTGCGCGGACCACTGAAGTTCCTGGGCTGCGGCTCGCGGGGGTGCTGGCTGGACGGCACCGCCTCCCCATCCAGGGTGAGCCCGTCACCAGGTTGCCGGCGCGGCAGATGCGCGCCGTTGTCGCTGCCGTAGCCGGCGCCGCCGCGCGCGTCGTGCCGGTCGCCCGCCGACGTACGAGGCGTGGCCCTCGGGGGTTGCGCCGGGCCGCCAGGGATCGGCGGGGGCCCCCACCCCGGAATGCCTGACGGAGACTCGGGGATCTGCGCGGAGCTTCCGCTTCTGCGCCACTGCTCGGTCAGCTGCCGGGTGTCGTACCTGGGGTCGTCGTAGCGTGGGTCGTCATAACGCGGGTCGTCGTAGCGCGGGTCGCCCCCGTACCCCCGATGTCCGCTTGCCTGCGGGGGATAGTTGGGCGAGCTCTCCAGAGCCAACGGCGGTCGTGACTGAGGCAGACCCAATGCGTGCTGCCGACCTCGCTGCGGCAGGATCAGCACCCCTGCCGGCAAGATCACATCGGCGATGATGCCGCGATCGCGGGCGGCTCGCAGCTCGACCCGGACTCCGTGCCGGGCCGCCAACCGGCCGACCACAACCAGGCCCATCATTCGCGAAACCGCGACGTCCACGGTGGGTGGCTGCGCCAACCGGGTGTTCAGCTCGATCAGCTGCTCGGCCGAGATCCCGATGCCCCGGTCTTCGATCTGCAGGATGGTGCGGTCGCCAGCACGCCGCGCGTCCACCACCACGGTGGTGTCGGGAGGCGAGAACGACGTCGCGTTGTCGAACAGCTCCGCGAGCAGGTGGACGATGTCGTTCACCGCATGGGGCGCCACGTCCACGTCACGGTCGACAATGCCGAACTCGATCCTGGTGTACTGCTCCACTTCGGACTGAGCCGCGCGCAGCACGTCCGACAGCGCAGCCGCCTCGCGCTGCATCCGGCTGGAGTCCGCCCCAGCGAGCACCAGGAGGTTCTCGTCGTTCCGCCGCATTCGGGTGGCCAGGTGGTCCAGCTGGAAGAGCTGAGCCAGCCGGTCTGGGTCCTCTTCCCCGCGCTCCAAACGGTCCAGGTTGCCGATGAGGCGGTCCACCAGCACCTGGCTCCGACGAGCCAGGTTGATGAACATGGTGGCGACGTTTGCCCGTAGCGCGGCCTGCTCGGCGGCGATCCGGACCGCCTCCCGGTGCACCACGTTGAACGCAAGGGAGACCTGACCAATTTCGTCGCGGCCCCGGACCTGCACCGGGTCCTGGACGCTGGCCGCCAACTGCTCGGGGGTCAACTCTCCGAGGGTTTCTGGATTACGGAGCCGTGCCACAGACTGCGGCAGGCTCTCGTACGCCACCGCGAGGGCGCCTTCGCGAAGTCGCCGCAACGACAGCGCCATCGAACGTGCGATCAACAGCGCCACCAGCACTGCGACGAACAGCACCAGCAACACCACAATGGCCTGGGCGACGACCTGGCTGCCTATCTGATTGCGCTGCCCCTCAAGACCGGTCTTCACGTCCAGGTCGAGGGACCTCTCCACGCCGCGAAGCTTGGCCAGACGATCGCCCATAGCGGTGCTGAAGTCCTCTGCCCGGATCTCCAGCGGCTCTTCCAACGGCACCTGGGCGGCTTCGACCTCCAGAGCGGCGGTGCGCAGCACCTCAGCTCCAGTGACCTTTTCATCGAGTTTCGTCCGCTGCTCGGCAGAGGCGAGAGAAGCGAACGACAGCAGCCCCTCTTCCTGAGCGGTGAGCGTGGAGATGAAGTCGCGTTGAGTCGCGGCCACGAAACCGTCGTTGGCGATCGCGCTCAACACGGTTATCTCTTCCCGAGCGGCGCCTTCCTTCACCGCGGACAGCGCCGCCACCGCGCGGATCCTGTCGGCGAGCACAGGCGATCCCGCGAACTGCGCCACCGCTTGCCGGAAGTCGATCAGGTCGTCAATGACAATGCGGTACTGGAACGCCGCGTCGGACATGGTCAGCTCGGACTTGGAGATCCGGTTGCGGACCTGCTCGGTCAGCACCTCCACCTTGTCATCGATGCCGCTCAGCATCCCCGCGAGCGTGGCCGGCGCCTCACCAAGCCGTGCCCGCTGCGAGTCGTACGCCTCGATGGCCTGATCTGTCGCTTCGATCTGATCATTCAGCGCCGAGTCGTCAGGATTGGACGTGTCCCGCAGATAGTTGGCCGCGATGGCGCGTTCCCGCTGCAACTGGTGGACCAGCTCGGCGCCCTTGTCCGAGGTCTCCATCAACCGGTACGCCCGGTCGCCAGCCAGCCAGGTCTGACCGCCGTCGACCAAGCTCACGGTGGTCAGCGCCACCAGGGCCAGGAGCGGCACCAGCATGATGAGGCCGAGTTTGGAGCGGATGCGGACATTGCGGAGCCGCGGCAGCAGACCACGGCGCGGTGGGACTGCCTGCGCGGTCTGAACCCGCTTGCTCAACTCGTTACCCCTCCAGGACAGGCATTGTGAGTGCGGCCAAACGGATGCGGGTCGTTCCTCCCCAGGTTGAACCCCCGAGATTCCACCATGACTACGTGGGAGAGTAAAAGGCCGGTTGGCGCCTCACACACACCGGGTTTGGATTATCCGAATCACAAGCGCCGAGATATCACCCTGTGCACATTCCGAGTAACCCTAAGTTCGGAAATGCGCGAGTTTTGCTGGACCTAATAAGTCGTACTTGCTGGGCCAGGTCAGAACAAGTTTCTGAAAACCGACACCTGCCAGCGGTAACGCCCCGCGACGACCTTGACCTTGGGCTCTGGACGGGGAACGATGTGGCGGTCGTCGGCCTTACGGCGCGCAGTGTCCGACGTCAAGGCCGCTCACCCCCTGTACGAGGAGGATGCATGCGTCGTCGTGGATACGCGGCGGTCTCGCTGCTCTGCGCTCTCAGTATGGCCGCGTCGGGCTGTGCTGCCGAGGAAAAAACCACGACAGCCGGTGAAATTCCGATCGGCGTCAACATAGAGCTGTCCGGGCCGGCCGCCCAACTTGGCGAGTCGTACAAGAACGGCCTCGAAGCCGTCATTGATGAGGTCAACAAGAAGGGCGTGCTCAACGGCAAGAAAATCAAGCTGATCTACCGCGACAACAAGACTGACCCCACCGAGGCGATCCGGGTCGCCAAGAACTTCTGGGACAACCAGGATGTCGCGGCGATGATCGGCCCGGGAGTCTCCCCCACCTCGGTCCCGGTGACCTTGGAAGCCAACAAGCGCAAAGTGCCGATGATCTCGATGGCATCGTCCACCGACGTGGTGCGCCCGGCCAGCGAACGTAAGTACAGCTACAAGACCACGCCGAACAACGACGACATGGCCGAAGTGCAGGTCGAGGCGCTGGTCGACCAGAAGATCGAGCGGGTCGCGTACATCGCCGCGAACAACGCGTACGGCAAGGTCTCCCAGAAGGCTTTCGAAGCCGCCGCGGAGAAGGCCGGCATCGAGATCGTGGCGAACGAGCTGTACAACGAGAAGGACAAGGACTACACGCCGCACATCACGAAGATGCTTGCCGCCGACCCTGACGCGATTGCCGCCGCGGCCATCAACCCGCAGTCGACCATCGTGGCCAAGAACATCAAGGCGGCCGACTTCAAGGGCCCCGTGATCTTCGACGCCGGCGCCGGCGCCGAGTTGTTCCTGAAGGGCGCCGGCAAGGCGAGCGAGGGCATGTACATGGTGAACATGCCCATCATGGCCGCCAACCACGTGCAGGCGACCACGCCACCCGTGCTCCGCCAGAAGGAGTTCTTCAAGACGTACAGCAGCAAGTTTGGCCAGTTCTCCAGCTTCGCCCCGTACGCGGCCGACGCGCTGTACCTCTACGTTGACGCGATCGAGAAGGCGAAGAGCGCCGACCCCGAGAAGATCAACGATGCTCTCGGCACCATCCAACGTGATGGTCTGTGCGGCAGGTTCGAGTTCAGCTCGGAGAATCACGGCGGCATGGAACGAGGATCCCTGATTCTGCTCACTGCTCGTGGCGGCGCCTGGGTGCCTGCGAGCTGAACGGGCAACTCAGCGTCTCGAAGGGATCCACGTAGCACATGGCTGAGTTGTCGCAGTACGTCCTGACCGGTCTCGGCACCGGTGCGTCGTACGCCCTGGTAGGCCTGGGCATCGCGCTCATCGTCCAGGTCACCGGGGTGATCAACTTCGCGCAGGGCGACTTCGTCATGCTCGGCGGGTTGAGTTTCGCGCTGCTGGTGGGGACCGGAATGAACCCGGTCCTCGCCGCGACGCTCGCGGTCGCCGGGACGATGGCCACCGGCGCAATCGTCAATTTCGCGGTGATCGCCCCGGCGCGACACGCAGATCCGACCCGCCTCATCATCCTGACCATCGGCGCGTCAATCGTGATCCAAGGCGCCGCGCTGGTTGCCGTGGGCACCCGCCCCCAGTTCACACCGGAGTTCTCCGGTGACGAGCCACTGCGGTTCGCTGGTGTCAACCTGCCGTTGCAGTACCTCTGGATCGCTGGCGCCGCGGGCATGATGGTGACCGCCGTGTGGCTGCTGATGACCCGGACCATGGTGGGCCGGGCGATGCGCGCGGTGGCCATGGACCCCACCGCCGCGCGCCTGGTGGGGATCTCTCCGAAGAAGATGTCCCTTGCGGTGTTCGCGCTCGCCGCCCTGCTGGGCGGCATCGGTGGGGTGATGCTCGCCCCGATCCAGGCGCCCGATCCACAGATTGGCATTGCGCTGGGTCTGAAAGGTTTCACCGCCGCGGTCATCGGCGGCTTGGACAACCCCGCCGGCGCGGTCGCAGGGGGCCTGCTGATCGGCGTGCTGGAGGCGCTGGCAGCCGGTTACCTGCCGTCCGGCTACAAGGAGGCATTCGTCTACGGCCTGCTGGTGGCAGTCCTGCTCTGCCGGCCCACCGGCCTGCTGCGGGCGAAGGTTGTGGCTCGGGTATGAAGACCCAGACCGCACCGGGCGCATCCGAGCGTCCCCATTCCCGGACAGCCGCCTGGTTTCCAGAGAGCGTCGCGCGGCTTCAGCATTCCCGAGGATTCCGGCTGGTGGCGCCGTACGCGGTTTTCATCGCGATTCTGCTGCTGGTGCCGGCGGTGTTCACTCGGGTGCCGCTCTACACCATGGGCAACGGCGTGCACATGGCGATCCTCGCGATCGCCGCTCTCGGCTTCGTCCCGTTGACCGGCTACGCCGGCCAGATCTCACTGGGGCAAGCCGCTTTCTACGGCATCGGGGCGTACTTCTCGGCGATCCTCACCAAGGACGCGACCTTGCCCTCCCTGGCGGCGGCTGGACTGGGCATGCTGGTCGTGGGCGCCTCGGCGTACCTGCTGGGTGGCTTGCTGTTCCGGGCAGAAGGGCACTACCTCGCGCTGGCGACTCTCGGCTTGGGCCTGGTGGTGACCATCATCGCCAGCCAGGCGGAGATCACCGGCGGCACCGAAGGCGTCATCGGGGTGGCGTCTCTGGCCCCGTTCGGTGTTGAGCTGTACGGGGATGTGCCGTTCTACTACCTGGCGGCCGGCGTGCTGCTGCTCGCCGTGATCGCCGTGGACGGGCTGGTGCGCTCCTGGCTGGGACGGTCCTTGACCGCCGTCGGCGACTCCCCCCAGGCCGCCGCGTCAGTGGGCATCCACATCGCCGCCCGGAAACGACTCGCGTTCGTGGTGTCCGCGGTGCTGGCCTCCGCCGCCGGCAGCCTGTACGCGCACTGGACCAGCTACGTTGACTCGCACACCACGGACCTGATGCTTTCCCTGCAGCTGCTGATCATCGCGACGGTGGGCGGGCTGCGCAGCGTATGGGGGCCGCTGATCGGCGCCTTTGTCATCGTGACCTTCTTGCAGGCGTCCCAGGAGTCGTTCCCTCAGCTGTCGGAACACGTGGGGGGTCACGCCGAAATCGTGTTGTACGGGCTCGCGCTGATCCTGGTGTTGCTGTTCGTGCCGAAGGGGCTGGCGGGCTGGGCGGGCGCCGCCCTGCGTCGCGGGCTGGCGCCGCCGCGACCGACGCCGGAAGCCGCGCCGGGTGTGATCGGAGATCACGCGAAATGACAGACCACCCCGACGCGCCTCGCGACGACAACCTTCCGGGCCGGGCTGCCCGGCTCGAGATCAGCGACCTCACGGTCCGATTCGGCGGGGTGCGAGCCGTGGACGGGCTCACCTTCAGTCACGCGCGAGGCGGCGTGCTGGGCCTGATCGGCCCGAACGGCGCAGGCAAGACCACTGTGGTCAACGTGATGTCTGGCGCGGTGCGCCCGACCTCCGGCGCCGTCACCCTGAACGGGCGGCGGATCAGTGGACGCCGACCCGACCGGATCTCGCGCGCGGGGGTCGCGCGCACCTTCCAGAACCTGGCTACCTTCACCTCGCTGAGCGCGCTTGAGAACGTGTTGGTGGCGCTTGAGGCGAAGGCGGCAGCCAAGCCCGTGACCGGGCTGGTGGCTCCGGTGTTGCAGCGCAAGAACCTCCGGTCGCACGCCAGAGAGCTGCTGGATCGGGTCGGCATGAGCGGCCATGCCGACACACTGGTGGACTCGCTCCCGTACGGCGCGCGGCGCCGGGTGGAGGTGGCCCGGGCTCTCGCCACCCAGCCTCGCCTCGTGATGCTCGATGAGCCGCTCGCCGGGCTCTCCCGCGCCGAAAGCGACGATCTCGCCAACGTGATCCGGAGCGTCGCCGAATCGGGCGTGACCGTGTTGCTGGTCGAACACGACATGGTGGCGGTGATGCGGATCAGCGACTGGGTCGCGGTCCTTGATCGCGGGCAGTTGCTGGCCGAAGGCGAACCATCCGACATCCAGTCTGATGAACGCGTCAGGATCGCGTACCTGGGAGAGGAACTCGGCCACGACCCCGTTCTCCACAAAGGAAGAGACGCTCACGGCGACGGCGCAGCGGATCACGAGGAGGAGTCTGCTGGCAACGGGACTTCCCGGCCCGACGGAGAGGAGGCGCCGTGAGCGACCAGGCGAAGCCCACCGGGGCCTCATCGAAGGCGCCGCCACGCATTGAAGTGGCTGACGTCGCATCGGGCTATGGACACATCGAGGCGATTCACGGGGTGAGCCTCGCGGTTGAGGCAGGCGAGGCAGTGGCGCTGATCGGCGCCAACGGAGCCGGAAAGACGACACTGCTGGCCACCATCGCCGGGCTGTTGCCGGCGCGACGCGGCGCGGTGCGTCTGGACGGCGAGGACATCACCCGTTGGCAAACGGAACGCCGGGTACGGGCGGGCATGGCGCTGGTGCCCGAAGGTCGCCACGTCTTCGCCGGCCTCACCGTGGACGAAAACCTCATGCTCGGCGGGTACGCCCGGCGCGGCCGCGACACCGCGGCTCTGCGCGACCAGGTGTTCGAGCTGTTTCCCCGGCTCGTTGAGCGGCTCAAACAGCCAGCCGGGACCTTGTCCGGCGGGGAACAGCAGATGCTCGCCATCGGGCGGGCGATGCTCGGTTCGCCCAGGGTGCTGCTGCTCGACGAGCCTTCCCTGGGTTTGTCGCCGCTCGCGGTGCGAGAGGTGATCGAAGCGCTGGTCGCGCTGGGCAAGACCGGCGTGACGATTCTGCTGGTGGAGCAGAACGCTCACGCGGCATTCGCGGTGGCCAAACGCGGCTACCTGCTTGATCGGGGGGAAGTAGCGGTGGCTGGTTCCACAGCCCAACTGGCCGACGACCCCAAGGTGCAGGCTTCGTATCTCGGCGGCGCCGGCTGACAACGTCAGGAGTGCCCGGTGACAACAGACTCGGCTTCCAGCATGGCGCTGGATGATTTCTTGATCACAGCTCGGCCGTTGTCCGACCGACGGAGCGCATCGTGAAGTCTTTTCCCACCCCACCGGACGCTGACGAGGCGCTGCGGGAGACTGTTCGCCGGGCGTACCACGGCTCTGATTTCTTCCGTGCCCACCTGGGCGAGGCTGGTGTCAGCCCTGACTCAGCGCCTGGTGTCGACGAGATCACCAGGCTGCCCTTCACCACCAAGGAGCAGCTGC
>JBOGDL010000439.1:0-7693 GCA_050701815.1 Micromonosporaceae bacterium | reverse complement strand
CGGACATGATGGGCTTGGATGCCGCGTTCCCCGCCGGGCTGTTGGCGTTGTTGCTTCCCTCGCTGCGGGATCGGCGGTCACGTTGGGTGGCGGCGGGCGCGGTGATCGTGGCATTGGCCGCCACCCCACTGACACCGCCGGGCGTTCCGGTGTTGGTGGCGCTGGCCGCGCTGCCGCTCGGGCTGCTGGTGGGCGGCGCTGAGGCCAGGGCCCCCCAGGCGTAGCCACTGCCGCGGGGGCGACTTCCGGTCACCGTCACGCATTGTGAAAATTATTGACATTTTGGTATCGAGTACGTAGGTTTCTGTCGTCCATCACAGCACACCGTAAGAATCTGGCCACGCCTTGGGCTGGCGTTCCGCGCTGCGCATGGCGTCCAGGACCTGCCCGGAGGCCCCGATGACCGTGACTGTCGAGTCGTCCGAAGCATCCCGGGTCTGGGCCGTCAGCTCGGTGCCTGAAACCTTCGAACGGCAGGCAGCCGCCACCCCCGAAGCCACCGCGGTCAGCTTCCAGGGGCGCCACCTGAGCTACGCCGCGCTCAACGGACGCGCCAACCAACTCGCCCGCCACCTGCGCCGGATCGGAGTCCGGCGCGGGTCTGCCGTCGGCATCTGCGCCGCGCGCTCGGTCGAGATGGTGGTGGCGCTGATCGCCATCCTCAAGGCAGGCGCCGGCTACGTGGCGCTGGACCCGACCGACCCCCCGGAGCGCCACACCACGGTGGCGGCGGACTCCGGCTTCGCCGCCCTGTTGGGCCACGAGCAATTGATCAGCGCCTTCACCGGGCAGCTGCCCACGGTGCGGCTGGATCGGGACGCCGCTGACTACGACCAGCTTCCCGACACCAACCTCAGCATCGAGCTGAACGGCGAGGATGTCGCGTACGTCGCGTACACGTCGGGATCCACCGGCAAGCCCAAAGGGGCGGTGATCCCGCACCGCGCCGTGCTCCGGCTCGCGCTCTCGCCCAACTACCTCACCATGGGGCCCCGCGACGCCGTGCTGCAGCTGGCGCCCCTGGCCTTCGACGCCTCCACCTTGGAACTCTGGATGCCGCTGCTCAATGGCGGCCGGGTGGCGGTGTTCCCACCGGAGGAGCCGTCCCTGGAGCGGATCACCGAGGTGGCCCGAACCGAACGTGTCACCGTGCTGTGGCTCACCGCGGGACTGTTTCACCAGATGGCCGAAGGGCCGATCGCGCGCCTGGACACCGTACGGGACCTGCTGGCCGGCGGTGATGTGCTCTCGGTGTCGCACGTGAACCGGGCGCTGGCGGCGCTGCCCGGGGTACGGATGATCAACGGGTACGGCCCCACCGAGAACACCACCTTCACCTGCTGCCACGTGGTGACCACCCCCGTCACCACGAGCACCGTGCCCATCGGCCACCCCATCACCGGCACCCGGGTGCGGCTGCTCAACCACCAGCTGGCCCCGGTGGGAGTCGGCGAGACCGGAGAGCTGTACGCCGCCGGCGAAGGAGTCGCCCACGGCTACCTGGGACGACCGGGGCTGACGTCCGAGAAGTTCCTGCCCGACCCGTACGCGGACCGGCCCGGCGCCCGGATGTACCGCACCGGTGACCTGGCGCGGCTGCGAGCGGACGGCGCCATCGAGTTCCTCGGCCGAGCCGACGACCAGATCAAGGTGCGCGGATTCCGGATCGAACCTGGGGAGGTGGAGACCACGCTGCGCCGCCACCCCGACGTGCAGGACGCGGCCGTGGTGGTCCAGAGCAACCCCAGCACCGGCAGCCGGCTGGTCGCCTTCGTGGTGTCCGACCGGGAGACGCCCGCGGCGCAGCTGCGCGAGCACATGAGTCAGACCCTGCCGGCGTACGCGGTGCCCTCGTCCTTTGTGCGGATGGACACCTTGCCGCTGAACCGCAACGGCAAAGTTGACCGCGCGCAGCTTCGGCTCCTACAAGATCAGCAACGATCCGGGCTGAGCACCGCGTACCGGGCGCCTGGCGACTCGATCGAAGAGATGCTGACGAAACTCTGGGCCAGCCTGATCGGCGTCGAGCGGGTCGGCGTGGACGACAACTTCTTCGAACTGGGCGGCCACTCGCTCACCGCGATCCGCACCGTCTCCGAGATCGTCCGGGTCTACGACGTGCGGATCGAACCGCGAGAGCTGTACCAGCGGCACACCGTCGCAGAGTTGGCCGAGTTGGTGAACGAACGACTTCTCGCCGCCATCGAGGAGATGTCCGACGAGGAAGCGCTGGCGTTGCTACGCCAGCACCAAGCGTCCACGGAGGACGCGCCAGACAGCACGCACGGGGGGCAACCGGAAACAGGGGACACGTAGCGAACGAGTAGCCAGCCCCAGAGCCCGGTGAAGCCACACGGAGTCGGCCATGTGCCGGCCGCGATGCAGCGTGGGCGTCGCCAGCTCAGCCGGCGCTCACGTCGAGGAGAGGCGAAACATGACCACACCCGGCCAAGAGAACCTCTCCGATATCAAGCGGGAGTTGCTGCGGCTGCGTTTACAGCAGCAGGAGACCGCGCAGGCGCAGCGGGATCAGATTCCCGTAGTCCCCCGGACCGGGGCCTTGGCGGTCGCCGAACAGCAGCGCTCCCTGTGGTTCCTGCACCAGCTGACGCCCGACTCGCCGGCGTACAACGTTCCGTTCGCGGTACGGCTGCGGGGCGAGCTGGACGTGACCGCGCTGCGGGCCGCGCTGCAAGGTCTGGTGGCTCGGCACGAGAGTTTGCGCACCCGGTTCGCCAGCGAGCGCGGCGTGCCGTACCAGATCATTGATCCGGCCCCGGCGACCTGGCCGCTGCCGGTGACTGACTCCGACGGCCGCGACCCCCAGGAATGGACGGGTGCCGAGTCGCGAATTCCGATCGACCTGGTGCAGGGGCCGGTGTTCCGGAGCAGCCTGCTTCGAGTCTCACCCCACGAGCATGTGTTGCTGCTGGTGATGCACCACATCGTCACCGACGGCTGGTCAGTGGGACGGATCAGCGAAGAGTTGGCCGCCCGGTACCAGAGTGCCCGCTCCGGCGGCACGGTCGAGCTGCCGGAGCTCGCGGTGCAGCCAGCCGACCACGCGGCATGGCAGCGCCAGCGCTTGACCGGCGGCGAGATCAAGGGGCACCTGGACTACTGGCGGTCCGCGCTGGACGGGGCCGAGGAGTTGGACTTCCCCTCCGACCGGCCGCGGCCCACAGAGCCCAGCTCGGTCGGCGCCATCGTTGAATCGACGCTGCCGGCGTCGCTGGCGGACGCGGCGCGCACCCTGGCGCAACAGGAACAGGTCTCTCTGATGGCGGTGCTGTACGCCGCGTTCCTGATGGTGCTGCGCCGCCACACCGGACAGCGCGACCTGACCATCGGCTCAGTGTTCTCCGGGCGCGCCCGTCCCGAAATAGAGCCGCTGGTGGGTTTCTTCGCCAACACCGTGGTGTTGCGGACCAGCGTGGCGGGCAACCCCGCGTTCAAGGAGCTGGCACGCCGGTGCAACGACACCGTGCTCAACGGCCAAACCCACCAGGACGCCCCCTTCGGGATGGTGGTGGACGCGCTGCAGCCCGATCGCACCCCCGGGCGCAACCCGCTGTTCCAGGTCATGTTCACGATGCTCACCTCGGGGATCGCCGGTGCGTTCCGGTTCGGCGACCTGGACGTGGAGCAGCTGACGCCGCAGACCGGCACCGCCCGGTTCGACCTCACCCTCCAGGTCACCGACACCCCGGGCCGGGACCTCGGGATCTGGGTGGAGTTCTCCACCGCGCTGTTCGACCACGACCGGATCCACCGCCTGATCTCGCACTTCCAGACGGTGCTGAGTCAAGCCGTTGTCGCGCCCACGGCGCCGATCGACAGCTTTGAGCTGTTGCCGCAGGCCGAACGCGCCGCAGTGCTCCGGGAGTGGAACCCGGCCCCCACGCCGCGGCCGGGCGGGCTGCTGCACGAGTACGTGGCGCGCCACGCGGCAGAGCATCCGGAGCGGGTCGCGATGCGGTTCGGCGACGACGAGCTGACGTACCGGGAGCTCGCCACCCGTTCCGACGCGCTCGCGAAGCTGCTGACCGAAGAGTTGAAGGTGGCGCCGGGGCAGGTCGTGGCGGTGCTGCTGGAGCGCGGGTTGGGGCTGCCGGTGGCGCAGTTGGGCGCCCTGAAAGCCGGGGCGGCATGGTTGCCGTTGGACCCGCAGTACCCCGACGCTCGGCTCGAATTTCAGGTCGGCGACGCGCCCGCCGCCGCAGTGGTGACCACCTCGGACCTGGCGGCCCGGTTGCCCGCCGACGTGCCCCGGCTGTGCCTGGACGACCCCGACCTGCCGCCGCTCGATCTCGGCGCCGGCGCCGACTGGTCCGCCGCCGCGGTGCATCCAGAACAGACCGCGTACGTGATCTACACGTCCGGGTCGACCGGGGCGCCCAAGGGCGTGATGGTGCCGCACCGCGCCGCGGTCGCGTTCTGCGAGAACGTGGTGGAGCTGTTTTCGATCACGTACGCGGACCGGGTGCTGCAGTTCTCCAACCCCGCGTTCGACGTCAGCATCATGGACTTCTACGGCGCGTTCGCCGGCGGGGCGACCGTGGTCGGGGCGCCACGGTCCACCCTGCTCGACCCGGACGCGTTGCAGGTCTTCATGCGCCGGGAGCAGATCACCATCGTGGACATCCCGCCCGCGGTGCTGCAGCTGCTGGATCCGGACGCGCTGCCGGAGCTGCGCATCCTGTGGGTCGGCATGGAACCGTACCCGGCTGACCTGGTGAACCGGTGGACCAGCCAAACCCGGCAGTTCCACAACGGGTACGGCCCCACCGAGGCCACCGTGACGTGCGTCAACTACCGCTGCCCCGACGAGCCGCTGCACGCCGCGCCGCCGATCGGGCAGGCGATGCCGAACCACCGGGCGTACGTGCTGGACGCCGCGCTGCGACCCACCCCGATCGGGGTGCCCGGCGAGCTGTTCCTGGCCGGCGCCGGGCTGGCTCAGGGGTACCTGCGGCGACCCGAGCTCACCGCCGGAAGTTTCCTGCCCGACCCGTACGCGGATCGGCCCTCCGAACGCATGTACCGCACCGGGGACCTGGTGCGATGGCGTGCCGACGGCAACCTCGAGTTCCTGGGGCGGGCCGACCGGCAGATCAAGATCCGTGGGCTGCGGATCGAGCTGGGCGAGATCGAGCATGCCTTGAACAGCCACCCCGACACCCGGCAGGCAGCGGTGGTGGTGAAGCAACCCGGCACCCCCAAAGCCCGCCTGATCGGCTACGTGGTGCCCGAACCTGAGCGCCACCTCGACGATGGCGAGCTGCGCGCGTACCTCGCCGAGCGGCTCCCGCTGCACATGGTCCCGAGCGCTGTGCTCAGCCTGCCGGAGCTGCCGCTGACCGCGAACAACAAGCTCGACGAGGCCCGGCTTCCGGAGCCCGAGTCAGCCTCGGCGAGCGAGCCGGCGAGCCCGCAGAGCGACGTGGAGCGGCAGCTCGCCGGGATCTGGAGCCGGCTGCTGGACATCGCGGACGACCTCGACCGGCACGCCAACTTCTTCGACCTGGGCGGCAACTCGCTGCAGGCCACGCAGCTGATCTCCCGGATCCGGGACACGTTCGACGTGACGCTGCACCCGCGGCAGCTCTTCACGTACCCGGTGTTGTCGCAGCTCGCAGCCGAGATCGAACGCAACGCCGGCACCCCGGCAGCGGTCGACATGGGCACGGCCATTGACGAGGCCTCGCCGCTGGTGCCGATCAACGCCGCCGGCGCCCGGGTCCCGTTCTTCTGCGTGCACGCCGGCGCCGGCTCCGTCACCCCGTACGCGGGTCTGGCGCAGTTGCTCGGAGCGGATCAGCCGTTCTACGGCCTGGAAGACCCGGGGCTGCACGGCGACACCTCCGCGGAGCGGTTGACCGACGCCGCGTCCCGGTACCTGGCGGCGATCCGCGAGGTGCAGCCGGTCGGCCCGTACCGGCTGGGCGGGTGGTCAGTGGGCGGCGGGATCGCGCTGGAGATGGCGCAGCAGCTGCGCGAGTCCGGGGAGGAAGCCTCGGTCGTGGTGCTGATCGACGCGAACCTGCCACCCGGCCACCCGCAGCCACCGGAGCAGTCGGAACTGCTGGTCAGCTTCCTGGGCGACGTGGCCGGGATCGCCAGCGCCGAACCTGTGCCCGTGACCCAGGAGTCGCTGCGTCGGCTATCCGAAGACGAGCAGATCGAAACCGCGCTGGAAGCGCTCGACACGGCGGGTCTGATCCCCGACGGGTTACGGGTCCAGATGGCGGCCCGGATGCTCGCCTTCATCGCGAACTCGCGCGCGTTCTGGACCCACCAGCCCGAGCCGTACCACGGCAGATTGGTGTCCTTGTGGGCCACCCACGGCACCGGCGACGACCTCCCCGGCTGGCAGGCGCTGGCGCCGAACCTGGTCCACCACGAGGTGCCGGGAGACCACTACTCGATGCTGCGACCCCCGCACCTGGCTGTGCTGGCCGAGCACCTGCGCCGGGCCCTCGACGAGACCCCGGGAGGCGACCAGTGACCAGCGCGTTGAACACCGCAGCCGACCTGCTCACCGCCGACGAACAGGCGTTTCGTCAGCAGGTGTGCCAACTGCTGTGCGAGGAGTCGACCCGCGAGCTGGTCGCGCGCTGCCGGCGGATGCCGCCAGGGGACGAACCGGGGCTGCTTGAGGTGTACCGACAGCTCGGCGAGCGGGGGTGGCTGGCCGTGCACTGGCCCCGCCGTCACGGCGGGCTTGACGGCAGCATCGTGCAGAAGTGGATCGTCACCGAGGAGATGATCCGGCACGGCGTCCCGGAGCTGGTGCACACGCTCGGCATCGACCTGGTCGGGCAGGCGATTTCGTTGTACGGGACCAAGTCGCAGCAGGACCGGCTGCTGCCGTCCCTGGCCCGGGGTGAATCCACCGCGAACATCCTGTTCAGCGAACAGGAGACGGGCTCCGACCTGAGCGCGTTGCAGACCCGGGCCGAGCCGGACGGCGACGGCTGGCGGTTGTACGGCCGAAAGCTCTACAACATGAAAGCGCACCTCTCCGACTTCGCGCTGTGCGCCGCCCGCACCTCGCCGTCAGGGGTGAAATTCCACGGGATCACGCTGTTCATCGTGCCGTTGCGAGGCCCCGGCGTGGTGGTGAAGCCGGCCTGGAACATCACCGACGAGCAGTTCGGCGACGTGGTGCTGGACGGGATCTGGGTGGGCCCGGACGACGTGCTCGGCGACGTGGACGACGGCTGGCAGGTGGTCAACCAGGTGCTCGGGCTGGAACGGACCGGGATCGAGTACGCGACCCGCGCCACGCGGCTGATGGAGGCGCTGCTGCGGCACGCCGCGGACACCGGGCGGCTGGAGCACCCCGACCACGGGCAGCGGCTGATGGCGCTGGAAGCCCGGGTACGGGCAGCCCGGCTGTTGGCGTGGCGGTGCGTGCGGAACCTGAGCCGGGAATCCCCGGACGAGGTCCACTCCGCCATCGCCAAGTGGTACTCGACGGAGATCGGCAAACAGCTCAGCTCGTACGCCCTCGAGGTGTCGGGCCTGCCGGGGACGCTGGACGCTCGCGACGGCGGCGCCCCCGTGGACGGGGTGTTCGACGCGGCGTACCGGGAGGCGCCGGGGCTCACCCTCGCCTCCGGGACGTCCGAGATCATGCTCTACCTGATCGCCGGCTCCCGGCTCGGGCTGCAATGACCACCGCAGACCC
>JBOGDL010000438.1:0-12293 GCA_050701815.1 Micromonosporaceae bacterium | reverse complement strand
CGACGTCGTCGATCCCCAGTTCGGCGAGCACCCGCCCGGCCGCGTCGGCCTGGGGCGAGCCGCCGTCGACGATCACCAGCTGGGGCGGGTACGCGAACTTGCGGGGTCGTCCGGTCGTCGGGTCGATTCCGGGCGGCGACTCGCCACCCTCCCCGGCGGGGCTTGTTTGGTCGGCGTCGGCACCCCCGGCAGGGCTTGTTTGGTCGGCGTCGGCACCCCCAGCAGGGCTTGTTTGGTCGGCGGCGCCGGTTTCGGGTTCCGGCTCGTCACCGTTGCGGAAATCGTCCAACTCGCCGAGCTCGGCACGTACCGCGAGGTACCGGGAGAACCGACGACGCAGCACTTCGGACAGCGCGGACACGTCATCGGTCTGCCCCCGCACGGCGAACCGGCGGTACTCGCTCTTGCGTGGCAACCCGTCCTCGAAGACCACCATGCTGGCGACCACGTCGCTGCCCTGAATCTGGGAGACGTCGTAGCACTCCACCCGCAGCGGCGCCGACTGCATGCCGATCGCGTCCGCGATCTCCTGCAGCGCCTGGCTGCGCGCGGTCAGGTCGCCGGCGCGCCGCAGCTTGTGGCGTGCCAGCGAGTGCTCGGCGTTCTTCGCCACGGTCTCCATCAGAGCTCTCTTGTCGCCACGCCGCGGCACTCTCAGGTCAACCCGGCTGCCCCGCAGCCCCGAGAGCCAGTCCGCAAGCGCGGGCGCGTCCTGGGGCAACGCCGGAACCAGGACCTCTTTCGGGATCGAGTTGTCGCCTTCCCCGTACACCTGGGAGCAGAACTGACTCACCAGCTCGCCGATGCCTTCCTCGAAATCGTCGGAAAGACCGGCCTCCAGGGATTTCTCCACCACCCAGCCGCGCTCGCCGCGCACCCGGCCACCCCGCACGTGGAACACCTGGACCGCCGCTTCGAGCGGATCCTCGGCGAAGGCGACCACGTCGGCGTCGGTGCCGTCGGAGAACACCACGGCTTGCTTCTCCATCGCCCGTCGCAGGGCAGCGAGATCGTCCCGTAGCCGGGCGGCGCGTTCGAAATCCAACTCGTCGGAGGCGGCGCGCATCCTCCGCTCCACCCGCTTGATCATGGTGTCGGTGCGTCCGGCCATGAAGTCGCAGAAGTCTTCCACGATGTCCCGGTGCTCGTCGGCCGAGACCCGCTCCACGCACGGGGCCGAGCACTTTCCGATGTAGCCGAGCAGGCAGGGCCGGCCGATCTGGTGGGCCCGCTTGAACACCCCGGCAGAGCAGGTCCGCGCCGGGAACACCCGTAGCAAAAGGTCCAGCGTCTCGCGGATCGCCCAGGCGTGGGCGTACGGGCCGAAGTAGCGCACCCCTTTGCGCTTGGCGCCCCGCATCACCTGCAGCCGCGGGTACTCCTCCCCAACGGTCACCGCCAGGTACGGGTAGCTCTTGTCGTCCCGGTAGCGGATGTTGAAACGCGGGTCGTACTCCTTGATCCAGGAGTACTCGAGCTGCAACGCCTCCACCTCGGTGCCGACCACCACCCAGTCCACCGACGCGGCGCTGCTGACCATGTGCTGGGTGCGCACTCCAAGCCCCGCGAAGTCGGCGAAGTACGAGTTGAGCCGGCTGCGCAGGCTCTTCGCCTTCCCGACGTAGACCACCCGGCCGTGAGGGTCCCGGAACCGGTACACGCCGGGCGCATCCGGCACCGCGCCGGGGGTGGGACGGTACGACAAGGTCCGCCGCCCCGAGGCGTGCGACAGCTGCGCTGCGGGTCCCCGGCGATCCGGGGATCCTGGACCCGCTGCCGGTCCTGGACGCTCTTCGGGCACGAGATTGAGCGTAGCCGCGCGCCCTGGCGTCGAGCGCGGCAGGAGAGCCGACCCGCTGACGTATCACATGTCGAGGGCGACCTTGATCCCCAGGCCCACCAGCACAGCGCCGGTGAGGCCCTCGATCACGCGCTCCACCCGTGGCCGGCGCATCCAGCGCCCGATCTTGTCGAGCAGCAGGATGTAGCAGATCCACCACGCCACGGCCAGGCCGATGAAGGTCATGGCCAGCATCGCGGTTCGGGTCGTCGCACCAGGGCCCGGCGTCACGAACTGCGGCAGGAACGTGACGTAAAAGACGACCACTTTCACGTTCAACAGGTTGCTGACGACGCCCAACAGGAACGCCGCCCCGGCGCTCTGGGCGCTCTTCTCCGGTTCGCTCTGACCGAACCTGGCAGGTGTGGCGGGCTCGGACGCGCCCGGCTCGACGCTCGACCTCGCGCCGCTGGATCGGGAAACCGCCGAAGCCTCAGCCCGGCCGGCGGCCACGGATTCGACCGGTGCTGTCGCAGCGGGCTGCGGTGTGGTTCGTGCAGCCCGGAGCACCCCGAGCAGCGTCTTCCCGCCGATGAACACCAGGTACGCGGCCCCCGCCACCCGCACCACGGTGTAGAGCTGCGCCGAGGTCAGCAGCAGCACGGAAAGACCTGCGGTGGCGAGCGCGGCGTGCACCAGTCCCCCAGCCACCAGGCCGGCGAGCGTGATGAACCCAGCGCGCCGGCCGTACCCGACGACCTGCCGGGTGATCAGCGCGAAGTCCACCCCCGGAACCACGATGATCACAATGCTCGCGACCAGAAAGGCGATGAACTGGACTTCCATTGACCGACCTCCAGGGGGTCGACGATCCTGTGTGTTGCGGGGCACACCCACACGGGTGCGGCATCCGCACCGTATCGGGATTGCGCGCTTCACGTATGGCACACCTTGGGGCCTACGCGTGCTCCATCACCATCGCCGCTCGCACACCCGGTTCGAGGGCCTCGTACCGGTGTGGCACATCAGCGGGAAAGCTGAGGTAGTCGCCCGGGCCGATCTCGACAAGATCATCAAGTGGGCCAGCGCGGAGCCGACCTGAGATCATGATCAGATGCTCCACGCTGCCCGGGATGTGCGCTGCCGCCTCCCGGGCGGGGCCAGGTTCAAGGGTGATCACATAAATGTCACTCCGGACCCCGGGTGGGCACGATGCGAGCAGGGCCCCGGTGAACGAGGCGTGCTCGGAGGCCACGGTGTGCCCTCTCCCAGCACGCACCACCCGCACCGGGGGCGTCGGAGGGTCCACGAGTTGGCTGAACGGGACGCCTAGTGCGTTCGCCAGAGCCCAGAGGGTCTCCACGCTGGGGTTGCCGACGCCGGCCTCGAGCTGCGACAGCGTGGACTTCGCGAGATTGGCTTGCTTGGCGAGCTGGCTGAGGGACAAGCCGGCCCGGGTGCGTTCCCGGCGCAGCGCCGCGGAGATCACCTCAAGCAGAGCCCCTCGCGGCTTGTTCGCATCGACCATGTGCGCTCCATGCATCCGGCGGCCGCCAGACAGCGATCGCCTCCAGCGGTCACAGTCGGCGGTCGCAGCCGGCAATCGGCGTTGACGAACCACCTCTGATTGTTCAGGATGGCATCCTATGCGTTCGATTTGGCGAACGGTTGACGCTGACCTGGCCCGCAACGCCGCGGCCATTGCCGCGGCGGTGTTCGTGGTCGGCTGCTCCTTTGGGGCCATCGCGACCGCTGCCGGTGTCCCCCCATGGCTGTCCGCGGTGATGTCGGTGCTGGTGTTCGCTGGCGGATCCCAGTTCGCCGCGGTCGCGGTGATCGCCTCCGGAGGCAGCGCGTTGGTCGCGGCGCTGGTCGGGATCCTGCTCAACGCGCGACACCTGCCGTTCGGCGTGGCCATCGGCCACGTGCTGGGCAAGCGGTTGGCGGCACGTCTGGTCGGCAGCCATTTGATGATCGACGAAAGCGTCGCCTTCGCGTTGGCCGAGCCGGACCCCCGCCGCAGCCGGGTGGCGTACTGGACCACGGGGGTCGCCCTCTTCGTGAGCTGGAACGTCGGGGTGCTGCTGGGGGCGCTCGCCGGGGACCTGATCGGCGACCCCGAGTTGCTGGGGCTGGACGCCGCATTCCCCGCCGCCCTGCTGGCGCTGCTGTTGCCGGCGCTGCGGACCACCTCAGCGCGTGTGGTGGCGGCGACCGGCGCCGCGATCGCGTTGGCAGCCACCCCGTACGTCCCCCAGGGGGTGCCGGTGCTGTTGGCCCTGGTCGCCCTCCCCGCCGCGCTGCTGACCAGTCGACCAGGCGCTGCCCTTGGCGCCGAAGAAGGGCAGCGCCGACCGGACGCCGATGAAGGGCAGAGCCGATGAGTCTGCTGGAAGCTGTGTTGATCCTCGCCGCCGGCACGTACGCGTTCCGGCTGGCGGGTCCGCTGCTACGGGATCGGATCGAGCTCTCCGAGCCCGCTCAAGAGTGGCTGACCCTGCCTGCGGTGGCGCTGCTTGCCGCGCTCGTCGCCACCTCGACGCTGTTCTCCGCGGAAGACTTCGGCGGCTGGGCCAGGGTGATCGGGGTCAGTGTGGGCGGGGTCGCCGCGCTGCTGCGGGCGCCGTTCGTGGTGACAGTGGTGGCGGCCGCGGTGGCCACCGCCGGACTCAGGGCGCTCGGTCTCCCCTGAGCCCGGCCGGTCCGGATCCGGCCGGCAGTCGGCGCCGCTCAGACCCTTGGTCAGTCAGCCAGGTGAGGGAGCCCTCAGCTAGGCGAGGAACACCTCGCCACCTTCGACCTTGACCTGCTTCGCCGGCAGCTTCCGGGTGGCCGGGCCGTGCTTCACGTCCCCGTTGGCGGCGTCGAACTTGCTGCCGTGGCAGGCGCAGTTGATGGTGCCGTCGGCCACGTCTTCCACGGTGCAGCCCTTGTGCGTGCAGATGGCGCTGAACCCCTTGATCTCGCCCTTCGCGGGCTGGGTCACCACCACCTTTTGATCTTTGAAGACCACGCCGCCGCCGACCGGCACATCGCTGACCTTGGCCAGCGCCTCGCCACCACCCTGATCTCCTGAACCCGCCTTGGGGGTCTTCTCAGCCGGCTCCTTCGCGTTGCCGGATCCGGCGCCCGGCTCGTCGGTTCCACACGCTGCCAGCGCGCCAGAGGCCCCGATCGCGCCCGCGCCCAGCAGCACCGTACGGCGGTTAGCTGTAGTCATAAGGCAGCTCCTCACATACCCACAGAACTATTCGAACGTTCAACTAAGCGACTTCGGCCACCCTGCCACGCTGAGTTCGGCGATCACGTCCCGCCGGATTGGATCGTGAAAAAACGTTAGCCAAACGCCACCCGCCGCCGCGGTGAACCAGGAACTGATCCCACCCGTGACCAGGATGTGTCCCGGGCACACGGGGCGCGGCGCGCAGGCGCTGCCACCCTCCCAAGGCGCAGCGCAAGGTATGCCCTTCGGGCACGACGGCTGCCTGCTGTCCCCCGCCGGAGTGGGCGCTCAGCGAGCCGCCGCGACCTTACGCGCCGAAGCTCGACTTCGACCATTCGCCTTCTTCGCGCGAGCCACTGCCTGCCGGCTGCCGGACGCCTCACCATCCAACTTCAGCGCGCCGCGAAGGAATTGCCCAGTGTGACTCTCCACCACCTCTGCCACCTCTTCCGGCGTGCCCGCCGCCACCACCGAGCCGCCGCCGCTTCCTCCGCCAGGCCCCAGGTCGATCAGCCAGTCCGAGGTCTTGATGACGTCAAGATTGTGCTCGATCACGATCACCGTGTTGCCGGCGTCCACCAGTCGGCTCAGCACGCTGAGCAACTTGCGGATGTCCTCGAAGTGCAGGCCGGTGGTGGGCTCGTCGAGCACGTACACGGTACGGCCGGTGGAACGCTTCTGCAGCTCGCTGGCGAGCTTCACCCGCTGCGCCTCCCCGCCGGAGAGCGTCGGCGCCGGCTGGCCCAGCCGCACGTACCCGAGGCCGACGTCGACCAGCGTCTTCAGGTGCCGGTGAATCGCCGGGATCGCCTCGAAGAAGCCCTCCGCCTCCTCGATCGGCATGTCCAACACCTCGGCGATGGTCTTCCCTTTGTAGTGCACCTCGAGGGTCTCCCGGTTGTACCGGTCGCCGTGGCACACCTCGCAGGGCACGTACACGTCGGGAAGAAACTGCATCTCGATCTTGAGGGTGCCGTCTCCGGAACAGGCCTCGCACCGGCCGCCCTTCACGTTGAACGAGAACCGCCCCGGCTGATAGCCCCGGATCTTCGCCTCCGTGGTCTGCGCGAACAGCCGCCGCACGTGGTCGAACACCCCCGTGTACGTGGCCGGGTTCGACCGCGGGGTACGCCCGATCGGCGACTGGTCGACCCCCACCACCTTGTCGACCAGATCCAGCCCGGTGATCCGGGTGTGCCGGCCGGGTGCGATCCGGGCGCCGTTGATCTGGTTCGCCAGCACCGCGTGCAGGATGTCGTTCACCAGGGTCGACTTGCCTGAGCCGGAGACCCCGGTGACCGCGATCAACTGCCCGAGCGGGAACGAGACGTCGATGCCCCGCAGGTTGTGCTCCCGGGCGCCCTGCACCACCAGCTCCCGGCCGGCAGCCTGCGGCCGGCGGATCGCCGGTGTCGGGATCTCCTTGCGGCCCGCCAGGTAGGCGCCTGTCACCGAGTGCTCGTTCCGCAGCAGCCCCTCAACCGACCCGGAGTGAACGATCTTGCCGCCGTGCTCCCCGGCGCCAGGCCCGATGTCCACCACCCAGTCGGCGGTGCGGATGGTGTCCTCGTCGTGCTCCACCACGATCAGCATGTTGCCCAGGTCGCGCAGCCGCACCAGGGTCTCGATCAGCCGGTGGTTGTCGCGTTGGTGCAGCCCGATGGAGGGCTCGTCCAGCACGTACAGGACACCGACCAGCCCGGACCCGATCTGGGTGGCGAGCCGGATCCGCTGCGCCTCTCCCCCGGACAGGGTGGCCGAGGCGCGATCCAGCGACAGATAGTCGAGCCCGACGTCGACCAGGAACCGCAGTCGGGCCGCGATCTCCTTGAGCACCCGTTCGGCGATCATCCGCTGCCGTTCGTCCAGCTTCAGGTCCTTGACCAGCTCGGAACAGTCACCGATCGGCAACGCGCACACCTCGGCGATGCTCCTGCCGCCGACCGTCACGGCCAGCACCTCGGGCTTCAGCCGGGCGCCGCCGCAGGAGACACACGGCACGTCCCGCATGAAGCCTTCGTACCGGTCCCGGCTCCACTCCGACTCGGTGTCCGCGTGACGCCGCTCGATCCACGGGACCACGCCTTCGAAGTTCGCGTAGTACGAACGCTGCCGGCCGTGCATGTTCCGGTAGTGCACGTGCACCCGGGTGTCCGAGCCGTGCATGATCGCCTTCTGGGCCCGCGCCGGAAGCTGCCGCCACGGGGTCTCGACATCGAAACCGAGGCTGTCCCCGAGCGCCTTCAACAGCCGCAGGAAGTACTCCAGGTGGTGCTTGGAAGACCAGGGCTGGATGGCGCCTTCGGCCAGAGTGCGTTCCGGGTCCGGGACCAGCAGCTCCGGATCCACCTCCTTGCGGGTGCCGATCCCGGTGCAGGTCGGGCAGGCCCCGTACGGGGAGTTGAAGGAGAACGAGCGCGGCTCCAGCGCCTCGTACGACAGGTCGCAGGCGGGGCAGGCCAGGTGCTCGGAGAACATCCGCTCCCGTACCAGACCGCGTTCCTCGTCGTCTTCTTTCACGTCGACGAAGTCGAGCAGCACGATGCCGCCGGCGAGCCCGAGCGCGGTCTCGACCGAGTCGGTGAGCCGCTGCTTCGAGCTGGCCTTGGCGGTCAGCCGGTCCACCACCACCTCGATCGAGTGCTTCTTCTGCTTCTCCAGCTTCGGAGGCTCGGTCAGCGGGTGCACCACACCGTCCACCCGGACCCGGGCGTAGCCCTTGCTCTGCAGCTCGCCGAACAGGTCCGCGTACTCCCCCTTCCGGCCGCGCACCACCGGCGCCAGCACCTGGAACCGGGTCGCCTCCGGCATCGCGAGCACCCGGTCCACGATCTGCTGCGGCGTCTGCCGGGTGATCGGGCGGCCGCAGTTGGGGCAGTGCGGCTCGCCGATCCGGGCGAACAGCAGCCGCAGGTAGTCGTAGATCTCGGTGATGGTGCCCACCGTCGACCGCGGGTTGCGGGAGGTTGACTTCTGGTCGATCGACACCGCCGGCGACAGACCCTCGATGAAGTCGACATCCGGTTTGTCCATCTGACCCAGGAACTGTCGCGCGTACGCGGACAGCGACTCGACGTACCGTCGCTGCCCTTCCGCGAAGATGGTGTCGAACGCCAGGCTGGACTTGCCCGAGCCGGAGAGCCCGGTGAAAACGATCAATGCCTCCCTCGGGAGGTCAAGATCCACATTGCGCAGGTTGTGCTCACGCGCGCCACGAACAACGAGTCGATCGGCCACTGTCCCTGCTCTTCAAGATCGAGTGTCACTACGGCAATGCGGGCAGCGACGCCGGGGGCCAGTCACGCAGCACATGACTGGCGCCCCGTCGACACCGACACCCGCGGCGCCCTTGAAGCGGGTCGTTCCCGCCGCCGGCGGTAACCGGCGGCGCCGCACTTTCCGATCCGTCAATGGATTGACACTGGGATCAACGGTGGAACGACGTTCAGGGCGCCGGTGGGCAACTTTATCCCGGGGCTCCGACAATTTCCCCACCCCGACGGCCGCCCCCACCCGGTTGGGGCGATCACCCACCCGGAGCGCCGGCAGCCAGCCTGCGCCAGCAGGGCCAACCACGGCCTCACCGGCGGCGGCGCATCCGCTCCGCCGCGGCAGCGGCGTTCTCCCTACGTCGGCGACGCCGCCACGACTGGGAGAACTGCTCCCGCCGCAGCCCTCGCCAGCTCTCCAGCCGCCGCGCCGGCAGGTCCCCGGAGTCGACCGCCTCACGCACCGCGCAGCCGGGCTCCGCGTCGTGAGCGCAGTCGGCGAAGCGGCAGCCTTCAGCCAGCAGGTCGATGTCCGCGAACGTGCGATCCAAACCTGTCCCGGCGTCGAACAGGCCCACCGACCGCAACCCGGGGGTGTCCAGCACCGCACCCCCGTACGGCAGTGGAATCAACGCCCGGTACGTGGTGGTGTGCCGCCCCTTGCGATCAGCGCGCGGGGAACGGGTCGCCATCGCGACAGCCCCAGCCAACGCGTTCACCAAGGTCGACTTGCCGCACCCGGACGGGCCCAGCAGCGCCACGGTGCGACCCGCGATCACGTCGCGTAGCTCCGGGATGCCGCTGCCGGCCGCCGCACTCACCGGATAGATCGGCACGTCCGGCGCGGCGTCGGCGAGCTGATCCGCGATCGCCTCCGGCGCCGGGACCAGGTCCGACTTCGTCAAGATCAGCAGCGGATCGGCGCCCGACTCGTACGCCAGCGTGAGCAGGCGTTCCACCCGAGCGCTGTCCGGGGACGGGTCCAACGGCTCCACCACAGCCGCGATGTCGAGATTCGCGGCGAGCACCTGACCGAGCGAGTCACGCGCCGCGCTGTTGCGCACCACGGCGGTGCGCCGGGGCAGCACCGCCTCGACGGTGACGCGCCGGTCCGGCCACACCCGCACCACCACCCAGTCGCCGACGCACGGAAGCTGCAGCGGATCGTCAGCGATCGCCGCCAGCATCCGGCCGGCCAGGCTCACCCGGAGCGACCCGCTCCGGGTCAAGACAGTGCAGACCCCTCGATCGACCCGGCTCACCCGAGCCGGTTGCTGGCCACGGCAGTCATGGGGGGCGTACGCCAGGGCGAATTCTTCGTCCCAGCCCAGGGACACAAGGTCGAACGTCATCGAAACAGACCCTCGGTTCGGGCGGGCGCCCGCTTTAGATCACGGCGGCGCCCGCGAGTCGATGGTGAATCAGCCGTGCTTGACGAGTCAGGTCAACCGACCAGCGACGCGTCAGCGCCGGCCAGTGGCCGGGACATCGGTCCTCGGCGATCATCTCCACCACCTCCCTCTGCCAGTTGCCACCGACGACCCCCGGCCGCAGCCGGCCGGAGTCAAGGCGCGACCAGCCGTTGTGGGCGGCTACCCTCTCGGGGCCTTGCGTGATCAGAACGGTACGGCGCGGCGCCCATCGCCGAAACCGAATTGATTCCGCCACCGCGCCCGATCAATCGGGTCAGCCCGGTTCGGGTCGCGGACCGGCTTGGGCATGCTGCCGGCGGACCGCGGCGACGAGCAGGCCCGCGGGCGGCAGGCTCATCACCAACACCGCCCAGGGCAGCGGCAACCCCAGCTGCACCAGCCCGACCACGGCGCCGGTCGCGGCTGTGGCCAGCAAGACCGCGACTCCGTGGTTCGGACGCCAGTCAGCCAGCGGCGCGTGCAGCGCCCAAGTCAGCAGCAGCACGACCATGATGGGCGCCGCGACGGCAGTGGCGACCAACGTCGGAGCCGCCGCGATGTGGTGCTCGAGCGACTCCGCCGACACCTCCAGGCCCGCGCCCAGAGCGGCCAACGCCGCGAACAGCCCGTAGTGGCCGTACCCCCACCAGAACGCCTGCTCACGACGGCGCTCCAGCAGTGGACGCGCCGGTTGCAGGAAGTACAGCCACCACAGCGTGAACAACACCAGCAGGGCGCCCAGCCCCACCAGGACCAGATCAAACCCGACCCCCGCGTGGGAGAAGGTGGCCTGGATGGCGGTGGTCGCGGCCAGCACGCACTCCCCCAGCACGATGATGGTGAACAGCCCGTACCGCTCGGCGATGTGGTGCGGGTGCCAGGTGGTGCCCCGACGTAGTTCAGCCCAGTACGGCACCACCAGCTCAGCTGCCACCAGCACACCGAATCCCACCAGGCCCCACGGCGCCGGCAGAAGCAGCCGCAGCAGCCACCCGATCTGCACCGCGCCGGTCCCCGCGGCGTACCGGAGCGCGACCCCGCGCCGGTCCGGGTCTCCCGAGGCGGCGCGCAGCCACTGCAGCACCATCGACACCCGCATGATCACATAGCCGTACGTGATCACGGTGAAGTCCTGGTGCTCGAAAGCGGCCGGCACCCCGGCGGCCAGCACCAGCACCCCGCCCATCTGGCTCATCGTCAGCAGCCGGTAGATCACGTCATCGGTGTCGTACGCGGAGGCGAACCAGGTGAAGTTCATCCAGGCCCACCAGATCGCGAAGAACACCATCAGATAACTCGGCAGCGCGGCGCCCGCGTGGTCGGCCGCGACAGCGTGGGCGAGTTCCCTGGCCAGCAGCGCCACCGCGACCACGAAAGTCAGGTCGAAGAGCAGCTCCAAAGGGGTCGCCGCGCGCCCCGGCTCAGCTTGAGACCGGGCTGTCATCGGCACCCGCCAACGTCGGCCCGGCGCCGAGCGCCCGGTGTCTGGCTGTCGACCGTCGCCCACCGCACCTCCACGTGTCGTCGGCGCCAGTCATGCCCGGCTGGCCCGCTGGGGTGATCATTATCGTGACACGAGCGTCGCGGCGGGACGGCGGCGTGACCCCTTGGTTTGCGACGCCCGGGCGGCGTACGGTCACGCCATGGACCCGCTTGTGCTGCTTCCCGACCTGGACCGGGCCACGTCGCGACTGTTGGAGGCGGTGCGCGGCTTGTCCGATGCTGAGGTCCTGGCCCCGTCGCTGCTTCCGAACTGGAGTCGGGGGCACGTGATCGCGCACCTGGCCCGCAACGCAGACGGCTTGGGCAACCTGCTCACCTGGGCACATACCGGCGTCAAAACCCCGATGTACGCCAGCCCGCAGGCACGTGACGCCGACATCGACGCCGGGGCCGCCCGCGCCGCGTCAGAGCAGGTGGCCGATTTCGAGCGCACCGCCGACCAGCTCGCCCGACAGGCTGCCGACATGCCCGCCGAGGCGTGGGGCGCGCAGGTGGAGCTGCGCGGCGGCGCGGAGGTGCCCGCGGCCACGCTGATGTGGGCCCGGCTCCGCGAGGTGGAGATCCACCACGTCGACTTGGACCTCGGGTACCGCCACCTGGATTGGCCGGACGACTTCGCGCATCGCCTGCTCCATGACCTGGCGACCGATTTTGGCAACCGCGACAACGGCCCGCGAGCGGTGCTCCGGGTGCCCAACGCCGGACACGACCTGGACGTGGGCGCCGACCGTGAGGCGCCGGTGATCACCGGATCCGCACAGGCCGTCGCCGGATGGCTGACCGGACGCCATGACGGCGCCGGCCTCGCCATTGAGCCGGGGGCGGCGCTGCCGATCATCCCCGCCTGGCGATAGCGCCGAGGTTTGGTTCTAGGCCCCGCCGCCGGCCGACCGGGCGCGGGGGGAAGCCAGCCCACGTTGCGAGATCGGCGCGGCCATCAGGCGCGGGCTACCCGGTGGCGCCTAACCTGGACGCATGGCGTACACCGGAAAGGTCTCTGACGGGCAACCACAGATCCGTGAGCTGCCGACGCTGACCATCTCCAAGCTGTCAGTCGGGCCGACCGACAACAACGCGTACCTGCTGCGGTGCCGGAACACCGGCCA
>JBOGDL010000437.1:0-7264 GCA_050701815.1 Micromonosporaceae bacterium | reverse complement strand
AGGCGCTGTGGCAGCTGGTGCGGGACGGCGCGATCCGCACCGTGGTCAGCGACCACGCGTGCTGCACGGCGGAGCAGAAGGGCGAGCGGGTGTGGCCGGCCCCGCCGGGGTTCGGCGGCGCCGCCCTGCTGTATCCGTTGCTGCTCTCGGAGGGGCACCACAAGCGGGGCCTGTCCCTGTCCCAGGTCGTCGACCTGGTGTCGACCCTGCCGGCGCAGGTGTTCAATCTGGCGCCCCGGAAAGGTGTGATCGCGGTCGGGGCCGACGCGGACCTGGCAGTGGTGGACCTGGAACGTGAGCAGGTGGTGACCCCCGAGCTGTGCCGCTCGGCGCAGGATCACAGCCCGTTCACCGGAATCACGGTGAAGGGTTGGCCCACCGCCACCGTGCTGCGCGGAAATGTGGTGTACGACGGTGTCCACGTCAGCGCTGATTTCCACGGGCGGTACCTGCGCCGGCTGCTGTGATCGAGGGGCGACCTCCGGAATTGGTGGGGCGCGAGCTATAGCGAGGCGCACTTTATTTCGGTAAAAAGTAAGCCACTATGTATTACACCCGGTACTGCCGATCGATCCTGTTCACGTCCGCTCTGCACGGGTCTCGTTTCAGTCGGGCGCATCGTTCAGGCGCCGACATAAGCCTTGTCGACCTTGAAGATTCAGTGGCGCAACAGGACAAGGAACAGGCTCGACGCGCCATTGCCGAGTTTTTCCCACCACCCAATGAGCGCATTGTGAAACTTGCGGTACGGGTGAATGCGATCAGTGACAGCGATGGTTTCGCGGATCTTCTCGCGCTGCGTTCGCTGCCGTACCGGCCCGACATCATCATGGCGCCGAAAGTGGAGTCGCCCAGAGACATTGAGATCGTGCTCAATGTGCTGGGCGACGAGTTCGCGCAGGTCGATGTGATCGCGGTCATAGAAACCGTCCGCGGGGTCCAGAACGCGGCGGCAATCGCCACGGCGTCGCCGGCGATGAAGGCGTTGATATTCGGCTCGGCAGACTTCTCGATGGCGGTGAACTCCACCATGGACTGGGAAGCGCTGTATCCGTGGCGAGCGCAGATCATGTTGGCCGCGCGGGGCGCCGGGATTCATGCGGTGGACACCGCGACATTCGACATCGCTGACACCGAGTTGTTGGCCAGAGAGGCACGACGCACTCGCGACATGGGTTTCAGCGGCAAGGCGGCGATCCATCCAGGTCAGGTGGCGATCATCAATCAGGTCTTCTCGCCGGATCTGGCGGCGCTGCAGCACGCACGCAGGATTGTGACCGAGGCGGAGGCCAATAAGGGGAACATCTGCGCGGTTGACGGAATGATGGTGGGCGTTCCGATCGTCGAGGCTGCTCGCCGCACCCTCGCTCAGTTCGCCGACGCTAACGGCACTGGAGTGTGACGGCGATGACAGACGTGGATGTGCGCGGGCCGCGCGCGTACCGGAACAACGAGAAGATGATCCGGGTGGGCAACGCGGTCTGGCAGGCCGCCCAGGACGACGGCCTGATCGGGATCACCGTGGATCACGAGTCGAACAACCAGCTGGTGGTCCGGGAGACCGGCCACGAGTTCATGGTGCTGTGCTCGTGCTCGTACCTCGGGTTGAACAAGCACCCCAAGATCCTCCAGGGCGCTGTCGACGGTTTGCGCGAGGCCGGCAGCACCGGGATTTCCATGGCAGAGGTGCGGATCCGGCTCAACATCCTGAAACGCCTGGAGGAGGAGCTGCGGGACTTGTACGGCGCCCCGGCGCTGCCCGGGGCGTCCTGCAGCGCGCTCACCGCCGGGATCCTCCCGCTGCTGGCATCCGGTCACCTCACCGACGGCGAACCCCGGGTGATGGTCTTCGACCGGTTCTGCCATTTCTCCATGGCGTACATCAAGCCCATTTGCGCGGACGAGTCCATGGTGATCACCGCGCCGCATAACGATCTCAACTTTCTGGAGGACGTCTGCCGCAAGTATCCCCGGGTCGCGTACGTGGCCGACGGCGCGTACTCAATGGGGGACGTGGCGCTGGTGGACGGGCTGCGGGAACTTCAGGAGCGGTACGGGCTCTTTCTCTACTTCGACGACTCGCATGCGTTGTCCATCCACGGCGCCTCGGGTGAAGGCTATGTCCGGTCCCGCCTCCAGATGAATCCGCTGACCCTGATCGTCGCCTCGATGGCGAAGGCTTTCGGGGCCGCGGGTGGTGTGGCCATGTTGGGCGACGAGAAGATGTTCGACTTCCTCTATCGCAACGCGGGACCGGTGGCGTGGTCACAGAGTATCGACGTGGCGGGAATCGGCGCGGCTTTGGCGAGCGTGGAGATCCACCGTTCCCCGGAACTGAGTGAGCGGCAACAGCAGTTGCAGCGCAACATCGCGTACTTCGACAGCGAATTCCCCACCGAGAACGCCGGCAACGGGACGGCGATCCGCAAGATCACGGTGGGAGAGGAAGTCAAGGCGCTGCAGCTGTCTCGTGAGCTCTACCAGCAGGGGTACTACTGCTCGGCGGTGTTCTTCCCGATAGTCGCGCGGGGCGACGCCGGGATTCGGATCATGTTGCGCGCTGATATCGAGCTGCAGGAGCTCAAGCAATTCTGCGCCACCGCCAAAGACATCATCAGCGGCATGTGATCGGACGCCTGATGGACGCGATCTCTGGATACCAGAAAGTCGGAGCACATCGTTACCGCGAGGTCATCGGCTTCTATCACGACGACTTCAGGGTGGGCGACGTGTTCGAGCATCGTCCAGGGCGGACGGTGACCGAAGCCGACAACATGATCGTCAATTTGTTGTGCATGAATCCCTCTCCCCTGCACATCGACAGCGCGTACTGCGAGCAGACGGAGTGGGGCAAGCCGCTGATCTCCAGCATTGTCACGTTCGGAATCGTGTGCGGGATGAGCGTGCGCAGCACCAGCGGCAAGGCGGTGGCCAACCTGGGTTGGGATCGGATCCGGCTGCTCGCTCCGGTGTTCGCGGGCGACACCCTGTACGCCGAGAGCGAGATCACCGCCAAGCGGGAGTCCAGGAAACGCCCGGGTCAGGGGATCGTCACCTGCCACACCCGGGGGATCAAGTCCACGGGTGAGACGTTCCTGAGCTTCGAGCGCAGCTTCCTGACGCCGACGCGCGGGTGCGGCGTAGAGGAGAAGGCGGGCTACTGACATGCCGTTGTCGTCGCGGGTGGTCGACCGCACAATGCGAGCCGTGGTGTGCCGTGGGGTCGGTGGCCCGGAGGCGGTGGTGATCGCCGAGTTGCCGCGTCCCAGCCCCGGTCCGGACGATCTGTTGGTACGGGTTCACGCCAGCGCGCTCAACCGAGGTGACCTGCTGCAGCGGGACGGCGAATACCAGGTTCCCGAGGGGCAGTCCAGCGTGCTCGGGGTCGAGGTGGCCGGGACCGTCGAGAGCTGCGGGGAGCGGGTTGTCGATCACCGCCCCGGCGACCGGGTGTTCGGAGTGGTGGCCGGAGGCGGTTTCGCCGAGTACTGCCTGCTCGATCGCGGGATGGCCAACCCGATCCCGTCCGCCTGGGGGTTTCGGGAGGCGGCTGCCACCGCCGAGGCCTGGCTTACCGCGGACGAGACCCTGTTCGAGCTGGGTGGCCTGGTGGCCGGGCAGACCGTGCTGGTGCATGCCAGCGCGAGCGGTGTCGGCGCCACGATGGTGCAGCTGGCGCGGCATGTGGGAGCACGGGTGTACGGCACCGCCGGGTCCGCCGCGAAAGCGTCCGCGGTACGTGCCCTGGGCGCTGAGCACGTGATCGACTACCGGGCCCAGGACTTCGTCCCCGAGGTGAGCCGGCTGACCGGGGGCCAGGGTGTGGACCTGGTGATGGACTTCATCGGGGGAGCGTGGTTGGAGCGCAACCTGCGGGTGTTGCGGGATGGCGGCCGGCTGATCCTGGTGGGGTTGCTCGATGGCCTTGACGCGCGGCTCGACATGCTCGAGGTGGTTGCGCGGCGGCTGCAGATCAAGGGCTCGTCGTTGCGGTTGCGCCCCATCGAGCAGAAGCGAGAGGTGAACCGTCGGTTCCAGCAACGCTGGCTGGCGCGGTTGCAGGCCGACAAGATCCGCCCGGTGATCCACGCCGAGTACCCGTTCGAGGAGATTCACGCGGCGCAACGGGAGATGGAGGACAATCGCAATGTCGGCAAGATCGTGCTGCGGGTCAGGGATTGACTCTCCGGTGGCCCGATGAGTGACACAACCGCGCTGGAGCGCGAGTTCGACGTCGAGCTGCGGCGCCGCCAGGCGGAGGTGATCGACCACCTGCAACGCCATAAACCGGAGCTGATCCGGCATCAGATCCACCCGGGCGGCTTCGCGTTGCCGCTGCGGCCGTTGCTGTTCTCGGCGGCGCGGTTGAGGCGGCTGCAGCGCAGCGTCGAGGTGTTCTGGGGAGCATTGCTCAAGGTCTTCTTTCTGGAGTACGGCGGAGACGTGCGCCGGATCGCCGGCTTCCTGAAGCTTGACGACGCGGCGCTGGAATGCCTCCAGCGATGCTTCACGCCGGAACGTGCCGTGACGGAGCTGTTCGGTCGCTCCGACGGGTTCGACTCGGCTGACCGGGTGGTGTTCATCGAGCAGAACATCACCAGCGGGCCCGGTGGGCTCCCCGGTGTTGACGCGCTGTCCCGGGTCTTCGACGACTTCCCGCCGTTGGTCGCGTTGAGGGACCGGGCCGGAATCGAGCGGTTGTCGCCATTGGACAGCTACGCCGCTCTTTTCACCTCACCTGCGTACGCCCAGACCACGGTGGGATACCTCGACGCGATCCTTCCGGACGGCTCGTTGTGGGACGACGAGGGTGTGCGGTTTCTGGCGGCGATGGCCAATCGCGGGGTGCGGCTGGTCAACCTCACCGACCGGGAGCTGATGCTCCGCGACGACGGGCTCTACGCCGACGGGATCAAGATCGAGCGCGTGTACCGGGGATGCGCCGCGCTCGCGCTGTGGGCACGCGGTGACGCGCTGGCCCCCTTGTACCAGGCGTGCGAGCGGGGACAGGTGCGGATGACGATCAGCCCGTACGAGATGGTCTTCTTCGACAAGCTGCTGCTGCCGTACCTCTCGGACCCGGAACTGAGCCCGTGGCTCACCAACGCCGAGCGCCAGGTGCTGGCCGAGTGCCTGCCGTGGACCCGGTTCCTCCGCGACCAGGACTCCAGCTACCGCGGCCAGAAGGTCCACCTGCCCAGCCTGCTGCTGGATCAGCGGGACCAGTTCGTGATCAAGAAGGGGAACGGGTTCGGCAGCCAGGACGTCGTGATCGGCGCCGAGTGCGATGACACGCAGTGGGCCCGGCAACTCGCGGTCGGGCTGGCCGAGGGGAACTGGGTGGCGCAAGAGCTGGTGAACCCGCGGCCGGTGGTGTTGCCGTACCTGGTTGACGGCGAGATCAGCTGGGTCGAGTCGGTGTCGATGAGCTGCCCGTACGTGGTGCGCGGCGCCATCTGCGGGATCGGCGGGCGCACGTCGGTGCCGGGTGGCAGCCGGAAGTTGGTCGGTGCGGGCGCCGAGGGTTCATCAGCGGGAATCCGAACCGCCTTCTGGGTCGCCTGAGGCGTACGAGTCTGAGGTGGAAGGACGTCCGTGATGGAGGTCGTGTCGCAAGGCACCGCCCGGCTGCTGTTACGCAACCTTCGGCATTCCGACCGCGACGCGGTCGCCGCGTACCGCTGCGACGCCGAATCGTTCCGTTACATCGGCGACCCGATGTCGAAAGCTGAAGTGGCCGCGCATGTCGCGCGTTCCCGGTATGGCTGGTCGCGGCAGGAAGGCGAGGCGCTGCACCTGGCGGTCGAAGTCCGCGAGACCGGCGCCGTGATCGGCGAGGTGATGGCCCGTTTGATCAGCCACTACGACCGGCAAGCCGAGTTCGGCGTCGCTCTCCACCCCCGCCTGCGCGGCCAGGGCTTCGGGAGCGAGGCGCTGGCCGGCCTGTTCCGCTACTGCTTTGAGGAAGCGGGGCTGCACCGGCTGATCGGCTACACCGACGTGGGCAACCGGGCCTCAAGTCAGATGGTGGCAGCGCTCGGGCTGCGGTGGGAAGGTCTGCTGCGGCACAACAAGCGCCGCCACGGCCAGTGGCGTGATGAACGCCTGGTCGCTGTGGTGGCCGACGAGTGGCCCGAGCTCAAGCAGCGCTGGCGGCGGCTGCTCACGCCGTCGCTGGGTGGATGACCCGTGGGTTCGCTATTGCATCTGGATCACGGAGAGCACGTTGCCGGCGGGGTCTGTGAACCACGCGATCAAGGGGCCACCGCCCCGGAAGATGCCCTTGGAGTCGATCTCGGGGAATTTGTCGTACCGCTCGAAGGTGACTCCCCGCTCGGCGAGCATGTCGACTGCCCTCTCGATGTCGTCCACCGGGAAGTTGAGGATGGTGTACGTGGCGGGGGTGTGGTCCTCCTTCGGGTAGATCAGCGTGGGCCGGTCGCCAGCCAGCTGCAAGGTCAACATCCCGTTCTCCTCGGTGACGTTGAGCCCCAGGGTTTCGCTGTAGAACTTCTTGGCCGCGACGATGTCGTTGACTGAGAAGCCGCTGAACGCCTGCGTGTTCGTGAACATCTCTGCCTCCCCACGGCTCGCCCCCTGACGAGCCATCACCATGGGTACCCACTTATCGGCAGATTGACCTCAGCGGTCAGCCTCCCGGGCGAGCTCGCCGGACAGGTGCCGCTGGGACTGGGCGACCAGCGCCTTCGGGTCGTCGGCGCAGATCCGCAGCTGGCTGATCGGCTCGGTCCCGCCCCGTGGCAACCGGACTGTCCTGGGTTGTCGCAACACCACGTCGACTTCGTTTTGCTTGCTGATCGCGAGGTTCAGGATCAGGCCGGAGCCGGTGTGCTCCAGTTGCACGGTGCGCTGCCGGTCCAGGTCACGACGCCGGGTCCGGACGGTGCTGACGGCGTCCCACGGGATCGTGAAGTCGATCGTAGGCCCGTACCGGGCCCGCAGCCCCGCCCTGCTCACCACTTGGGGGTGCACTCGCAGGCTGGCCAGCAACCCGATCATCCAGAACGGGCCATAGCCCCTCAACGCCAGCGCGATCATCTGCACGGTTCGCCACGGCAGCATGAGGTGCAGCAGCGGGATCTCGATCGCGGAGACGACGATGAACCCCACGAAGATTGGCGTCAACGTGGAGGCGTACCCGAAGGTCCTGGCGTCGGGGTCGCGGGTCAGTGGTCGCCGGAACGTCCAGAGGTAGAGGCTGCGCCACATTCCCCACTCGTACGCCAGCGCCCGGCGCGCCAGT
>JBOGDL010000436.1:0-7097 GCA_050701815.1 Micromonosporaceae bacterium | reverse complement strand
CACTGTGGTTGGGTGGGGCGGTGACCGACGTGGCAGGACTCCACGACGAACTGCGCCCGTTGATGTTCTCGATCGCCTATCGAATGCTGGGCAGCGTCGCGGAGGCGGAGGACGTGGTGCAGGAGGCCTTTCTGCGCATCCACCGGCGCGCGCGAGCAGGCGAGCAGGTCGAGACTCCGGACGCGTACGCCACCACGATCACCACCCGGCTGGCGATTGACGCGCTGCGATCCGCGAAGCGGCGCCGGGAGTCGTACGTCGGCGACTGGCTGCCGGAGCCGGTGCTGGACTCCGACGCCGATCCCGCCCGCCGGATCGAGATGGACGAGACGGTCACGGTGGCGTTCCTGGTGGTGCTGGAGCGGCTGACGCCGGTGGAGCGCGCGGTGTTCCTGCTCCGTGAGGTCTTCGGGTACGGCTACCGCGACATCGCGGACGTGGTGCGCAAGAGCGAGGCGAACTGCCGTCAGCTGATGAACCGGGCCCGGCACCGGCTTGAGCAGCCTCCCGTCCTGAGCCATGGGAAACCCGGCGGCGGCCCGACAGCGCTGCGCGGCGGTTCGCCCCGGTCGGACAGGCATGGCGGGTCGCCCCGGCCCGGCGCGCGTGGTGAGTCGCCGGAGCGCGGCGCGAAGCTGTCCGAGGTGTTCCGCGCCGCGCTCCAAGGCGGCGACCTGGCGGAGCTGGAACGCATCCTGGCCGAGGACGTGATCTTCTACGCCGATGGCGGCGGGAAAGCGCCGGCGGTCCGCAAGCCGCTGCATGGCGCGCCGAAGGTGGCTCGCTTCCTCATCAGCCTGGCGCGCGTCGGCGGACGCGCCGGGGTGCGGTACGACATCGAGCGGGTGAACGGGCAGCCCGGGCTGCGGGTGCGCTCCGCCGACGGCGAGGTGCTCAGCGTGCTGACGCTGCACGTGGTGGGCGACCGGGTGGCGGCGTTGCACAACCAGATCAACCCCGACAAGCTGACCCACCTCGGCCCGGTGGGGGATTTGTCGGCGCTGCTCGGAGATCGCTCACTCAGGGAGTGACCAGGCGCCTGCCCCCGTTGCTGGCGGCGGCGTCTGCTCCTGCGCAGCTGCCTGGTTCCTGTCTTGACCGACAGCGCAGCCACGAGCCCCTGCGAGGGGCATAGGTGTTCAGATGCGCGGGTATCGCCCTGTCGAGGGGGAGTCCGAATGAGATACGAGGTGTTGTCGAGGCATCTGTCAGAGCAACCTGTTGCGGTGATCAAGGGCCGGCTGCCGGTGGAGCAGGCGTCGCAGTGGCTGCCGCTGGCGTACCGGGAGATCTTCGATCATGTGCGGCGCCAAGGCGTGGCGATTGTCGGCCCACCGTACGCGCGGTACCTGATGGGTCCAGAGCAGCCGGAGATGGAGGCGGGCGCACCGGTGGCGCGACCGGTCCGGGACGCGGGGCGAGTCCGGTCCTCGCTGCTTCCGGCTGGGCCTGCCGCCGTGACTGTGCACGTCGGCCCGTACGAGGGGCTGAGGGAGGCGGTGCGGGCGGTGAGCCTCTGGGTGCGTGAACACGGCGCGGAGCCGGCCGGCGCGCACTGGGAGGTGTACTACTCCGATCCGGAGCAGGAGCCGGACCCGAACCGGTGGCGCACTGAGGTGGTGCAGCCGTACCGGGTCGAGGCCCGGGTCCCCGGCTGAGCCCGATCGCCAGTCGGAGGGATCCGGACACTTGCCTTCTTAACGGGCTTGCCCACGCTCAGCGGTCGCGGAGGCTGTGCAAGCTCGGCAACGTGGTGAAAACCGCGGATGCGTCGATACGTGATGTTCCTCTGTACGGCCACCTTCCGCGAAACCTGCTACGTAACGTTGTTGTGCGAATGCATTCAGCTGTCCCAGGTGGAGAATCCGGGGGTAAAGCGATGGCGCGTGAGGTAAAGCAGATGTGGGCCAGCGGCGGCGCGGTGTTCGCCGGCTGCGTGATGCTCATGATCGGTGTCTTCCAGGTCCTCGCAGGGATCTCCGCGATCGCCAAGGACGCGATCTTTCTTGCCACCAACAATTACGTGTACGAGTTCAACACCACCGTGTGGGGCTGGATCCACCTGGGTCTCGGGGCGCTGCTCGCGATCTGCGGCCTGGGCCTGCTCGCCCGGATGATGTGGGCCGTGGTGGCCGGCATCATCCTGGCGCTGCTGTCCGCGATCGAGAACTTCTTCTTCCTGCCGTACTACCCGATCTGGTCCGTGGTGGTGATCGCGCTGGACGTGTTCGTGATCTGGTCGCTGGCGACCTTGGCGGGCCGGCCGGAAGGGCCGCGTACCAGCGCGACCGCGTAGCTCGGCATACGCTGCCAACATGCGAGTGGTGATCGCGGGCGGGCACGGAAATATCGCGCTGCGGCTGGGCAAGCTGCTGAGCGCGCGAGGAGACGCCCCGGTCGGGCTGATCCGAAACCCCGACCAGGCAGACGCGTTACGCGCCGCCGGGGTGGAGCCGGTGACCTGTGACTTGGAGCAGGCGGACCCCGATGAGGTGGCCGCAGCGGTACGAGGGGCTGACGCCGCCGTCTTCGCGGCGGGCGCCGGGCCCGGTAGCGGCGCCGCCCGAAAGCAGACCATGGACCAGGACGGCGCCGCCCGGTTCGCCGCCGCCGCCGAACAGGAAGGGGTGCGGCGACACCTGCTGGTCAGCGCCATGGGCCTGGATCGGGCCGAGCGTTCCGGTCGTGACGATGTGTTCACGGTCTACCTGCGCGCCAAGGCGGCGTCCGAGCAGGACGTGACGCGTCGCGATCTGGATTGGACGATCCTGCGCCCAGGCAGGCTGACCGACGATCCCGGCGCTGGCGAGGTGCGCCTGGCCTCCACGCTGCCCCGCGGCTCGGTGTCCCGACAGGACGTGGCCGCCACCCTGCTCGCCTTGCTGGACGAGCCCAGGACAGCTCGCCTCACGCTTGAGCTGATCGCTGGCGACACCCCCGTCGCCGAGGCGGTGGCCCAGGTGGCCGCCCACTGACGGGCACTCGTTGTTCACCCCTTGCTGGCCGACACCCGATGTTCACCCCTCGGTGTTGTGGGTGGGGTACCACCGTGTAATCCACTCAGTGTTGAATGCCCGGCATGAATACCCTCCGCACCTCACTGCTCGCCACCGCGCTCGCGGCCGGTTTAGCGGTCAGCTTCGCCCCGACCGCCTCCGCGGAATCAGGATCGGTCGACGTTCAACTGCTTGGGCTGAACGACTTTCACGGCAATCTTGAGTCCCACAGCGCCGGAACCGTACGGGAGTTTCCTGACTCGGCCCCGGTGCCGGCAGGTGGCGCCGAATATCTCGCCAGCCACGTCCGCGCGTTGGAAGAAGAAAACCCCAACACGATGGTGGTCTCGGCTGGCGACCTGATCGGCGCCAGCCCCTTGCTGTCGGCGTTGTTCCATGACGAGCCGACGATCGAGGCCATGAACAAGATCGGGCTGGACCTGAACGCGGTCGGCAACCACGAGTTCGATGAAGGCGCCACGGAGCTGCTCCGGATGCAGCGCGGCGGCTGCCACCCCACGGACGGGTGCCAGGACGGCGACGGCTTCGCCGGCGCCGACTTCGGTTTCCTGGCCGCCAACGTGGTGAACAAGCAGACCCGCGAGCCGCTGTTCGCGCCGTACGCGATCAAGAAGTTCGACGGGGTCAAGGTCGGTTTCATCGGGATGACCCTGGAGGGCACCCCGGAGATCGTCACCCCGGACGGCATCAAGGACCTGGATTTCCTGGACGAGGCCGACACCGCCAACAAGTACGCCGACACGCTGCGCCGCGAGCACGGGGTACGCGCGATCGTGGTGATGTTGCACGAGGGCGGCGCCCAGACCTCGCCGTTCGGGATCAACGACTGCAACGGCATGTCCGGGCCGATCCGGGACATCGTGCAGCGCACCACGAAGCAGGTCGACCTGTTCGTCACCGGCCACACTCACCAGGCGTACAACTGTGTGGTGGACGGTCGCCCGGTCACCAGCGCGATGTCCAACGGCAGGTTGATCACCGACATCGACATGAAGCTGGACCGTCGCAGCAAGGACGTCACCAAGGTCGCGGTCGACAACAAGGTCGTCACCCAGAACGTCGACAAGGCGCCGGACCTCACCAGCCTGGTGACCAAGTACGACACGCTCGCCGCGCCGCTGCGGGACCGCGTGATCGGCTCCACCTCGGGCCCGATCTCCCGGGAGCCGAACGCCGCCGGCGAGTCAGCGCTGGGCGACGTGATCGCCGACGCGCAGCTGGAGGCGACCGCGCCCGCGGACAAGGGCGCCGCCGTGGCGTCCTTCATGAACCCGGGCGGCATCAGGGCCGATGTGGCAGCCGGCGACCTCACCTACGGGGAGGCGTTCACGGTGCAGCCGTTCGGCAACTCGATGGTCACCATGTCGCTCACCGGGGCGCAGATCGACGAGATGCTGGAGCAGCAGTGGTGCAACCAGTCGTCGCCGAAGATCCTGCAGGTGTCGGCGGGCGTCACGTACACCTGGGACAATGCCGCGCCGGCCTGCGACCGGGTGGACCCGGCCAGCATCAAGATCAATGGTGTTGCGGTTGACCCGAACGCCAGCTACCGGATCACGGTGAACTCGTTCATGGCGTCCGGCGGTGACGGCTTCCGGGTGCTGCCCGAAGGCGCCGACCGGCTCGGCGGGGACATCGACCTGGACGCGCTCGAGGCGTACTTTGTCGAGCATTCCCCGGTCGCGCCGGGGCCACAGGACAGGATCACGCGCACCAACTAGCGGGGTGGCTATGAAACTCACGGGCGCCGTCGTGGTGATCACCGGCGGCGCCCGTGGCATTGGGGCCGCCCTCGCCGCCCGGATGCGCCGCGAGGGCGCCCGGGTGGCGATCGGCGACCTCGACCTGGCTCTGGCGGAGCAGACCGCGGCGCAGATCGGCGGCGACGTGCTGGCGCTGCCGCTCGACGTCACCGACCACGCCGGCTTCACCGCGTTCCTGGATCAGGTGGAGCAGCGGCTCGGGCCGATCGATGTGCTGATCAACAACGCCGGCATCATGCCGGTCAACCTGCTGGAACGGGAGAGCCCTGAGACCACGGCACGGCTGCTCGCGATCAACCTGCAGGCCGTGGTCCACGGCACCCGGGAAGCCCTGAAACGGATGAAGCCGCGGGTCGGCGGCCACGGCGCCGGGCACATCGTCAACATCGCCTCCAGCGCCGGCAAGACCGGGGTGCCGGGGATCGCCACGTACTCCGCGACCAAGCACGGGGTGGTGGGGCTCTCGGACGCGGTACGGCACGAGCTGCGAGGCACCGGAGTGCGGATCTCGGTGGTGCTGCCCGCGGTGGTGCGCACCGAGCTGACCACCGGCGTGCCGGACACCAAGCTGGTGCCCACCTTGCGGCCGGAGCACGTGGCCAAGCACGTCGTGGCCGCCGTGCGTACCGGTCGATTCGAGGTGTACGTGCCTCCCATGGCCGGCCGGATGGAGCGGCTGACGCGGCTGTTCCCGCGCAGCGTCTCGGATTGGCTGCTCCGGCTGATCGGCGCCGACCGGGTTATGTTGGAGGCTGCTGAATCCGCTGATCGGGCGGGGTACGAGGCTCGGGCGGCCCGCAGCGCGCCCGGGGCCGATGGGGCTGCCGAGGCCGATGGCGGTCCCGCGGCGGCAACTCAAGCGAAGCCAACCCGAGAGCCCAGGCCCGGCGAGGTCGAGGAGGCCTGATGACAGCGACTGCTCCCACGTCACAGCTGGCGCCGCCAGCGTCGATCACCACCGATCTGGTGCGGCGGCTGAGCGCGATGGTCGTCTCTTCCAGCGGAGAGCGTGCCGCCGCCACGCACGTGTTCAGCGGCGAGCCGCTGGCGCAGATGCCGCTGTCCAGCACCTCGGACGTGACCAAGGCCGTGGCCGCGGCTCGCGCCGCGCAACCAGCTTGGGCGGCACGACCGGCCCGGGAGCGAGCCCAGGTGTTGCGGCGGTTCGCCGAGCTGGTGCACGACGAGCAGCAGCTGCTCACGGATCTGATCCAGGCGGAGACCGGGAAGGCGCGGCTGCACGCGTTTCTGGAACAGATGGATCCAGTGCTGACGGCCACGTACTACGCCCGGAAGGCGGCGAAGCTGCTGCGGCCACGGCGCCGCGCGGGGATGTTGCCGGGCACTGTTGCGGCGTGTGAACTGCGTACCCCTAAAGGGGTGGTGGGGATCATCTCGCCGTGGAACTTCCCGTTCGCGCTGGGCCTGACCGACGCTCTGAGCGCGCTGGTCGCCGGCAACTCGGTGGTGCTCAAACCCGACACCCAAACCTCACTCAGCCCCTTGTACGGGGTGGAGCTGCTGCGCCGCGCCGGGTTGCCGGCCGACGTGTTCCAGGTGGTGCTCGGTGATGGCCCGGTGGTTGGTCGGGCGGTGGTGGACCAGTCCGACTACGTCAGCTTCACCGGCTCCAGCAAGACCGGCCAGGACGTGGCGCAACGCTCCGGGGCCCGGTTGGTCGGCTGCTCGCTGGAGTTGGGCGGCAAGAACCCGATGCTGGTGCTGGACGACGCCAACCTCTCCCGGGCCGTGGCCTCGGCGGTGAACGGGTGTTTCAACAACGCGGGTCAGCTGTGCGTCTCGATCGAGCGGATCTACGTGCAGGACCGGGTGCACGACGAGTTCCTCTCCCGGTTCGTCAAGGCGGTCTCCGCGATGCGCGTCGGGGCCAGCTACCGCGACCTCGGCTTCGACATGGGGTCGCTGACCTCACAGCGCCAGCTCGAGGCTGTGGATAAACATGTGGACGACGCTCGGGCGAAGGGCGCACAGGTGCATGTGGGGGGCAAGCGGCGCCCCGATCTCGGGCCGTACTTCTACGAGCCCACGGTGCTCACCGGCGTGACCCCGGAGATGACCTGCCACACCCAGGAGACCTTCGGGCCGGTGGTCGCGGTGTACCGGGTCGCGGACGAGGCCGAGGCGATCGCCCGCGCCAACGCGTCCGAGTACGGGCTCAACGCCAGCGTGTTCACGTCGGACCCGAGCCGGGGCCGCCGGGTCGGCGCCGCGGTGCGCGCCGGCACGGTGAACGTCAACGACAGCTTCATGACCTCGTACGGCAGCATCGACGCCCCGATGGGCGGCGTGGGCGCCT
>JBOGDL010000435.1:0-3716 GCA_050701815.1 Micromonosporaceae bacterium | reverse complement strand
TCCATCACCGCGATCCGGTCGGCCAGCGCCAGCGCCTCGGCCTGGTCGTGGGTGACGAAGACGGTGGTGGTTCCCAGCTCCCGCTGCAGCCGCTTCAGGAAGGTGCGCGCCTCCAGCCGCAGCCTGGCGTCCAGGTTGGACAGCGGCTCGTCGAACAGGAACACCTGGGGCCGGCACGCCACCGCGCGCGCCAGCGCCACCCGCTGCTGCTGGCCGCCTGACAGCGCCGCAGGACGCCGTGTCATCAGCCCGGACAAGCCCAGGTGCTCACCCACCTCCTCGGCGCGGCGCTCCCGGTCGCCGCGCCCCGTTCCTTTGATCCGGAGCGGGTACGCGATGTTCTCCACCACGTTCATGTGGGGGAAGAGCGCGTAGTCCTGGAACACCATGGCCACGTCCCGCTTGCCGGGCGCCAGCTGCGTGACCGTGCGCCCGCCGATCACCACGTCGCCAGAAGTGGCCGACTCCAACCCGGCGATGGTGCGCAGCAGCGTGGTCTTGCCGCACCCGGAGGGACCCAGCAGGGCGAAGAACTCGCCGTCGGCGATACGCAGATCCAGCGAATCCACCGCCCGCACCCCGCCGGGGAAGACCTTGGTCAGCCCCTGCAACACGATCTCGGCCACGATGCTCCTTTCAGGCCTTGATTCCCCCGTGGAAGCGGAAACCGTACCGGGTGGACACGAACAGGTACATCAGCACCACGGGGATGGAATACAGCAGCGAGAACGTGGACAGCAGCGCCAGATTCGGTTGGCCGCCCTCGGTGTAAAGGGTGCGCACCAGCACCGCCGCGGGTTGCTTGTCCGGGTCCCGCAGCAGGATGAACGGGACCAGGAAGTTGCCCCACACGTTCACGATCGTCCACACCGCGATGGTGGCCAGGCCGGGGCTGATCAGCGGCGCCACCACGTCCTTGAGGGTGCGAAGCGGCGAGGCCCCGAACACCCGGGCCGACTCCTCGTACGAGCGGGGAATGGAATCCACGAAGTCCTTCAGCATGAAAATCGCCGCCGGCAGCAGCCCGCCGGACATCACCAGCACCACCGCGCCCCAGGAGTCGATGCCGACCCGCTCGTCGACCCGCCCGAGCTGGGTCACGAGCAGGAAGATCGGCACCATCGCGGCGGTGCCGGTCACCACCGAGGAGAGCAGCAGCAACAGGTAGAGCAGCGGGTCCCGCCCCGGGATCCGGACCCGGGACAACGCGTACGCGGCGAGCGCGGCGCCACCCACCACCAGCAGCATCGTGCTGACCGCCAGCACCACGGACGCCGCCAGCGAGCTGAGGGCGTACGGGTTGCGCCCGATCTCCCGGAAGTTGTCCAGCGTCAGCTCCGGCAGCGACACCGCGTACGTGGGATGCGCGTCGAACGGCGCCGTCACCAGCCACAGCATCGGCAGTGCGAAGAACATCGCGAGCACGCTGACCAGGGCGTAGAACAGGATCCGGGCGGCCATCCGGCGCGCTGCCTGCCAGTGCTCCTGCGCGCCGCCCGCGCCGGCACGATCTGGTGTTGCCGCGCTCGGCGGTGTGGCCTGGTCCGGGCCACGCTGTCCGCTCGCCCGAGCTTTTCCCACGCCGGGTTCCGCCGCGCTCATTTCGCCTCCCTCCGCCGGCGCAACATGCGCAGGTAGAGCAGCGCGAGCGCCAGGTTGACCAGCAGCACCAGCAGCGAGATCGCGCCGCTGTAGCCCATGTCGCCCGCGACCAGAGCGGTGTTGTAGATGTACGCCGCGACGATCTCGGTGTCCCGCCCGGGCCCGCCTGCGGTGATCAGGAACGGAGTGAAGTCGTTGAACGTCCACAGCGTGATCAGCAGCGTGTTGGTGAGCACGTGGCCCCGGATGTGGGGGAACACCACGTCCCGCAGCATCTGGCTGTTACTGGCGCCGACCAGCCGGGCGGTCTCCAGGTGCGACGGCGGCACCGACGCCAGCGCGGCGCCGTACAGCAGCATGGAGAAGGCGGTGCCACGCCAGAGGTTGAACAGGATGATCGACAGCATCGGGTAGTCGATCAACCAGGCAAACCCGGGGGTGCCGAGCAGCTCGTTGACTGTGCCGGCGTCCCGGTCCAGCATCGCGATCCAGAGGAACGCCACCACCGAGCTAGGCAGGATCCACGCCAACAACACCAGCGACTCGACGGTGCGCCGCAGCCACCGCGCCACGTTGCGCAACGACCAGGCCAGGGCGAAGCCGAGCGCGTTCTGACCCAGCACCGCCGAGCCCAGCACGAACAGCAGGGTGAGCCACAGGGAGTTGTAGAAGGTGGGGTCGGTCAACGCCCGCACGTAGTTGTCCAGCCAGGTGACGCTGGGGTTGCGGGCGGTGGGTCCGGTGAGCTCGAAGTCAGTGGCCCCGATGTAGAGCGTCCATAGCGCGGGGAACAGCAGGAACAGCCCGATCAGCAGCATCGCGGGCGCCACGAAGCCGATCGCGCGCGCCGAACCCAAACCGATCACATCGGTCGGCGCCGTCCGTTCTTCGGCGCCGACCTCGCGAGGGACGGGCCCCGAGTGCGAGGTTCCAGGCCCGGGCTGCCCGGCTCCCGGCCCGGAGTGCGAGGCTCCGGGCCGGGCTGCGGCGGCGAGTTCGACCGGGGACCCGGCCGACGTCGCCGCCGCAGCCGTCGGGTCATCCTGAGGTGATCTTGTCCTTGCCACTGACGATCTTCTCCAGCTTGGCCTGGTACGCGGCCGCGGCTTCCTCCGCGCTCTTGCCGTCGACCACGGCGAGGGTCGCCTCCTGCAACGCCAACGACACTTCGGGGTACTCGGCGAGGCTGGGCCGGAACAAGGTCAACGGCAGCACCTCGTCGGAGACGTAGCTGAGCATCGGGTCGTTGCTCAACACGTCTTCGTTGACGTCCTGGCGGGCGGTGATCCGGGCGCTCTCGCCCAACTCGGCCTTGATGGCTGCCTCCGAGTTGATGAACGTCAGCAACTCCCAGGCCTGCTGCGGGTAGTCGGTGTTCGGGTTGATCACCCGGGCGCTGCCGCCGGACATCGACACGAAGTCCTGTCCCTGCACGCCGGCGCCGGGCTCCATTGCCGGGATCTTGGCGTACCCGACGTCCGCGTCACGGCTCTTCATGGGCGCGATCCCGTCGGCCGGGTCGATCACGTCCCGCCACAGGTAGTCGCTTTCCAGCAGCATCCCCAGCGTGCCGTCGGCGAACATCTGGAACGACTTGTCGCGTCCCTTCGCCTCTTTCTGCAGCACCGGGTCGCTGAGTTTGCCGGAGAAGACGTCGCTGTAGAAATCGAGCACGGTGCGGACCTGATCGGCGTCGCCCAGCCACTTGCCGTCTTTGCTGATCTCGGCCCCGGTCCCGGCGAGCAGCGGCAGGAAGGCCTGCATCGTGGTCGCCTCACCCATCGCGGTCCCGGCGTTGAGCTGCAGCGGGGTGACGCCAGACTGCTTCTTGAGCTGCTTCGCCGCGCTGATGATCTCCGCCCAGCTGGTGGGCTGCCAGTCAGCGGGAAGGCCGGCCTTCTCGAACAGCCGCTTGTTGAAGAAGATCACCCGTCCATCGGTGCCGGCGGGCACCCCGTACTGCTGGTTCTGGTACGAGCCGTTGGCGCGCACCGCGTCCGGGATCTCGTTCCAGCCGGACCAGCTTTCCACGGTGTGCGCGCCCACCACCTGATTGAGCGGCTTGATGTAGCCCGACTCCGCGAACTCGCCCACCCAGATCCCGTCCAGGTCGA
>JBOGDL010000434.1:0-7807 GCA_050701815.1 Micromonosporaceae bacterium | reverse complement strand
CTCGCCACCGGCAAGCAGCGGCTGCAAGTGGTCGAGGTGGGTCCCGGATCGGTCTGGGTGGTGAACACCGAGACCGGGGAAGTGTGGCGGGTCCCCACCGACACGATGCGGCCCGAGAAGATGGGCGGCGAGCGCGCTGAGGACGAGAAGAAGCCGATGGTGGTCGCGGGCGGCGGCCAGGCGTACCTGATCGACCCGGAGAAAGGCACCGTCACCGGAGTGGACGGCAAGCCGGATCAACGTCGTGACGTCACCACCCCGGCGCCCGTGGACGAAGCGGTGGTGGATTCGTCCGGACGAGCCTGGGCGCTGGCCAGGTCAGCCGGCGAGCTGTATCAGATCGGAGACGGCAAGCTGCTGTCCCGGCACCGGGTGACCCGCGGGAACGAGCCGCTGACCCAGCTCACTCTGGCCGCTGACCACCCGGTGGTGTACCGGCCGGCGGCGGGCCAGGTGCTGACGTACCGCCATCAGGGTTTGCTCGACAAGTTCACCGTGCCGCCGGTATCCACACCGGTGCGGGTGCCCAGCTCGCCGGTGGCCGCCCCGATGCTGGTCGCGGTGGTCTCCGGCGCCGCCGAGCTGTACACCGTGAACCTGCGTACCGGAAAGTCCCGCAACATCAAGCTGCAGGGCCGCGAGGACAGCAGATTCGGAGCCCCCGCGGTGCTGGGCGACCTGGCGTACGTGCCGGACCAGACCCGCCGTCAGGTGGTGCTGGTGGAGCTGGATTCGATGCGGCTGCGGGATCCGGTGACGTTGCCGGACGGGGCGGACGACTTCGAGATCTTCGTGCGCGACCGCCGGGTGTGGGTGAACGACCCGTACGCCAAGACCATGCTGGTGTTCGACCGCCTGGGCCGCCCCACCAAGATCGACCGCGCCGGCAAACCGGTGGACGACGAATCCGATCAGCCGCCGCGGCCGGACGCGCCGAACCCGAAACCGGACCCGGAGGACTCTCCGCAGCCGCCGCCCGCCGCGCCGCCGGTGGCGCCACCTGCGGACACCCCGCGCCCAGACCCGCAGCAGCCTAAGGTGAGCGTCCCGGACGTGCTCGGCATGGATCGTGTGAAGGCCTGCCAGCAGCTCAAAGCGGTGACGCTGAAATGCGTGTTCGTGTCCCGGCAGGATGCCTCCGCGGACACCGGCGAGGTGGTGGAGACCGACCCGACCGCGGGCTCCGAAGTCGCCGAAGGCACGCAGGTGACGCTCTACCACGCCGGCCCGACGCAGGTGCCGTACGTGGTCGGAATGAGCGTCGAAGACGCCTGCGAGACCCTCCGGAAGGCGCGGCTGGTCTGCTCGAAGAACGCCCAGGGAGTGGCGGACTCGCCAGACCAGATGAACAAGGTGTACGCGCAGCAGCCCGAGCAGGGCACCCCGATGACCAGCGGCAGCCAGGTCACGGTGACGCACCCGACCCCGGGCTGGATCAAGGTGCCGTCGCTGGTCGGCGCGGCGCCCGACCAGGCGTGCGCGACGGTGCAGTCGTACGGGTTGACGTGCGCGCCTGACCCCAACGAGCAGACCTGGCAGCCCAATGTGGTGCACAACCAGGGCCCCGGAGCAGGGACCGCGGTGCAGCAGGGTTCTCAGGTGAGCTACGTCTACCAGGACAACGGCCCGGTGCTGCTGGATCGCTGGAAGCTGGACAACCGGGAGGTCCGCTACCTGGCGCCACGCGGCCAGACCCCGCCGCCGGTCGGCCCGACCTGGCACCCGCAGAACGCCATGGGAGGCGTCTACACCTCGTCCGATCAGGTGCCGGGGTTGGTCTGGGTGTACCGGCACCGCTGCTCCAAGGACTGTGGCCGGGACCCGCGGGACGTCGGATTCAAGTTCTCCCCGCAGCCGGACCTGACCAACCCGCAATGGAAGTACGAGGGCCCCGCGTTCGCATGCTTCAACGCCGCCCCCGGCGCCACCCCGCCGCAGGGCACCCGACGACTGGTGGCGCTGTTCCACGACAGCTGGAAGAGCTGGGCGTACGCCGTGGAGGGCACCGAGGAAATGCGGATCCACCGGGACGCGGGCTATCAGCCCCGGAACCCGGTCTGCAGCATCTGGTACGGCGTGCCCGGCTTCCCCAGCTGACGCCCGAGAGCACAAATAGAGCCCGGGCGCCCGATCGGGGCGCCCGGGCGATAGCCGGCCTGGTGGCGGGTCAGGCGGCTCGATTGCCGTCAACTGGCGCGATGCCCGCGGTCTCGATCGACTTGATCGCGGTGTCCGGGAAGTCGCTCAGGAAACCATCGACATCCTGGTCGGCGAAAGTCTCGTACTCCGCCTCGGCGTCGCCCCAGGTTGCGGGGTCTTCGCCATTCCGGAAGTCCCTCGGCAGGAATTCGTTCTCGTTCCGGAAGGTCCAGGCGAACACGTACAGGTTCGCGGCGTGCGCGTCGGACACCACGGATGTCGGCTCCGTCAGCCCGCCGCTGGCGTCCCGGGGGATGATCAGGTTCTTGTTGATGTTCACCCCCTCGGCGTACGAGGCGACCCAGCGCAACCCTTCCGGGGCAGCCAGATCCCGGTACGTGCGCGGGTCGCCGCTCTCCACGAAGTCGTACGGCTTGCCGCTCGAGTTCATGATCTGCGCCACCGGCACGTCAACCGCGTCGTTCACCGCGCGCAGGTCCGAGGTCTCGAACGACTGCACTGTGACATGCGAGTCCGCTGAGTCGAGGTTGTTGCGACGCAGCGCGCTCACGAACGCGTCCTCGAGCGAGGACCCGATCGACCGGAAGTACGTGGAGTGCTTCAGTTCGGCGAGGATCCCGATCTGACGCCCGGCTCGGCGGCTCTCTTCGCGTACCAGATCGATGATGTCCTGGAAGGTCAGCACCAGGTACCTGCCGTCGTACTTCGCGCTGTCCGGGCGTAGCTCGGGCAACCGTTCCTTGGCGCGGAGAGTCTTGATTTCCTTCAGCGTGAAGTCCTCGGTGAACCAGCCGGTGACTTCGTTTCCATCGATGGTCTTCGTGGTCTTGCGGTCGGCGAATTGTGGACGAGACGCCACGTTGGTGGTCATGGACATCTCGTTCTCGTGCCGGGACACCAGCTTGCCGTCCTTGGTGAGGACGAGATCGGGCTCGATCCCGTCCGCGCCTTGCCGGATCGCCATCTGGTACGCGGCGCTGGTGTGCTCGGGTCGGTAGCCGCTGGCGCCCCGGTGGCCAACCACCAGGGGGCCGTCAGCTTCGGTGGGGTTGGTCAGTGCGGCGGGGGTGATGGCGGGCGCCGTTCGGTGTGGCGGCGTGCCGTTCGGGGTGGTGTGCCCGGCCGGCGCGAGTCCCGCGACCACGATGGTGGCGGCGAACGCTGTCATGGCAAACATGCTCTTGGGGGAGCTCACCGTCAGTGTGGACATGACCACATCGCAACAGTGCCGCACGAGCCGGGATCAAAGTCGAACAGAAGCCCACGTGAACATTGGTGGACTTATCGGCCGGCAGTCCCGGTGATCAAGGGACTCGCGCGGTGATCAAGGGATTTGGTGTGCGACACGCCGGCAGGACACGAACATTTCCCTTGATCACGACGCTGGGGGCAGCCGGCAGCCCCGGCGGGCTTGATCAACTTTGTGGGGACGTACCCTGCCATGGTGCGTGTGCTGTTGATCGGATCCGGCGCCCGGGAGCATGCTCTCGCTGACGCCCTCGCCGCCGACCCCGCTGTCGATCACCTGGTTGTCGCGCCCGGCAACCCGGGCATCGACGCCCGGCATGGTGGCCCCGCCGAGTCACATGAAGTGAAGCCGACCGATCCCGCCGCGGTGGCCGGGCTGGCCGCAGAGGTCGGCGCTGACCTGGTGGTGGTCGGCCCCGAGGCGCCGTTGGTCGCCGGGGTGGCCGACGCGGTGCGCGAAGCCGGGATCGCGTGCTTCGGCCCATCTGCGGCAGCCGCTCAGCTGGAAGGGTCCAAGGCGTTCGCGAAGGACGTGATGGCGGCGGCCGACGTGCCCACCGCACGGGCTCGCACCTGCCACGGCGAGCAGGCTACCCAGCACGCACTGGACGAGTTCGGCGCCCCGTACGTGGTGAAACATGACGGCCTCGCCGCCGGCAAAGGGGTGCTGGTGACACCGGACCGGACAGCCGCGCTGAGGCACGCCGCGGCGAGTTCAACGGTCGTGGTGGAGGAGTTCCTGGCCGGACCCGAGGTGTCGCTGTTCGTGATCTGCGACGGCACGGACGCGGTACCGCTGCTGCCGGCGCAGGACTTCAAGCGGATCGGGGACGGCGACGTCGGCCCGAACACCGGAGGGATGGGCGCCTACGCCCCGCTGCCCTGGGCCCCGCCCGACCTGGTCGATCACGTGATGACCCAGATCGTGCGGCCCACCCTCGCGGAGTTGAGCCGGCGCGGCACGGCCTTTTCCGGATTGCTCTACTGCGGTCTGGTGCTGACCTCTGACGGGCCGAAGGTGATCGAGTTCAACTGCCGCTTCGGCGACCCCGAGACCCAGCCGGTGCTGGCCCTGCTGGACTCGCCACTAGCGAGCCTGCTGCGGGCGGCGGCGGTGGGGCAGCTCGCGGACGCGCCCCCGGTGCGGTGGCGCGACGGCGCCGCGGTCACGGTGGTGATGGCCTCGGAGGGGTACCCGGCGGCGCCGCGTACCGGGGATGTGATTGAGCCGGCTGCATCGCGGCGGCAGGCGCAGCCGCCGGTGGCGCTTGGGGTGCCCGGCATTCACCATGCCGGCACCGCGCTACGGGATGGCGCGTTGGTCACCGCGGGCGGCCGGGTGCTCTCCTGCACCGCGACCGGGCCCGACTTGGCGCAGGCGCGCGACGCGGCGTACCACCTGGTCAGCCGGATCGACTGGGCAGGCGCGCAACACCGCACAGACATCGCGTTGGCAGCTGTCGAAGACAAGATCCGGCTGCCCCAGTGACGAAACGGCGCCCCGAATGACCACGCAACGCGTCGGCCCGCCGGTGATCGCGCCTGAGCGCGAGATGCTGCGCGGCTTCCTCGACTACCACCGCGCCACGCTCGCCCTGAAGTGCGAAGGACTGTCCGATGAGGACCTCCGTCGCCAGTCCATGCCGCCGTCGACGCTGTCGCTGCTGGGCCTGGTGCGGCATATGGCCGAGGTGGAGCGCACCTGGTTCCGGCGGGTTGTCAACGGTGAAGACATCGGCCTGGTGTGGTCGGACGAGTGGGACTTTCAGGTGGCGTACGACGCCAGCGGCGCCACCCGTTCGGAGGCGTTTGAGGCCTGGCAGACCGAGGTGGCGCACTCACGCCGGATCGAGCTGGAGGCCGAGTCGCTGGACGTGGTCGGGCACAACGCCAGGTGGGGCGAGGATGTGTCGCTGCGCCTGGTGATGCTGCACTTGATTCACGAGTACGCCCGTCACAACGGCCACGCCGACTTCCTGCGCGAGGGGATAGACGGCGCCGTCGGGGCCTGACAGCGGCTGGACGCCGCTCGCGGCGATCGGGACTGATGAAACACGCCCAGGGGTGTTACGACGTCGCGCTGACCTGCCGCGCGACGGTCGGGCTCTTCGAAACACCCCTGGAGTGTCCTCACTGGTACACCGGACGCCAGGCGCCGCCGTGGGTGCGGCACGCACCGGGACGTCCCCCCGACATGCTCACCATGCCGTCTTTGCACTGCACCATGTATCCCTGGCCATCGTCGAAGGAGTCGAGGCAGTCGAAGTAGTCGCAGGTGTCAGGCTCCGGGTCCTCGATGAACGAGCCGCTGCAGTAGTTGTACCCGTGCGGGTTCTTGGGCGCGCCGCACCCTTCCGCTGGCTTCGGTTCAGAGTTGTTGTCCTTGGACGGCTCCGGTGGTGGCGGTGGCGCCGCAGCGGGGGCCGCAGCCGGCGCTGCCGGTCGTGGTGAACCGGTCCGGTCGTACGCGGGCGTCGTCGGCGCCGATTCGCGAGGAGACTCCGACAGCTGTGCCGGGGACCGTGACGGCATGACCGGCTCGGTGGGTTCTGTGCGGTCCTGCGCGGCAGGGCGGCTCTTGCGCTTGGACACCTCGTTGCTGTCGGGCGTCAACATTGCGGTGAGGGCGATGACGATCAGCACCAGGGCGGCGGCAGACAAGATGCTGATGCGGTTGTTTCGCCGGGATCGCTTCGCCCGACTCACGCGCGTTCGGTACTTGGCCATCCGCTGAATGTAATCGGCAAAGCGTGTCAAGCCCCGCCAAATTGGACGATTGCTGATAATGACACCGCGTCGGCTGGTCGTCGCGCCGGGTGCGCACCCACGGCGCTCCCACCGAGATCTCACTCAGATGGCTGATCCGATCTCGACTTGGTGGGTTGACGTGCTGCCGACACGCCGTACGCCATGGCGTGTCGACGACTCCGCAACCCACCAAGTGCCGGGCCTTATGCGGTGGGATCCTTCGTCGCTGGTGTCAGAGCATCGAGCTGAGATCCTCCGACTGTTGCCGGAGCAAGGGAAGGGTTTCGGCGCGTAGCTGCGCTGGGGAGCCCAACCAGAGCGCCTCTACCGCCGCGCGGCGGTAGTAGAGCTGCACATCGGAGCCGGACAGCATGCCTAGCGCGCCGTGGATCTGCATCGCCTCGACAACGGTGTCGCGTGTTGTCTCAGCGGCGAGCGCGAGGCATTGCGCGGCGGCCAGACGCAGGTCGCCGCCGTGATCAGCGGCCTGGCGCAGCTCGGCGACCGTGGGGCGGGCGTCCTCGGCGCCGTGCGCCTGCTCGTCTCTGACGCTGTGCGCCTGGCGTGCGGCGTCCCGGGCCAGCAGACGCGCGGCGTCGATGTTCGCGGTGGCGGCGCTCATTCGGAACGCCAGCGCCTGGAAGCGTCCGATCGCCTGCCCGAACTGGCGGCGTCGCTTCGAGTGCTCCACGGCCAGGTCAAGCGCTGCTTGAGATAGCCCGACCAGGTAGCCGGCCTGCCGGATACGTGCCATGGCGAGCACGTGCTCCCAGGCGCCGGCGGGATCGGCGCCGCCCAGCCAGGCGACCACCGGTGCGGCCGTCAGCTCCACGCGGCACAGCTCACCGCGGCTCAGGTCCTGATGCCGGGCAACCGTGACGGACGGGTGATCGCGGCCGACCAGCGCCAGCCCGATCTGAGCGGCGCCGACGCAGCCGGCGACCAGCAGGTATTCGACCTCTGCGGCGAAGTTGACGAAACACCGGGTTCCGGTGACCGTGTCACCGGGCCCCGGATTTCCGCCGTTGCCGCCGGCAGCGCGCGCACTGCTGTGGACGGTCATGTCCCCCGGCTCGGCGGGACTTTCGGCGCCGTCTTCTCGCACCGCCAACGCCACGCTGGCGCCGTCGCGGATCTCTGTGAGCAACGGCTCGACGTCCGGTGTGCGCAGCAGCAATTCAACGGCGACCCAGGTGTCCAGCAACGGGCCCTGGTACAGCACCGAACCCAGCAACTCCGCCAGCTCAAACAGCCCTTCCTGGCCTGCCGATTGAGCGCCCCCCGACCCGGCGCCTGCCGGTTCGGCGCCTGTCGCGTGGGTGCCCGTCGAGGCGGGTAGCGGCAGCCCGGGCGCGCCGAGACTGACCAGTCCTCGCCACACGGCGGCACGGATCTGCGCGTTCTCCGCGACGCCCGCACTGTCGTGTTGGGGGCGGTCGGTCATCCGCCGGATCATCGGGATCAGGTCCGGCTCAAAAAACTCAGTGAACTGCCGCATGTCCGCTCCAAGGTGGGAAAGCACTAGGGTCTGCGGTGGTCATTGCAGCCCGAGCCGGGAGCCGGCGATCAGGTAGAGCATGATCTCGGACGTCCCGGAGGCGAGGGTGAGCCCCGGCGCCTCCCGGTACGCCGCGTCGAACACCCCGTCCAC
>JBOGDL010000433.1:0-9414 GCA_050701815.1 Micromonosporaceae bacterium | reverse complement strand
GAGCCGGTGGAGAAGTTGGAGTTGCCCGACCCCGACACCAGGTTGTCGAAGTGGATGTGGTTGTGGTGGTCGGTGTTGTACAGGTACGTCAGCACGTTCCTGAAGTGGTAGTGAAGGCTGGCCGCGGTGGCCCAGTAGCGAACCAGTTCGGTCGCGGCGCTGGCGGTGCCGTTCCACTGGTCGTAGCGGCCGTTGAATCGACGGACCAGGCTGCCTCCGCTGGTCACGTAGATCCGGGTGAGGTCGAACCCGCGGCCGTTGTTGTGGGCTTCGCTGACGCGGTGATCGGCGTGCACGCCGTAGCTCCAGACCCGGAACGGCGTCGCGAAGCCGGACGGGGTGTTGCTGCCCCAGAACTGCAGCCAGGTGTCGCACCGGCCATGGAAGCTGGGGTTGTAGCCGAAGGACGACAGCGCGCCGCTGGCCTCGTACACGGTCCGCTGACTCCAGACGGTCGAGTAGGACGTGATGGTCCCGTGCGCGGACGCCTGGGGGGCGGACACCGCGGCGCCGACCGCGCCGGCGGCGATTCCACCCGTCACGATGCCCAGCATCCTGCGGCGTGACAGACGACCCTGCTCTTCGTTGGGCATGGCCCCTCCCTTGGGTGCCAGTATTGAGTTGTTGTAAGAATTTTACTTCTTATGCACCCTTAGGTGAAGAACTTCTACTCTCCGTGTCGATCTTGGGGCCGTGCCTCAAGCGCGGCGTGTGTTCCGGGCGGCGGCGCGTGTGAGGGCGGCGGCACGTTCGGGGGGCGGCGGCGTGCCGCCGTCAGAGGTTGAGGACCAGACCCGAGGTGGCGACACCGATCTCGCCGTTGTGCTCGGCGGCTGCGGCGGCTTGCGAGGCGGCGGCGTCGACGCCCGGCAACAGATGGGTGAGCAGCAGCCGCCGCACCCCCGCGTCCGTAGCCTGCCGGCCGGCGTCGCGCGCGGTGCTGAGAGTGCCGTGCGAGTCTTCCGGCACCTGGTCCACGTAGCTGGCCTCGGCGAGCAGCAGGTCAGCGCCGCGAGCCAGATCAGCCACGTGGGGGCTAGGGCCCGTGTCGCCGGTGTACGCGAGCACCCGCCCCGCGGCCGTGAGTCGGACCCCGGCGTTGGGACGCGAGTGCGGTAGCAGGCGCGTCTCGGCGCGGAACGGGCCGATCTCGAGCCGGCTGCCGGCGGTGAACTCGTGCCACACGTACGCCGAGTCGAGCATCCCCGGGCGATCCAACGCCAGCACCGCGTCCAAAGCCCCGGGCAGCGAATACACCGGCAACGGCGGCGCCGGATCATCACGCAACGCGCGCGCCCGCAGCAGCGGATTGAGGTCAGCGCAATGGTCAGGGTGGCCGTGTGTGATGAACACCGCGTCGACCTGATCGGCTGCGACCCGCTCCAGCAGCCGGGGCATCGTGGCGTACCCGACGTCGAGCAGCAGCCGGAACCCGTCCTGCTCCACCAGATAGCCGCTGCAGGCCTCGCCCGCCTCTGGCCAGGCCCCGCGTGCGCCCAGGATGGTCAGCCGCATGCTTCGCACCTTACGGTTGCCACCCCGTCGGCAGCGCGCCAGTTTTCGGCACGGCCGAACTTTTGCCGGACGTGCGCCGGCCGCGCGGCCAGATGCACGCCGCCCCCACGTGACGGCCCGACGTGACGGCCCCACGTGACGGCCCCGGGCGGCGACCCCGGGCGGTGGGTTGCGGCGGCCCTGCGAGGCTGTCTTTGAAGGCGTCGGCCGCCACGCCCGATCAGCTGCGTAGCCGCAGGCCTCTGGGGGTGACTCGGAAGCCAGCGGCCGCAAGCGCGTGGCCGAGCGGCGAGGAGCGCACCGGGGCGCCGTCCGACCTCTCAATCGACAGGGACCCGAGTGCTCCGGAGCGCACCGCATCCGCCAACGCCTTGGCTGTGATCTCCAGAGTTTGCAGATCATCCACGTAGGACAGCAACGTGCGGCCGCCACGCTCCGCGTACAGTGTCAGCTCGCCGTTGACCAGCACCACCACGGCGCCTGCCTTACGGCCCGGACGATGCCCGGACGGCCGGCTCCGGGCTGCCCGGTCCTGACCGTCCCCAGTGCTCAGCCCGGGACGGAGCTGGCCGCCGTAACCGCTGCGACCAGCCGGCACAGCGCCCGCGCCTGACCGATCGGCGCCTGAGCGGCCGGCATCCGCGCCGTCTGAGCGGCCGGTGTTTGTGCGAACGGCATCGGCACGGCCGGCGCCTGAGCGAGCCGTGTCGGCTGAGCGAACGGTGTCGGCTGAGCGAGCGGTGTCAGCTGAGCGAGCGGTGTCAGCTGAGCGAGCGGTGTCGGCTGAGCCGGCTTCCTCCACGACGCGATCCGGCCACGGCAGCGCCGCCCCGTACGGGTTGGCCGGGTCGGTCGCGGCCAGGACCAGCGCCTGGCCCGCGGGATGTCGTAGCGGGTCGCCGTCCCGGTCGGCTGACCCCCGGAGCCGGTCCACCGCCCCGGGAGCGGCGAACTGCGCCGCCCCCAGCCCGTCCACGAAATAGCCACGCCGCACCACGCCGCGCTCCTCCAACCCGGCCAGCACCGGGTAGACCCCGGCGAAGCCGCCCGGCGGCTGCTCAGCGGCCACCGCGCCACGTGTGAGCACCCCGTGCCGCTCGATCAAGGTCTCCGCGAGTGCCGCGGCGCGACGGGTCGGGTCGGTGTCTCGCTCGGGAAGCCGGTACCACCGGCCGGCGACGCTGGGGGGTCCGGAGCGGTTGGGGAGTTGCGGGCGAGCCATGCCCCGGCCGCCGAGCCGGCCCGGCCGGCGGTAGCGCAACTGCATGGGCTGCGGTCGCCCGCGATGCGCCGCCGACCCCGCGCCCCGGCCGCCGCCAGGAGCGCGGCGCGGATTGCCGGCCGCCAGCAGCGCACGCACCGGCGCCAGGGTGTCGTTGGACAGCTCCCCGGCCCAGACCAGGTCCCAGATCGCCTCGATCAGATCGACGTCGTCGACCGCCCCGATCCGGTCGGCGAGCGGCCGGAAGAACATCGCCTGCCCGTCGGACAGCGCCTCCAGCACGGCCTGGTGGATCGGGCTCTCCGCGGCGTCCGGGTTGACCGGGGCCAACAGCAGCGGAGCGTTCTCGGCCGGCATCAACGACAGCCAGCCGTCCCCGCCGCCGATCCCGCCGGCGCCCGCCCAGATCACTTCCCCGGACGCGGTCAGCTGGTCCATCTGGGCCGGTGTGTAGTCGCTCACGCGAGCCGGCAGCACCAGCCGCTCCAACGCGGATGCAGGCACCGGGCAGCCCTGCAGCACCTCCACCGCCGCGGCGGTCCCTGCCACCCCCGCGCCGTCACCGACGTGCTGCCACCCCGGCAGGAAGCTCGCCAGGGCGCTGGACGGGACCGGCTCGATCTCTTGACGCAGTGCGGCGAGGGAGCGCCGACGCAGCAGCCGCAGCACCTCGGTGTCGCACCATTGCCGGCCGGGCACGTCCGGGGTGAACTCGCCCTCGGTCACCCGACCGTTGGCGGCCAGGCGCCGCAGCGTCTGGGCTGTCAAGGGCGCCGGCAGGCCGAAGCGATCGGCGCATTCGGTCGCTGTGAACGGACCGTGGGTGCGGGCGTAGCGTCCGATCAGGTCGCTGACCGGGTCCGCTGTCGGCTCGGTGTGCGCCTCGGCCAGCCCCACCGGCAGCGCCGCGCCCAACGCGTCCCGGTAGCGACCGGCGTCTTCGACGGCGATCCAGCGCAGCTCGCCGGCCACCCGGATCTGGATCGCCCGACGTTGGGCCGCCAGCTCCTGAAGCCATCCCGGCGCCGCGCCACGGGCCGTCGCCTCGGCCTCGCTCAGGTCGCCCAACAAGCGCAGCAGCTCCGCGATGTCTTCGGCGTCTCGTGGGGTGCGGTCGTCGCTGAGCCATTGCAACCGGCGGGCGGTGTCGGCGATCACGTCCGGGTCCAGCAGCTCTCGCAGCTCGGCGGCGCCCAGCAGCTCCGCGAGCAGGGTCGGGTCCAGCGCCAACGCCGCCGCCCGCCGCTCGGCGAGGGGCGCGTCGCCCTCGTACAGGAAGGCGCCCACGTACCCGAAGAGAAGGCTGCGGGCGAACGGAGACGGCTGCCGGGACGAGACCTCGACCAGCCGGGTGGAACGGTTTGCGATCCGTCGGGTGAGCTCGGTCAACGCGGGCATGTCGAACACGTCCCGCAGGCATTCCCGGGCTGCCTCCAGGGTGATCGGGAAGTCGGGGAAGTCTTTGGCGATCTCCAGCAGCTGGGAGGCGCGTTGGCGCTGCTGCCACAGCGGCTGCCGGCGCCGCGGGTCGCGTCGGGGCAGCAGCAGGGCACGAGCGGCGCACTCCCGGAACCGAGCCGCGAACAGGGCGGAGCCACCCACCGCCTCTTGCACCAGAGCCGTGATCTCGTCGGGGTCGAACGTGATCAGATCCGCGCCGGGCGGTTCCTCGACAGTGTCGGGCAGCCGCAGCATGATGCCGTCGTCGCTGGGCATCACCGCGGCGTCGACCCCGAGCTGGCGCCGGATCCGCTCACCGATGGCCAGCGCCCAGGCAGCGTTGACCCGGGCGCCCAGCACACAGTGGACTGCCAGCCGCCAGTCGCCCAACTCGTCCCGGAAGCGCTCCACCACCACGGTGCGGTCATCGGGCAGCTTGCCGGCGGCTTCGCGTTGCTCGGAGAGGTAGTCGAGCAGGTTCGCGGCGGCGCGTTCATCCATGCCGGCCTTGCGTAGCCGTTCCTCCCCGGCCGGGCGGCCCAGTCGCTGTAGCTGCCGGGTCAGCGCCCCGATGGCGTGGCCCAGCTCGGCGGGGCGGGCCGGGCTGTCGCCTTTCCAGAACGGCATCCGAGCCGGCGCCCCGGGAGCGGGGGAGACCAGCACCCGGTCGTGGGTGATCTCCTCGATCCGCCAACTGGTGGAGCCGAGCAGGAACACGTCGCCCACCCGGGACTCGTACACCATCTCCTCGTCCAGCTCGCCCACCCGGGACGGCTTGGCGGCCCCGGCCAGGAAGACCCCGAACAAGCCGCGATCCGGGATCGCGCCGCCGCCGGTCACCGCGAGATGCTGCGCGCCACGGCGGCCATGGACCACATCGGCGATCCGGTCCCACACCAGACGGGGACGCAGCTCAGCGAACGCGGTCGAGGGATAGCGGCCGGCGAGCATGTCCAGCACGCCTCGCAACGCCGAATCCGGCAGCTCCGCGAAGGGCGCCGCCCGCCGGATCAGGGCCGCCAGATCGGCCACCTGCCAGGAGTCCATCGACGCGAGCGCCACGATCTGCTGGGCCAGCACGTCCAAGGGGTTGCTGGGGTACGCCAGCTCCTCAATCTGCCCCGCGGCGGCGCGCTCGGCGACCACCGCGCAGGGAACCAGGTCGCCGCGGTGCTTCGGGAACACCACCCCCTGGGATACCGCGCCCACGTGGTGACCAGCGCGCCCGATCCGCTGCACCCCGGACGCCACGCTGGGCGGCGCCTCGATCTGGATCACGAGGTCGACCGCGCCCATGTCGATGCCGAGCTCCAAACTGCTGGTCGCCACCACCGCGGGCAGCTGCCCCGACTTGAGCTGCTCCTCAATCTGCTTGCGCTCTTCCCGCGACACGGAGCCGTGGTGGGCCCGGGCGACCTGGCCCGGCGCGCCCCGAGCCGTGCCCGACTGCGCCATCAGCTCGGCGGGAGGGCGTTTCTGCTCTGGCAGCGGGACGCCGGCGCGCTCGGCGTGCAGCTCGTTGACCCGGGCGCAGAGCCGCTCGGCGAGGCGCCGGGAGTTGGCGAACACGATCGTGGAGCGATGCTCCAGGATCAGGTCGAGCACCCGCTCCTCGATGGCGGGCCAGATCGATGAGCCGGCGCGGTCGAACTGATCCTCGGCGTCTCGGGCGCCCAGCTCGGCCATGTCCTCGGCGGCGGTCTCCACTCGCAGCTCGATCCGCTTGGACGAGGGTGGGCGCACCACGTCCACCGGGGCCGTTCCACCGAGGAACCGCGCCGCCACCTCCACCGGGCGCACCGTGGCGGAGAGCCCGACCCGCTGAGCCGGACGTGGCAGCAGCGCGTCCAGCCGCTCCAGCGACAGCGTCAGGTGGGCCCCGCGCTTGGTGCCGCACACCGCGTGCACCTCGTCCACGATCACGGTCTGCACGCCCCGCAGCGCCTCCCGCGCCGCCGACGTGAGCAGCAGGAACAGCGACTCCGGCGTGGTGATCAGGATGTCCGGGGGAGTACGTGTGAAAGCACGCCGCTCGGTGGCGGGGGTGTCGCCGGTGCGGATCGCGACCCGGACCTCGGGCTTCGGCTTGCCGAGCCGGTTGGCGGCGTGCTGGATCCCGGTCAGCGGGGCTCGCAGGTTGCGCTCCACGTCGACCGCAAGCGCCTTGAGCGGGCTGATGTAGAGCACCCGGCAGCGGGCTGCGGGGTCGGCGGGCGGGGGCGTGGAGGTGAGCCGGTCCAGCGACCACAGGAACGCCGCCAGGGTCTTGCCGGAGCCGGTGGGCGCCACGGTCAGGGTGTGCCGGCCGGCGCTGATCGCCTTCCACGATTCCGCCTGTGCCGGCGTGGGCTCGACGAAGGCGGATTCGAACCAGGCGCGGGCTGACCCGCTGAAGCCGGCGAGCGCTTCACTGCTCACAGACCCCATCCTGCCTCGCGGGTGTGACACGCCACGCGTGACCCGGCTGCGGTTGCGGGTGCGCGCGAGGCCAGGCCTGGGCTGAGCCGATCAGACCCGCAACCGGCTGCAGGGGTGATCGCCGGGCTGCGCGAGAGGCTATCCGCCCGCTGAGCTGAGCCGATCAGATGATCACGGTTTCCGCTGGTTGACGTACGCCTCCAGGTATGCCGGCGGGGTGACCGCCAGGTTGTCGGCGGCCGGCTCGGGCGGGCTCGCGACCACGCGCAGCGGCACCACACCGGCCCAGTGCGGCAACGCCATGTCCTCGGGCTCGTCGAGCGCGTTCCCCATTCTGATCTTGGCGCTGGACTCGTCCAGCGGCATCGCCAGGACCGCGGTCTGGGCGAGTTCCTTGGCGCTGGGCGGGCGGCTGTCGGCCGAGCGCCCCGGCACCATGTGCTCCACCAGCGCGGTGAGGGCTCGGCGCTTCTCCGTCTCGTCGGTCACCAGCCGAGCCCGTCCGTGGATCACCACGGAGCGGTAGTTGGCGGAGTGGTGGAACTGGGACCGCGCCAGCACCAACCCGTCGAACAGGGTGATCGCGACACAGGCGGGCATGCCGTCGGGTGTGCGCGCGGCGAGCATCGGCCCGCTGCCGGTGGAGCCGTGCAGGTACAGCGTGTCGCCGTCGCGAGCGTGCAGCGTGGGCAGCACCCGGGGTTCCTCGTCCACGGTGAACGCGAGGTGGCAGTGCAGCGCCTCGTCGATGATCTGGCGCACTGACTCGGCATCGTGGCGGGCCCGATCGGGATAGCGGGTGGGGATGGTGCGTCCGGTGGGCGCGGGTGAGGTCTGCGTCTTCCTGCAGGCGGTCATTGTGAATCCTTTGTGCTAGTACAATAATAGCTTTGTGCCAGGACAATATGAGCTTAGTGGCCGGACGGCCGAAGAGATAGCGGCCAGCGTGGAGGCCGCGGTCCGCTCCGGCGTGCTGCCCCCAGGCGCAGGCATTCCTTCGGTACGGGCGCTGGCGCTGGATCTGGCAGTGAGCCCCGGCACCGTCGGCAGCGCGTACCGGCTGCTCCGGCAGCGGGGCGTGGTTCAAGCGGCCGGCCGGCACGGCACCCGGGTGCGCGCCCGCCCCGTGATCGGCGCCCGCGCCGCGCAACGGCTGCCGGTGCTCGAAGGCATGGTCGACCTCGCCTCCGGCAGCCCCGACCCCCGATTGCTGCCGCCGCTCGGCCCCGGCCTGGCCCGGCTGGACGGCGCCCCGATCCCGTACCAGGGTGGCGGGCCGGTGCCCGAGCTCCTGGAGGCCGCGCGGCAGCGGCTCGCCGCCGACGGAGCGCCAACCGGGGCGATGACCGTGACCCACGGCGCCCTCGACGCGATCGAACGAGTGCTCGTCGGGCGACTGGCCCCCGGAGATCGGGTCGCGGTGGAAGACCCAGGGTGGGCCAACCTGCTCGACCTGATCGCCGCGCTGGGGCTGGAGCCGGTTCCGGCGCCGGTCGACGAGTCCGGGCCGATCCCGGATCAGCTGGCGGCGGCGGTGGCCTCAGGGGCACGAGCGGTCATCCTCACCAGCCGGGCGCAGAATCCCACCGGCGCCGTGATCACCCCGCAGCGAGCCGCGGAACTTCGCCAGGTGCTGGCGCGGCGTGCGGAGCTGCTGGTGATCGAGGACGATCACGCTGCGGAGTTGTCGGCCGCGCCGCTGGCGCCGGTGTGCGGCGGCGGCCAGTCATGGGCGTTCGTGCGCTCCACGTCCAAGCCGTACGGCCCGGATCTGCGGCTGGCCGTGCTGGTCGGCGACGAGGCCACTGTCTCCCGGGTGGAAGGACGGATGCGAATGGGCGCCGGATGGGTGTCCACGCTGCAACAGCGGCTGGTGCTCGAGCTGTGGCGTGACGACGCCGTGGCAGCGGCGGTGCGGCGGGCCCGGGCGGCGTACCAGGCTCGGAGGGAGGGGTTGATCGCCGCCCTGACGCAACGGGGAGTCGCCGCCATCGGCAGGGAGGGCATCAATGTCTGGGCGTCGGCGGCGGACGAGACCGCCGCGGTTGCCCGGCTGCGAGACCGGGGCTGGGCGGTCGCGCCCGGCTCGATGTGCCGGCTGGCCAGCCCGCCCGGGCTGCGGATCACGGTGGCCTCGTTGCCAGAGTCCGCGATCGAGCCGCTTGCCGCCGATGTGGCTGACGCGGTGCGCCCGGGTCGGGTCGGGTTCGGCGCGTGAGAACGCAATTGGCCGGCTGGTCCGGGGCTGCGGGCTGACCGCGGCGAGCCGCGTCAACCCGGTTGCACCCGAGCCGGAGCCCTGACCACGTCATCGTGGCGCTGACCACGATGCGCTGGGCAGCGGTCATGCGAGGATTGGCTGACCCCTCACCCCGGAGCGAGCCTGGTGCAGACCATCGCGCCACCACCAGTGGCACACTCTCCGACCTGGATCCAGCGGGTGCGGCGTCGCACCGTGGCGACGCTGGTGGCCACACAGATCCTGGGCAGCATCGGCATGATCGTCGGGATGTCGGTCAGCGCCTTGCTGGTGGCCCGGATAACGGGCGGCCCTGGAATGTCCGGGCTGGCGCAGAGCGCGGTGGCGGTGGGTGGCGCCCTGCTGGCGTTGCCCGTGGCCCGCTTGACGCAGTCGTACGGGCGGCGCCCGAGCCTGGCTCTGGCGTACGGGATCGGGGTCCTTGGCGGCCTGCTGGTGATCGCCGCGGCGCTGGTCGACTCGACCTGGCTGGTGATGGTCGGGATGCTCCTGTTCGGCGGCGGCACCACCGCCGGGCTGCAAGGGCGTTACACGGCGGTTGACCTGGCGCCGCCGGATC
>JBOGDL010000432.1:0-5354 GCA_050701815.1 Micromonosporaceae bacterium | reverse complement strand
GGTCAGGAGTACCCCGGAGGGCAGCTTCTCTTCCATCCCCATGGTTATCGCCAGCTCTCGTCCGTACGACCGGTCGAACCGCGGCGGTCCGTCGCTGGCCCCGTCCGAGCTCTCAGTCCCATTCGAGGCCTCCGCGGCGCCAGACGTAGGCGTAGGCCACGAACACGGTGACGATGAACAGCACCATCTCGACCAGGCCGAACATCGCCATCTGGTCGAAGGCGACGGCCCACGGGAACAGGAAGATGATCTCGATGTCGAAGATGATGAAGAGCATCGCCGTGAGGTAGTACTTGATCGGGACGCGGCCCCCGCCCGCGGGCTGCGGGGTCGGCTCGATGCCGCACTCGTAGGCGTCGAGCTTGGCCCGGTTGAACCGCTTGGGCCCGATCAGCTGCGCCATGGCGACGGAGAACAGCGCGAACCCGGCACCGAGGGCGAAGAGCCCGACGATGGGTACGTAAGGCGAGAGCACCATGGCTTCTCCTGCTCGTCCTTTCCTGCCCTCGATCGCAAAATCAAATTCACACTATTAGTACTTGTCCGGGCCTGGATGCCCGGGGTGCCGCAGCGGTCACACGGCGGGAACGATCCTGGTCATGCCGTTGATGTTCCGGTCCATCGCGTCGCCGCCGCGCGGGTCGGTGAGGTTCGCCAGAAGCTTCAGCACGAACCGCATCAGCGTGGGGTGCGGCAGGCCGTGCCGGGTCGCGATCTTGACGATCTGCGGGTTGCCGAGGAGCTTCACGAACACCGTGCCGAGCCGGTAGTACCCGCCGTAGCGCGCCTTCAGCTCATTCGGGTACTGGTGCAGCACCCGCTCCCGGTCCGGGCCGGCCGGGCGCGCCAGCGCCTGCACCGTGAGCTCCGCGGCCAGCTCGGCGGACTCCATCGCGTACGCGATCCCCTCGCCGTTGAACGGGTTGACCATGCCGCCGGAGTCGCCGACCAGCATGACGCCCCGGGAGTAATGCGGCACCCGGTTGAAACCCATCGGCAACGCGGCGCCCAGGATCTTGCCGTCGGCGTTCGCCTCGTCGTTCATCCCCCAGTCGTCCGGGGTGTTGGCCAACCACTCCAGCATCATCTTGCGGTAGTCGGTCTTGCCGAATCCGACGCTGCTGTTCAGCACACCGAGCCCGACGTTCACCCGACCGTCGCCGAGACCGAAGATCCAGCCGTACCCGGGGAGCAGCATGTCTTTTCCGGAGCCGTCGGCGGCGGCGCCGCGCAGCTCCAGCCACGACTCCAGGTAATCGTCGTCGTGTCGCAGCGGGCTGCGGTAGTAACGACGCACCGCCACCCCGATCGGCCGGTCATCCCGCTTCCGAATTCCCAGCCCGAGGGGAAAACGACCGGAGACGCCATCGCAGGCGATCACCAGAGGCGCTCGGAACTCGACTGTTTCCGTTTCTTTATCAGCGGCATTGGCTCCGCCGATCACGGCTTTCACTCCCACCACACGGCCGGCTTTGTCGAACACCGGGCCGGTGACGTTCGTCGAGGTGCGGAGCTTGGCTCCTGCCTCCTGGGCGCGGCGGACCAGGATGTCATCGAAGTCCAGCCGGGTACGGGTGAGCCCGTAGTCCGGGAAGCTGGCCAGCTCAGGCCAGTCCAGCTGCATCCGGATCCCGCCGCCGATGACGCGCAGCCCTCGATTCAACTGCCAACCGTCGGACAGGTCTTCCGGGTCGCCGACCACACCCATCTTGACCAGCTGCTTCACCGCTCGTGGGGTGAGCCCGTCGCCGCACACCTTCTCGCGCGGGAACTCCGTCTTCTCCAGCAGGAGCACCTCAAGGCCATGACGGGCCAGGTGGTACGCGGTGCTCGAACCGCCGGGACCGGCGCCGACCACGATCACGTCCGCGTCGGCATCGCTTCGTCCGGGGGTTGCGGCGCCGGGCGCCGCGTGATCGCTCAGCTCGCTCACCGGGAACCTCCACTCCCCCTAGGGGCGGTGAAACCTTTCAGCGCTATCGATGACCGCATGCTTGTGAAGACTTTCACTAACCCCAATCGTGCAGTGTAGGGGCCACGTCCTGGTCAGCCACTAGTTAGGCGACCCTAAGCCCATGTGCAGCGCGGAGCAGGCGGGCGAAACCACGTCTCGGTTACGGCACAAAACGTGCGATAAGGGCCCGAATCAAGCTGGGTTACTTGGGCAATACTATTCAGAGCCGCCGGAACCGCCCAGAGCGTTAGCCGGGACTTGTTCGAAACCGATTGGCGCCTATAGTGTCCGGCATCACGCCGACTCAAAAATAGCGCTCCTGGACAGTTGCGCGCCGAGCCTGAGTACGGGAGCTTTCGTGTTCGCAGACGCCTTCCTGTGGGCCCTCATAGGTCTGCTATCGCTTACTGCGATTGGTTTGGTTATTGGCCTGTTGCGTTCAAGCGGCCGCCACGCGGAGAACAAACGCGCTGGTCAAGGCCAACGCCGTGCTGGCAGCACAAGGCAGCCGCCAACCCCGAACCCAAACCTGTCGCGCCCGACTTCGACTGAGCAGGGCGCAGGGCAGTCCTTGTTCAGCATGAGCCCCGATGAACGGGCTCGGTTGCTGGCCGCTGCCAGCCAAGCGTCCAGCAGCGCAAACCCCGCTCCGCCGAACAACCCGTCAGCTCCGCCACCACCACCGCTGCCGACCCGCCCAACCGCCGGCGCCAGCCCAAACTTCCCCACGTCCACTTCGAGCCTCCGCACCCCGTCACCGACTCCCCAGGTCACAGAGCAGGTAGGAGAGGGCACCTCGCCTCGGCGGCCGGTGCCCGCGCTGGGCTCCAGCTTCCAACCGATCGGCCAGCACCGGGCCAGCGGCGCGCAACGGCCCGACGCTGGCTACATCCACGGCCACGTGCGCAAGAACGGCGGCGGTCCGGTCGAAGGAGCGTCACTGACCCTGATCGACCTGGCCGGCGGCCAGATCGGCCGTGGCGCCACCGGGGCTGACGGGGCGTACCGGTTGTCGACGCCGAGCCCGGGCAGCTACTTCCTGATCGCCCGGGCCCGCTCTCACCAGCCCCAGGCCTCAGCCGTCACCGTGGCCTCCGAGCCAGTGACGTTGAACATATCGCTGACCGGCATGGCGGAGTTGTACGGCGTGGTGCGGGTGGCTGGCGGCCAGGAACCTGTCCCAGACGCGCTGCTGACCCTGCTGGATCTGCGGGGTGAGGTGCTGGGCTCGACCACCACCGACCCTGACGGCAGGTTCCGGTTCCCAGAGCTGGTGGGCGGTTCGTACACGCTCGCCGCCAGCGCGTCGCCATTTCGTCCCACCGCTCGCCCGGTTGTGGTGCCCGAGACCGGCTCGGCCTCCCACGACCTTGAGCTGATCGCCGGGGCATACTTGCGGGGCAGTGCCCGCGGCGGCGCGGAGCGACGGCTGCTTCCCGACGCCCGAATCACACTGCTCGATGCCGAGGGCAATATTGTGGCCAGCACCACTACCGACACGGCAGGCGAGTACGTGTTTAGCGACGTACCAGAGGGCTCCTACATGGTTCACGCGACTGGATACCCGCCCGTCACCGCGAACCTGCAGGTGTTCAGCGGCCAAAAGCATGAGCACGATGTCGAGCTGAGACACCCAAGTGACTGAGGCCCGACAACGTATGACGAGGAGCAAGAGATGAGCAACGTTTCGCCTGGGGGCCACGGCGAGTTCTTGGGCCAGGCTGGATCTGGGTGGGGCCAGGCAGGAGGATCAGTGAGCAGCGGCGTTTCGGCTGTGGTGCAGACGAGCGATGACTGGCCGATTCCCGATGCGGTGCTCACCGTGATGGACTTGTCGGGCAATCAGATCGCGCGGGCCCAGGCCACCGAGCGAGGCAATGCCACCACGGCTCCACTGCCGCCGGGGACGTACACCGCCATCGTCACCGCACCCGGCTACACGCCCGCCGCCCGCACCGCCATCGTCACCGCCAGCGGCTCGGTCGCGCTGGGCACCGTGGTGCTGCCGCGGGCCGCCGGCAGCCAGCACCCCACCCCTGGTCCCTGGTCGATCGACCCCGCCCACACCAAAATCCTGGTGACCGCGCGGCACCTTGGTCTGGCCAGCGTGCGGGGATGGCTGCGTGATGTGTCGGGCACGATCCACGTGGGCGAGCCGATCGAACGCTCAACCGTGGACATCGAGATCAAAGCCGAGAGCATCGACACCGGTATCAAAATGCGCGACGACCACATGCGCTCCGAAGACTTCATGGACGTGGCGCGGTACCCGATCATCCGGTACAAGGGCACCGGTGTGACCCCGCAAGGGGACGACAAATGGCTGATGGACGGGGAGTTGACGCTCAGCTCCATGACCCGGCCGATCCAGCTGGCGATGACCTACCTCGGCATGGGCCCCGACCCATGGGGCGGCACCCGGCTCGGAATTCGCGCCACCGCTGAGCTGTACCGGGACGACTTCGCCATGAAGTACAACGAGTTGGTACGTGCCGGCATCGCGGTCGTGGGCACCAAGCTGTACGTGGAGATCGACGTGGAAGCGGTGCTGGGCGACAACATGCCCACGTTCTCCTGAGCAGATCCCGCGGCGCCGCCGCGCCCCTGATCCACCCCGCGACCACGGCCGCCGTTGCGTGACATGGCCAGCAGCGGCGGGATGGTCAGCGACCCATGTCCAGAGGAGCGACTCACGGCATCGTGGCGCAGTGCAGCGCCACGATGCCACCGGTGAGGTTGCGCCACTTGACTTCGCCCCACCCTGATTCGCCGATCCGGGCTGCCAACTGCTTCTGCCCGGGCCAGGCGCGAATCGACTCCGCGAGGTAGACGTACGCGTCGGGGTTGCTCGACACCGCCTTGGCGATCGCGGGCAACCCCGCCATCAGATAGCGCAGGTAGACCTCACGGAACACCCGTACGCTCGGGTGGCTGAACTCACAGATCACCAGCCGGCCACCGGGCCGGGTCACCCGCGCCAGCTCCCGCAGCGCCGCGTCCACGTCGACGATGTTGCGCAGCCCGAATGAGATCGTCACCGCGTCAAAGGTCTGGTCGCCGAACGGCAGCGCCAAGGCGTTGGCGGCCAGCAGAGGCACGTCGCGATGGGCGCCTGCGGCGAGCATGCCCAGTGAGATGTCCGCGCCCACCACGTACGCACCAGACTTCGCGAGCTCCACGGTGGAGACCCCGGTGCCGGCGGCCAGGTCGAGACAGGTCTGCCCCGCTCGCAGGGCCAGCGCCTGCCGAGTTGCCTTACGCCAGAGCCGGTCCTGTCCCAGCGAAAGCAGCGTGTTGGTCAGGTCGTACCGTCGGGCCACGCCGTCGAACATCGCGGCGACCTCGTGCGGCTGTTTGTCCATCGAGGCGCGAGTCACGTCGTACCACTATTCCAGCCCGG
>JBOGDL010000431.1:0-5678 GCA_050701815.1 Micromonosporaceae bacterium | reverse complement strand
GTCTGGTAGCTCACGGTGTGCCGGAGCAGGTTGAACCAGCGACGGCAGCCGGCCGAGTGCGCCCACCGCTCGGCGAACCAGCCCTTCGGGTTGTCGCGCATGAACACGTACTCGGCCCACTGCTGGTCGCTCAAGGCCGCCGGGTCAGCCGGGTACGCCACGTGCGCCTGCCCGCCGTAATGGAACTCGGTCTCGTCGCGAGGGCCGCACCACGGGCACTCGATTCGCAACATCCGGCTCCTCCTCTCAGTGCGCCACAGCGGCGGCGCCATGCTCGTCGATCAAGGCGCCGGTGGCGAATCGTTCCAGCGCGAACGGCGCCGCGAGCGGGTGCGGCCGGCCGTGGGCGATGGTGTCCGCGTACACCCAGCCGGCGCCGGGGGTGGCTTTGAAACCGCCGGTGCCCCACCCGCAGTTGACGAGCACGCCGTCCACGGGAGTGAGCCCGATGATGGGCGAGGCGTCCGGGGAGACGTCGACAATGCCGCCCCAGGTCCGCAGCACATGCGCCCGGGCGAAGATCGGGAACAGCTCCACCGCGGCCGCCATCTGCGACTCGATCACGTGGAACGAGCCGCGCTGCCCGTACCCGTTGTACGTGTCGATCCCGGCGCCCATCACCAGCTCGCCTTTGTGGGCCTGGCTCACATACACGTGCACCGCGTTGGACATCACGACCGTGTCGAGCACCGGTTCCAGCAGCTCGGAGACCAGGGCCTGCAGCGGGTGGCTCTGCAGCGGCAGCCGGAACCCCAGCATCTCGGCGAGCACGGACGTGTGGCCAGCGGCGCACAACGCCACCGTGCCGGCGCCGATGTCGCCGCGACTGGTCTTCACACCGGTCACCCGGCCGCCGGTGACGTCGAACCCGGTCACCTCGCAGTCCTGGATCAGGTGCACGCCGCGCGCGTCGGCCCCGCGGGCGAACCCCCAGGCCACGTAGTCGTGTTTGGCGATCCCGGCCCGCGCTTGGTACGTGGCGCCCAGCACTGGATACCGCAGCTCGGGTGAGGTGTTCAGGATCGGGACCAGCTCTTTCACCTGGCCGGTGTCGAGCCATTCCGCGTCCACCCCGTTCAAGCGGTTGGCGTTGACCCGGCGCTGGGCTTCCCGCACATCACCGAGACTGTGCGCCAGGTTGAGCACCCCGCGTTGGCTGAACAGGATCTCGTAGTCCAGATCCGCTTCCAGACCCTCCCAGAGTTTCAGCGCGTGCTCGTAGATCGCGGCGCTCTCGTCCCACAGGTAATTGGATCGGATGATCGTGGTGTTGCGGGCCATGTTCCCGCCACCGAGCCAGCCCTTCTCCAGCACCGCCACGTTCGTGATGCCGTGATTTTTGGCCAGGTAGTACGCGGTGGCCAGGCCATGCCCACCCGCGCCCACGATCACCACGTCGTACGAGCGCTCCGGCGCCCGGTCCCGCCACAGCACCTCCGGCGGACCCACGGGCCATCTCGTGCCGCCCGGGCCTGGTGTGTCTTTCAACCCCTGCCTCCGATCAGCTCCGTAGCCGGGTCATGGTCGGGTCGAACAGCGGCTCAGCCGCCACCCGAGCGCTGATCCGCTGGTCGAAGTAGCCGATGTGCACGCTAGTGCCGACCTCGCTCAGCTCCGCCGGCAGCCAGGCGTACGCGATGCTTGCGCCGATGGTGTGCCCGTACGCCGCGCTGGTGACGTAACCGACGCAGGCGTCCCCGTCGTAGACCGGCTCCTTGCCTGTCACCACCCGGGCGGCGCCGTCACCGGGGTCGTCGATCACCAACGCGCACAGCCGCTGGGACGGTTGGACACCGCCGCCGGCGTCCTGCCCCGCGCCGCCGGCGCCGTACTTCGACGCCAGTGCGGCCCGGCCGGTGAAGTCACCCTTGTCCATCCGCACCGCGAACCCCAACCCAGCTTGGTACGGGTCATGCTCGTGGGTCATGTCGGCGCCGAAGCTGCGATAGCCCTTCTCCAGTCGGAGGCTGTTGAAGGCGCCCCGCCCAGCGGCGATCACGCCGTGGTCCTGACCCGCGTCCCAGAGCGTGTCCCACAGTTTCAGCGCCATGTCCGCGGTGGTGTACAGCTCCCAGCCCAGCTCCCCCACGTACGACAGCCGCATCGCGGTCACCGGGACCATCCCGAGGTAGGTCTCCTTGGCCCGGAAGTATTTGAACCCGGCGGCGGAGAAGTCGTCCCGGGTCAGCGGCGCCACCAGGTCCCGGGCCTTCGGCCCCCACACCCCGATGCAGCAGGTGCCGGGGGTGAGGTCGCGCACCACCACCGAGCCGTCGTCGGGTAGCCGACGGGTGAGCCAATCCAGGTCCAGGTTGCCGTTCACACCGAGCTGGAACCGGTCTTCGCCGAGCCTCGCGACGGTGATGTCGCTACGGATGCCGCCGCGCTCATCCAGCAGCAGGCAGTACGTCACCGCGCCGACGGACTTGTCCATCTTCTGGGTGGTGAGCCGGGTCAGGAAGTCCAGCGCGCCCCGTCCGGTGACTTCGAGCCGTTTCAGCGCGCTCATGTCGTACAGCGCGACCCGCTCCCGGGTGACCTGGGCTTCGGCGCCGACAATCGGGGACCAGTACCGGGCCGCCCATTCGCCGGGGATGGGGATGTCACGTCCATCCAGCAGCGACGCGTTCGCCTCGTGCCAGTGCGCGCGTTCCCAGCCGTTGGCTTCCAGGAACACCGCGCCCAACTCGGCCTGGCGCGGGTGGAACGGGGTGGTACGCAGCGGCCGCGGATCTTCCATCGGCTGCAGCGGGTGGATCACGTCGTACACCTCGATGTAGTTCTGGCAGCCGCGGGCCGTCACGTAGTCGGGGGCGAGGTGGTGCTGCTCGAACCGGTTGATGTCGCAGTCATGCAGGTCGTACGAGGAGACGCCGTCGACCAGCAGCTCGGCCATCGCGCGGCCCACGCCAGCGGAGTGGGTGACCCAGACCGCCTCGGCGAAGAACATCCCCCTCACCTGCGACGACTCGCCCAGCAGCGGCATGTTGTCGGTGGTGAACGAGAACAGCCCGTTCATCCCCTCGGCGATCCCGGTCTCGGCCAGCCCGGGGAACAGCCGTTGCGACTCGTCCCACGCCGGGGCGAAGTCGTCCGGGGTGAACTCGAGCACCGACGGCATCACCTCGGCCTCGTCGTACGCCAGGATCTCGTCCGCGGTGACAGGCAGCGGACGGTGCCCGTAGTAACCGATCCCGAGGGTGTCGCGGCGTTCCCGGAAGTACAGGTCAGCGCCCTGGTGCCGGATGATCGGACGGGTGGCGTCCTCGGTCTGGCCTTCCAGCTCGGGGACCGACGTGGTCCACGCGAGCTGGTGCGCCAACGGCGTCAACGGCAGCGGCGTGCCTGTCATACGGGCCACCTTCGGTCCCCAGATCCCGGCGCAGCAGACCACGATGTCGGCGAGGAAGTCGCCCCGGTTGGTCTTCACTCCGACCACCCGGCCGGCTTTGGTCTTGACGTCGAGCACCTCGTGGTACGGCAGGAACCGCACCCCACGGCGTTCGGCGGCCCGGGCCTGCGCGGTGACCGCGCGCACTGACACCGCGAGCCCGTCGGTCGGGGTGTGCAGCCCACCCAGCAGCAGGTCCGGATCCAACATCGAGTGCAGCTTGGCGCACTCGTCCGGCGAGACCACCCGAGACTGGACTCCCCAGGATGTCAGCCAACCGTGCCGCCGGTGCAGCTCCGCGAGCCGTTCTTCGGTGAGCGCGACCTCCAACCCGCCGACCGGGAGGAAGCATGGTTGTCCGTCGAGCTGGAGCGAGTTGAATTTCTCGACCGTGTAACGGGCCATCTCGGTCAGCGTCTTTGAGCCGTTGCACTGGAACACCAGGCCGGGAGCGTGTGAGCTGGAACCGCCGGTGGCGTACAGCGGGCCCTGATCGAGCACCGTGACGTCGGTGACGCCCCGAGTCGACAGCTCCTCGGCGAGCGCGGCGCCAACCACCCCGGCTCCTACGACAACGACACGCGGTCCCGTCATGGCAGCTCCCTTGGTTGCTGCTGCGGCCAGGCTCCGGTTGCTTGATCCGCAACTCTGAGGGCAATACGCAACAGTGTTCAAGCCCGATCATCCACCTGTCAAGGATTTGCGCCCACAACCCAGCCCGCTGATGCCCACCCCGTTCCAGGCCAATGCCACTCATCCGAGATCGATTGGGTGGCGGGCTTACGACGCCAGCCCGTACACCGCGAGGCAGGTCAATGCGATCGCGAGCGCGACGACGCCGGCTGCGCGTCCAGTGAGCGCTCTGCGCGACAGCGCGGAGGACAGGCAGGTCAGCTTTGAGCTTTCGATAATCCCGCCAGGCACGTGCCGCTCTCTCGTAGCTTCGGCCGGCGGTCCAGCCTAGGCCGAGGGCAAGCAGCGCGATGGTCGAAAGCGCAGGCAGCAACGACATCGCGGTTACCCACCTCGCCGGGGCTCGGTGACGGGAGCATGGGTGGTGTCATCGCAGCGTCGCCAGTGCGGGCGGAGTTTGCCTTCGGTGTTGACAAGCACTCGGGTGTACGCGGTGATCAACGCGGCGAGCAGCAGGTCGGCTTCCACCTCGTGGGCGGGCAGGTCAGGCTGGGCGCAACCCGGTCCGCAGGAGTAGCCGCGACCAGCTCGCGGGTTGTAGACCGGCAGCATCAGCCGCTGGCAACGGGCGCACACCAACAACCCTCGTAGTAGGCACGGGTCCGCCACCGCGACCCGCCCCACCGCCGGCGGGGCGACCTGGCCGACCGCTGACTGGGCGGCCTGGCCGACCGTCGACTCGGCGGGTGTGCTGGCCGACTCGGCGTCCTGGCGAGCCAGCTTGTGTTGATCAAGGGATTCTTCCGCGTGATCAAGGGATTGGTTCGTGTCGCGCCGGAGTGTCGTGTCACGTACCCCTTGATCAACACAATGAGATCCCCGCGTCGAACCTGTCACCGCTGCGAGACCGCCACGAACACCACCAGCGCCGTGATCGTGAAAGCGGACAGCAACAGCACCAAGACCGTCAGGGTTGACCGATCACCACTCCGCGTCTGCCGTGCCGCGTCAAGCACCGCTTCGGCGTTGACCCGTTCCGGACACGGATACACCTCCCGGCACGCGCGGCACCGCCCCGTCCATGGGTTCCGCACATGCACCACCGCCATCGACCGCGCCACCGCCACATCACCCCCGTATGGGACGACGATGGGCTCGTATCCGTTGGGACCCTTGGACCCGCCTTCACTTCGCATGTCATCACTCCGTCGCCATTGCTCTACATATGACAGAGAAGCTACGAAGGGTTAGCTCATGACAACAGAAGCGGAGCGCGTCCTTTTTGGAACGTGACTTCGGTAAGAGCCGTGAAACTGGCTGTCACGTCAGGCGGCGACGCCAAGATGAGACGCAAGCGCTGCCATCTCCTCGGTGGGTCTCTTCGGCCGGGTCTTCAGCGTCGCTCTCACGATCTCGTACGCCGAACGTTGTCGACGAAGCCACTCTGGCGCCCGCTGCAGCACTGTGGTCAAAACAGTCGTCGCCCGATCAACGTCTCCGGTCAGCAATGACGCGTGCGCCACATCAAGCAGATGCCGGTTTCGGTTGACCGGTGTCACGTCTCCGACCTCTCGTGCGTCCGGCAGTTGTTCGGCGGCACGTAGCGTGAGATCCGGCTTGCCGGAGATCAGGTCGTACTCCGCGGATTTCAGTG
>JBOGDL010000430.1:0-3775 GCA_050701815.1 Micromonosporaceae bacterium | reverse complement strand
GGGTTGCCCATAGGCGTACTGTCGGGGTGTGGCAGCGGAGGGCGCGGGGTACGCGGCGGTGGTGCTCGCGGGTGGCTTCTCTCATCGCCTCGGCGGCGTGGACAAGCCGGCGCTGGACATCGGTGGACAGTCGATGTTGGAAAGAGTTCTCGCCGCGGTGGCCGACGCCCGTACCCGGGTCGTGGTGGGGCCGCATCGTCCGGCGCCTGCGGACGTGCTGCAGGTTCGCGAGAATCCTCCTGGTTCAGGTCCGCTTGCCGCTATCGTCGCTGGCGTCGAGGTGATCGAGTCGGAGGCCCAGCCGGCGCAGGTGGCGCTGCTCGCGGCGGACCTTCCATTCCTCACCAACGACGCGGTACGTGCCCTCCTGACAGCCGCGACCGACGACGCCGCGGTGTACGTGGACGATCACGGCCAACGCCAGTACCTGTGCGCCGTGTGGCGGTTCGGGCCGCTGCGAGATCAGCTGAGACGGCTGGGGGCGCCGGCCGGGTTGCCGCTCCGGCACCTGTACGACGACGCGTTGGTGGCCGAGGTGCGGACGCTCGCCAGCCCGCCCCCGTGGTACGACTGCGACACCCCGACCGCTCTGGAGCGGGCCCGAGCCGCCGTGGAACGCCCTGACAACGTCGTGGAACACCCTGACAACACAGCCTGACTGCACGACATCGCAGCCCGGCCCGACGCCACGAGTCGCACGAACACCCGCGGGCACAGAGCGGGGCGAACACTCCCGGGGGCACGCTTTCGGGCCCAGGGACCAAGCCCGCGTTCGGGGCCCCGGATCCGGTGCGCGCCCTCGGGCATCACGGTCGATCAGCAGAAGTGAGGAGAAGCGGCAGCATGAAGTTGACGGATTGGGCCGACACCGTACGGCAGGCACTCGACCTGGATCCCGACCTGGCGAAGGTCGACGAAAAGCTGATCCTGGACGTGGCGCGGGACGCCGCGCACGGGGTGGCGCGTCCGGCGGCGCCGCTCACCACGTACCTGCTGGGGATAGCGGTGGGTCAGGGCGCCGACCCCCGGGAGGTCGCGGCGAAGCTCAGCCAACTCGCTCGCGACCAGACGCCCGCCGACCCGGCGTGAACCCCGCGACAGGGCCCCGGATAACCCTCGGGTAAGGCCCCGTCACCGGAACGGGATCCAGGCTTCGTCGGCCAGGCTGGTCGCGTTGTCAGCCTTGACGCCGGCCTGGGAAACCGTCCAGAGGGTGTCGCCGACCACCAGGGAACGGCGCACCATGGTCGGGTTGTGCGGGTTGGAATCCGGGTGCGAGATCGTGCCAACCTCGGTGAACTCATCGCCGGTGAGCCGCAGCACCAGAGCCCCGCTGCGCGGTTCGACCGGCCGGTCCGTCGGGCCGCGGTTCGGCTTGACAGGCTCTGCGGCGGTGTCGCCGTGCCAGACCAGCGGGATCACCAGCAGTCCGGTCTTCGGCCAGTACAGGAACGCGTGCGGATCCGTCTCGGCCTCCGAGCTGCTGTGCTGCACGTGATGCCGGGCCAGGCGGCGGGGCTGGGAGTCGGAGACGTCGAAGAGGCTGATCTGGGTGCCTTGCAGCGCGCCCTGAGCGGTGGCCTCCTGGCCCACGCCGATCAGTTGCTCCCCACCCGCCGGGTGCAGGTAGGCCGAGTAGCCGGGGATCTTCAATTCGCCGGTCACCTTGGGCGCGCGGGGATTCCGGAGGTCCACTGTGTACAGAGGGTCCACCTGGCGGAAGGTCACCACGTAGCCGATCGGCCCGACGAACCGTACCGAGTAGATCTGCTCGCCCTTGCCGAGGCCGCTCACTGAGCCGACTCTGACCAGCTGATGGTCGCGTTCGGTGAGCACGTAGACCGCGCTGCTCGATTGGACATCCCGGTCGGGCCGGGTGAAGTCCTTCAGCGTGGTGGTGGCGACCCTCAGGTGGCCTTTGTGCTCGGACATGGCGTACTGGTTCAGCAGCCAGCCCGGCACAGTGCCGGACGCGGTGTGACGGGGTGCTCCCGTGCCCGAGGTGTCGAATTTGTAGATCTGGGTGCGCGGGCGCTGCGGCCCGCGGTCCCGGGCGGGCTGGCCGGGCTGATCCCGCAGTGGCTGCACCTGACGCTGGTCGTTGGCCACGTACAGGCTGTCGGCGGTCCCGTACACGGTGGCGCCGTCGGCGGCTACGGTGACCGCCTGCTGAGCGGTGAGCGGCTTGTGGAGGTTCAAGGTCATCACGGTGAGCAGGGACGTGGCGCTGGAGTCGGCGGCTTTCCGGATCTGACCGCAGCCGACCTTCCCCCGGATTGTCGAACCCCCGTTGTCGATCTCGTACCGGGGCGCCCACTCGTCGATCCCGGACGACTCCAAGGTGATCCGGTTCTTGCGTTCGGCTTCCGAATCGGACCTGCCGTCACCCGGAGGCTGAAACGGGACCCGGGGAATGGAACGGGTCACCAGCCGCGCTGTGCCACCGACCGCGCGCACGTCCAAGTGCTCGCCGTCGATCCTCATCCGGCTGATCACCTCTGGCTTTCCGGCCAGGTCGATCAACAGAATCTGAGGACCCGCGATCCGGTACGTGGGCCCCACCGGCTTCTCCGCGTCAACTTCCAGACCGGCTCGATACGGGTACGTCATCGGTGGTCTCAGCACCACCAGCGCCCGGTCTCGATGCAGCAGCAGCTGCGCGGTGTCAGCGAGCTGCGCCTGCTGGGTGGCGTCATCCGCGAGCTGGAGTTGGCCGGTCTGCTTCCGGGTTTCGGTGTCGATCACTCGAAGCGTGCCATCGACCACGGTGACGATACGATCCCCGTCGGTTTTCACCAGGTCGGCTTCGTCCACTTCCGACTCGTGATTGTTGGTGCCGGAATGCTCCGGCCCCTCCGCTGAACCCGGCCCGGCTGCTGAACCAGGCCCGTCCGCGGCGGGGGCGCCGGCCCGGTTCTCGGCGCCGTCGGGCTTGGCGGCGGCGCTGTCGTTCACGATCGGCCCCCCGGGCTGGAAACCGTACGGCCCCACGTACGGCTTCGCGCCGGACTTCATGTCTTCGAGCGCCTGCCGGCAATCGTCGAAGGCGACCAGCTGCGGTCCTTTGTGGACAACGGGCTCGCTCGGGTCAGCCGCGGTGCATCCGGTCAGCCCGATCGCCGCGATCGCCAGCGCGAAAAAAGCCCGTGTCAGAGTGCTCCGGATCGCCAGGCCAGACTTGGCCGGCTTGGCCGGTGGCCCGGTGGTCGCCGGGTCCGACCCCGTGGGGTTCTCGGTCTGGGCGCCTTGCACTGTGACGGCCGGTGTGGCGGCGTCCCGTTTGGTGGCCCTCATGACACTGAGACGCGCGCGGCGGCCACGGCGTTCCCGTGCGATTGTGGCTGTTCTCGCAGGCAGCGCATGCAAATTCGGTGGCGGCTGAAGGCATCGTGATCGACTATGTCGCGATGTTGTTCTGGCTGCACCAGCTTGCCGAGGTTGATCACCGGATTCAGAACCCGTTCAGCGAGCAGAAGCTGCTCCAGCTGGGCGAAGTGAGTCGGATCGGCCCGGAAACCAGACTGTTGGACCTGGCGTGCGGAAAGGGTGAGCTGCTGTCCCGGTGGGCGGCGCGGCACGGCGCCTCAGGCCACGGCGTGGATCTGCACGAACCTTTCCTGGCGGACGCGGCGACACGCGCCGCCGAGCTGGGCGTCGCGGAGCGGGTCAGCTTCGAGCACCGCGACGCGGCCGGTTACGTGTCGGCCGAGCCGTACGACGTGGTGTGTTGCATCGGCGCCACCTGGATCGGCCGCGGCTTGACCGGCACGATCGA
>JBOGDL010000429.1:0-3218 GCA_050701815.1 Micromonosporaceae bacterium | reverse complement strand
TTCCCCGGTGGCGACTGCGGTGTCATCAACGGAAACCGCACCGAGTGCGGCAGCCTGAGCGTGCCGCGCGGCACCGGGTTCGATGAGGCCACGTACCAGGAGCTGGACACCGACCTGCGGAACCGGGTGCGGATGGTGCAGTCGGTCAACGACCAGATCCGGGAGCTGCGCAACCACCTGAGCTCGATCGGTCAGCTCAGCAACACGTACTTCGTGTTCTCCACGGACAACGGGTTCCACCTGGGCGACCACGGCCTGCTGCGGGGCAAGGGCAGCGCGTACGACCATGACGCCGAGGTGCCGCTGATCGTGAAAGGTCCCGGCGTGGTCGCCGGGGCGAACCGGGGCCAGGTCGTGCAGTCGATCGACCTGTACGCCACGTTCCAGCGGATGGCGGGCCTGACCCCGCTGCCCAGCAACGGGCACGGGCTGAACGCCTTGTTGGAAGGCGACACCTCCGGGGACTGGCGTGACGTGGCGTACTACGAGCATCACAAGCAGGACACCACCGCGAGCTTGTTTGAAGACCCGGACCTCGCCGACGGAGACATGGCAGCCGCGGCCGCTGGTTTCAATCCGGGCGTGCACACCTGGAGCGCGATCCGCACCGCCGACTGGCTGTACGTGAGGTACTTCGACGTGACCCGGCACGAGCTTTACGACCTGAACGCCGACCCGAAACAGAACACCAACGTGTACTCCTCGCACGAGAGTCTGGTGAACAACACACTCGGCCCGAAGCTGGTGGAGCTGCGCAACTGCGGCCCCACCGCCACCCCGTGCTGGCAGGCGGGACAAATGCCGTAGCCACACCGAGTTCGCCGTCGTGGCCCGTCAGCGCTGAACGCGTTGGCGGGCCACGCGTTTGTCAGGAACACCCGCGGCCTGGGCGTCGCGACCGCTGGCGCCGGCGCTAGGTCACAATCACCACGGCGGCCCAGAAGTAGATCAGGATTGACACCAGGTCCTGCACCACGGTGGCGAGCGGACCCGACCCGTACGCCGGATCCAGGCTCATCTTGTCAAGCAGCCACGGCAGCCCCATCGCGATCAGCGTCGCCACCGACGAGGCGGCGAACACCGCGACAGCCACCGCGAGCGCCACGGCCGGCGCCTTCCAGAGCAGCACGATGGCCGCTCCCACCGTGACGGACAGCAAGACGCCGACCAGCAGACCGGTGACGGTCTCCCGGAACAGGATGCGACGTATCCCCACGCCCACCGACAACCCCCGGATCGCCAGGGTCTCGGACTGGGTGCCGACCGCGTCCGCGATGTAGACCACGCCGGGAAGGAAGAACGCGATCAGCAGTTCCTTCTCGAGCTGGCTTTCGAAGGACCCCACGATCGCCGCGGCGGCCAATGCCGCCAGCATCCCGATCACCAACCACGGCAAACGCCGCAGCAGCCGCCGGCCCACCGTCTCGGTGCTCGCCGCGCGAGCCTTGCGCGCGGACCGTAAGAACCCGCCGAGCCGGGCCATGTCATCGTCGTGCTCGTCCAGCAGCACGGACAGCAGCCGCTGCGGCGGGATCAGGCCGTGGAACTCGCCACCGGGGCCAGTCACCGCGATGCCAGGTTCGCCGTGCTGCACCGCGGCCCAGGCCACACGTTCCTGCTTCATGTCGGACGCCACGGTGGGCGGTTGCCGGTCCATCACGTCGTCCACAGTCGCGCCCCGATCGCTGGCGAGCAGCCGTTCCAGGCTTGCCAGCCCCACCAGCCGGTCACCGTCGCACACCGCGACCACCGAGGCGCTGTCGTACGTGTTGCCCCGCAGCCGCGCCAGCAGCGCGTCCACTGACTCGCCAGGAGCAGCCACCGGCACCCGACGCGTCGCATGCGCCGCAGCCGTGCCGAGAACATCCCGGCTCACGTCCGATTTTGCGGTCTGTGCCGTCATCCCCTCAGCCTGTCACCGCCCGTGGCACCGCGCCGCCCACAGCGCGGACCACGCCGCCGCTTCGAGCCGGCCGCGCTGATGGTGTGCGCGTGGTGTGATGGACGCATGCCGCAGTCATCAGAGCGTGACGATCAACTGCGCCGGTGGTGGGACAAGCAGGCCCACAAGTACGACGCGGGCATGGCGTTCTTCGATCGGCGCCTCTTCGGCGACACCCGGGACTGGATCTGTGAAGCCGCTGCCGGCGATGTCCTGGAAGTCGCCATCGGCACCGGGTTGAACCTGGCGCACTATCCCGCTGACGTGAACCTCACCGGCGTGGAGTGGAGCGATGCCATGCTCGCCCTGGCGCGACGCCGCAGCGCCGAACTCGGCCGGAAAGTCGACCTGCGCCACGGCGACGCGCAGCGGCTGGAGTTCCCCGACGCCAGCTTCGACACCGTGGTCTGCACGTACGGTCTGTGCGCGATCCCGGACGAGAAGCAGGCGCTCGCCGAGATGACCAGGGTGTTACGCCCCGGCGGGCTGCTGCTCCTCGCCGACCACGTCGAGTCGTCACTGTGGCCGGTACGAGCGCTGCAGGGGTTGATGGAGCTGATCACCGTGCCGATGGGCGGTGAGCACTTCCGCCGCCGCCCGTCGCGCCAGGTCCGCGATCTTGGGTACGCGATCGAGCGCCGGGACCGCTTCAAACTCGGCATCGTGGAGCGGATCGCCGCTCGCAAGCCTCTGACAGGCTCGCAGCAGCCCACCGACCTCTGAACAAGGCGAGCAACCTGTCACATGGTGGCTGTGGACTCGCCCATCCTGACGGCCGGCTCTGGCCTCGCGTCCACCGCAACCACCTCGGCCCGGTCGGCCGGGTGCTCCTCCTCGGCGGACGCGACGATCAACCCGTACAGAATGTGGTCGCTGAGCAGCGCGATCCGCTCGATCGGACGCGGCTGACTCGTCCGTGGCAACCCCAACGCCGGGGCGATCCCCGCTTCGAACCCGGCCCAGACCAGCAGCCCGTACACGGGGCCGGCGAGTCGCATCCGGCGCGCCCTCCCCGGGAGCATCCCGAAGACCGCTCCCCCTAACGCGCCGTACGCCCAATGCACAGATTCCAGGAACGCCAACCGCTGCGGCTGCCGCATCCGGGAGAGGAACTCGGGGGCTCTGGTGTAGAGGATCTCCTCTGGAGGAGTCTTACCAACGATGCCGAGCGAGGTGGTGAGCCGACGCATCCCGGTCATCGCCATCGCCGCGACCATGCCACGGGCGGCTGCCTTACGCATTGAGGTGCTCACGGCGCTCCAATCGCGGTCCGACA
>JBOGDL010000428.1:0-8993 GCA_050701815.1 Micromonosporaceae bacterium | reverse complement strand
CCGCCGACGCTGCTGTTGCAGGACACGCTCCGGAAGCCGGAAGAAATCGTGATCGGCTGGTTGCCCAGCTTGCGCCGCACCGCCTCCAGCTGCCACATGATCCGGAGGATGTTCGACTTCGCGGTGGTCGCGGAGACCTGGCCGCCATTGAAGTTGTTGGCGCCGCAGTTGTCGTCGAACTCCGAGTACGCGAAGTGGATCGGCGTGCAGTCAGGGTCCTGCAGCGCGTACAGCTGGTTGAACGTCTGCGGGCCGGCGACGCCGTCCGCGCCCAGACCGTACGCCGACTGGAAGCGGGTCACGGCCGCTTTGGTCGCGGGCCCGAAGGCGCCGTCGAGAGCGAGGTTCTCGCCACTGGCCACCCAACCGGCGACCCGGATCTGCAGCTGTGTCACGTCACTGCCGCTCATACCCTGGCTCAACGTGCGACCCCAGGTGTAACACTCGTCTGCCTGGGCGGGCTGAGAGTGGAATGCCACTGCGGCGACGACGCCGGTAAAGCCGATCAGGGCAGCAGCAAACAGATGGACCAACTTTTTGCGCATGATGCCTCCACCAGGAATGTGTGGTGGTGGCAGGCCTGCCATCCAGCACGAATCATCCTCGAAGCTGACTATCGTAGTCAACGTCGTACAAGAAATATTCTTTCAAAACTATCGGGAAGAAAGGGAAACAACCCCGCGAAATCGGAGTGCCCGTGTTCTGGTGAGTCGAACTACGCCCCCGGCGCGAGGGGCCGACGAGTGGTGTCGCCGACGTCCTCGCGCCGAGAAAATCATCAGCAGTTTGGAGCGCTCCAGAAATCGCCCGAGTCATTGCCGACGTGCGTGTGGTCGTTGTGGTCCGGGTAGCCGGGGCCAAGAATCTCCTCGAAGCCAGCAGACCTGGCCCCACGCCACATCTCACACAGCGTCGGACCCGAACCAGTGCCGAGATCAGCAGCCTTGCCGTACGTGTGCAGGCTGCCCGGCGCCCCGCCCACGCTGTTGTTGCACGACACGCTTCGGAACCCGGAGCCGATAGCGATCGGCCGGTCACCGAGCTTGTGCCGAAGCGCCTCCAACTGCCACATCACTCGCCGGATGTTCTCTTTCGCGGTGTCAGCCGGCACGTTGCCGCCGGTGAAATCGTTCTCACCACAGCTGTCATTGAATTCGGAGAAGTCGAAATGCTTTGGCGAGCAGTCCGCGTCCTGCAGGTCGTAAATCTTATTGAAAACCGAGGTCCCAGCATTGCCGGTGTCATCGCCCACGTTGTAGCCGTTCTTGAACCGTTTCACGGCCGCCTCGGTGGCGGGACCGAAATCCCCATCGATCGCCAAGCTCTCGTCGAAGGAGACCCACCCCGCGATCCGGATCTGCAGTTGCTTCACGTCATTTCCGGTGTCACCTCGGTTCAGGGTGCGGTTCCAGGTGAAGCAGGCGTCCGCCTGCGCCGTCGGCGTGTTGACCAGGTTGACCGCGAATGTGCTCGCCAGAGCCAGCAGCACGGCCGATAACAACGCCAGTCTTCTGGTACGCACGCTTCTTCTTGCACGCACGATGCCTCCCACCTTCACAAGGGGTTGTGGTGGTCGGCAGGCCTGCCGCGTGTTCGAAATGATCCCGACTACGAGAACCAAAGTCAACGCTCGACCTGAAGCTATCCTTCAAAGCGTCAGGCCGAGCATCGCACAAGCATTAACCGAGCGCCACAAGCGTTAACAGTTAGGTGCGCTCCAGAATCGGCTGGACTTGTTGCCGACATGGGTGTGGTCGTTGTGCCCGGGATAACCCGGGCCGAGCAACTCCTCAAAACCCGCCGACTTCCCAGCGTTCCACATCGTGCACAGCGATGGCGCGCTGCCGGTGCCCAGGTCAGCCGCGCGGCCGTACATGTGCAAGCTGGTCGATGAGCCACCCACGCTGCTGTTGCACGACACGCTCCGGAAACCGGACGAGATCACCATCGGGCGATCGCCGAGCTTGTGCCGCAGCGCCTCCAACTGCCACATGATCCGGCGAATGTTTCGTTTCGCGTCGCTCGCCGACACCTTGCCGCCGGTGAAATCATTCTCACCGCAGCTGTCGTTGAATTCTCCATAGTTGAAATGCGCCGGGGTGCAGTCGGCGTCCTGCAAGGCGTACAGCTTGTTGAAGACGCCGGTTCCGGCGACGCCCGAGTCGGAATTGGCGAGATTGTAACCGCGCTTGAAGCGGATCACCGCCAAACGGGTCCGCTCCCCAAAAGCGCCGTCAATTGCCAGGTTCTCCCCGCTGGCGACCCAGCCCGCGAGACGCACCTGTAGCGTCTTGACGTCACCGCCGCTCATGCCTTTCTTGAGAGTGCGGTTCCAGGTGTAACAACCGTCCGCGGACGCTGGTGACGCGTAGGACATGCTGGCGACCAGCCCCCCGGTGACCCCCATGACGGCAGCCACCAGCAAGGTGAAAAGTCGTGCACGCATAAATTGCCTCCCACTTCATGATTGTGTGGTCGGCAGGCCTGCCTCACGCGGGAAAATGTTTCCTACTGTTGCCGAATAAGTCAATGCGCCCGAGACGCAAGCCCTTACCATTGCGCCCCGCACAGGCTCGGCTCACACCTCGGCGAACTCGGGCCCCTTGTCGGGCAGCGGCTGAACCGCCCCGTCGACCGCCGCTCGGCGCGCGAACTCTCGCAATCCAGCCACCTGGCGCTCCCCCAACGAGAAGTCAAGCGCCCGGAAGTAGTTGGTCAGCGTCGCCTGGTCAAACGACTCCCACCGGGCAGCGGCCTCGGCCACGCTCTCCAACTCCGCGACGCAGAGATCCCGTGACCGCAGAAACGCCTTGTGCACGTCCTTGACCAGCCCGGGATGGGCGGCCGCGTACTCCCGACGCACCGCCCACACCGCGAAGACCATTGGAAGGCCGGTCCACTCCCGCCATTCGGTGCCCAGGTCGATGACCTGTAGCCCCCTACTTGGCGCCTGCAGCGTGGCGCGCAGAGCGACGTCACCGATCAACACCGCGGCGTCGGCCTCCAGCAACATCTCCGTGAGATCAGATGGGCACGTCAGGTACGAGGGGCGAACCCCGTACCGCTCGTGCAGCACCATCTGCGCCAGGAACACCCCGGTACGGCTGGTCGCGCCCAACGCCACCGGCCGCCCGTCCAGCTCCTTGGGGGACACAGTCGAGACCAGGTTGACCGAATGCACCGCCCCGTCGCTGCCCACCGCCAGATCCGGGAGCAGAAGCAGTTCGTCCGCGTGGCGGAGGTACTCCATCACGCTGATCGGGCCGACATCGAGCTCACCCGCCACCAGCAGATCGTTGAGCCGATCGGGCGTGTCCTTTGTCAACTCCAGGTCGAGTAGCGTGCCAGAGCGCACCAGACCCCAGTACAACGGCAGGCAGTTGAGAAACTGGATGTGCCCCACTCGAGGCCGTCGGTGAGTCTTCACAGCACCCGACGGTACGCGGTCCGACACAGTGGGCAAACGCCTATCCCCGTCGATACGTCGTGACATGCTCCACCTTTTCGAGCCGCTACGGCCGTGGTAAGCCCGCGACCCGACGGTGCCGGCCCCCAGCGGACCCGGCCCTGGCGGAACCAGGCGACGGCTCGGGCCAGCAAGCTGGAAAATCGGATGACGGCCGTACCCCGAAGTGACTAGGCTCCTACGCTCGTGCGCGGCAGCGCACACCCGTCGAAGCCGGGCACAGCCGGCGCCGCAGGCGACATCGCGCCACGGAGAGCCGGGCGGCCAATGGCAGTGGGATCTCACACTCCACAGCCGAGGAGACGCATGAGCTCCGAATCCCTGCCCACCATTGACACTGATCTCACCACGCCCGCCGATGCTGACGATGCGAGCGGCCCGCCAGTTGACGCCGCCCTGGCGGCCGAACGCGCCCACCTGGCCGCGTCCCGAGCTGCGCTGGCGCGGATGCAGGAACGGGCCACTGCGCTCTTCGCCACCGGCGACAAGGTGGGGAGCGACCCCTACTCCAGCGAGTCGCTGGGGCGCACCCTGGCCCGCCGGATCGCCGAGCTCGCCGACGACCCGAACACGCCTCTGTTCTTCGGCCGGCTCGATCGCGAGGGCTCACCTGAGCCCGGCTCGCTTGACCCGGCGGTCGGGGAACCCGACGAGCCTGGTCTCGCCGCCGGAAAACGCGACGAGACGTACCACATCGGACGTCGCCACGTGGTGGACGACAACGGCGAGCCGATGGTGCTGGACTGGCGGGCGCCCGTTTCGGAAGCGTTCTATCAAGCCAGCGTGAAAGACCCCATGGGGGTACGCCGGCGCCGCCGGTTCGGCTACGCCGGTGGCGAGTTGACCAGCTTCGAAGACGAGCGCCTAGCCGCTGGAGAGGAGCTGGGGACCGCGAGCCGGATCCTCACCGAGGAGATCGAGCGACCCCGGGTCGGGCCGATGCGCGACATCGTCGCCACCATCCAGCCGGAGCAGGACGACCTGGTGCGGGCGGCGTTGGAGGAGTCGATCTGCGTGCAGGGGGCGCCCGGCACCGGGAAGACGGCGGTGGGGTTGCACCGGGCGGCGTACCTGCTCTACACGCACCGGCAGCGGCTGCGGAAGACCGGGGTGCTGGTGATCGGGCCGAGCCGGGCGTTCCTGTCGTACATCTCCGCGGTGCTGCCCGCGCTGGGTGAGGTCGACATTCGCCAAGCCACCATCGACGACTTGGTCGGCCACGTGCGTACCAAGGTCGCCGACGACCCGTACGCCGCCAACGTGAAACACGACCCGCGGATGGCGGAAGTGCTGCGTCGAGCCCTGCACGCCCAGCTGCGCGAACCGGCAGAGCCGCTCGTGGCCTCCGACGGCGGCGCCCGGTGGCGGGTGCCGGTCGAGCCGCTGCGCCGGGTCGTCACACAGGTCCGGGACGCGGTGGTCGCGGACGGGCTGCCGTACCAGACCGGACGGGAGCGGCTGCAGGCCCGGGTGGTCGCTCTGCTGCAACGGCTCGCCGAGTCCCGGGGAGAGGCGCCGGGCGAGACCTGGCAACGGCGGATGGCCCGCAGCCAGCCGGTGCGCGCGCTGCTCGATCAGGTGTGGCCGGCAGTACGCCCAGCGAATCTGGTCGCCGCGTTGCTCTCCGACCCCGAGATGCTCGCCGCCGCCGCTGACGGCGTGCTCGACCCGTGCCAGCAGCAGGCGATCACCTGGGCCAAGCCCGCCAAACCGGCCAGCCTCGGCGGCGCCGTCAGGTCCGTGCGGTGGGCACCCGCCGACCTGGTCTTGATTGACGAGGCGCTGGGTTTGATTGAACGCCTGGAAAGCCACGGGCACGTGGTGGTGGACGAGGCGCAGGATCTGTCACCGATGCAGTGCCGGGCGATTGCCCGCCGCAGCGCGCATGGCTCGCTCACCGTGCTGGGCGACCTGGCCCAGGGCACCGCGCCGTGGGCGGCGCCCCGATGGCAGGACAGCATGGCTCACCTGGGCAAACCGGACGCGTCCGTCACGGCGCTCACCACCGGCTTCCGGGTTCCCGACGCGGTGGTGCGCCTCGCCAACCGGCTGCTGCCGGCGTTGCAGGTGCAGGTGCCGGAGGCCGTGTCGTTGCGCCATGACGGGGAGCTGACCGTACGGCAGGCGCAGGACGTGACGCGGGAGCTGCCGGACCTGGTGCGCGCCGCGCTGGCCCAGGAAGGCTCGATCGCCGTGATCGCGGCCGACGCTTCGCTGCCGCGACTTGGCGCCGCGCTGACAGGGCTGCCGGTGGGTGGACCCGACGAGACGGAACGGGTCACGCTGCTGCCGGCGTCCCTGGCGAAAGGCCTCGAGTACGACCACGTGATCGTGGTGGAGCCGGCCGAGATCGCAGCCGCCGAGGCACGTGGCCTGCACCGGCTGTACGTGGTGCTCACCCGCGCGGTGTCCCGTCTGGACGTGCTGCACACCCAACCGCTGCCTGCCGCACTCGTCGCCTGAGCCCCGCCGCCGTCACCTCAGGCCGGGCTGTTTGGCTGCCGCCACGGAGCGGATCGGCACCACCAACGGGCCGGACTCACCGTCGATCACCCGTACCCGGGCGTGGTAGTGGCGCGCCAGATTCCGCTCGGTGAGCACCTCGGCGGGGGCGCCTTGCGCGGCCACCCGACCGGCGTCCAGCAGCACCAGGCGCTCCGCGTACTCGCCGGCGATCACCAGATCATGCATCGTGGTCACCACGGTGAGCGCGCGGGTGCGGCGCAACTCGTCCACCAGATCCAACACCTCCTGCTGGTGTCCGATGTCGAGAGCGGCGGTGGGCTCGTCCAGGAGCAGCACCGGGGCGCCCTGGGCCAACGCCCGAGCCAGGAACACCCGCTGCCGCTCGCCGCCAGAAAGAGTGCTCAACGCACGTTGCGCAAAGGCTTCCAGATCGAGCAGCCGCAGCACCCCGTCGACCGTGTCCAGGTCGCGCTCGCCTTCCCGCCCCAACGGCTGGACGTACGGGGTGCGGCCCAGCAGCACGTACTCGCGCACCGCCATCCCCGGCGGCGACACCGGGTTCTGCGGCACCAACGCGATCCGCCGGGCCCGGTCGCGCCGCCGCAGCGAACCCACGGGCACGCCGTCCAACTCCACCGTGCCGTCGAAGCGAACCAACCCGGCCAGGGCGCGCAGCAGCGTCGACTTGCCGGAGCCGTTCGGCCCGATCACGGTCAGCCAGGAGCCCGCCGAGGCGGTCAGGTCCACCCCGTGCAGCACGGGGACCTTGTCCAAAGTGACCCGCACATCGCGGGCCTTGATCTCGTTCACACCGGGCTCCCCCTGGCGGCTCTGAGCACCACCACGAAGAACGGCGCCCCGAAGAACGCGGTGATCACCCCGATCGGCAGTTCGGCGGGCGCGAGCAGCATCCTGGCCAGCAGGTCGGCGCCGGCCAGGAACGCCGCTCCGAACAGCACGCACAGCGGCAGGATCACCCGGTAACTGGAGCCGACCAGCAGCCGGATCAGGTGCGGCACGATGATCCCGACGAAGCCGATCAGCCCGCTCACCGCCACCGCTGCCGCGGCGCCGAGCGAGGCGGCGCTCAGCAGCAGCAGCCGGGTCCGCTGCGGGTGCAGCCCCAGGCTGGCGGCTTCTTCGTCTCCCACCCCGAGCACGTCAAGCTGGCGCCCCTGGGTGAGCACCACTCCGAGCGCGATCACCGCGTACGGCAGCAGCAACCGCACGTCATGCCACCCGGAGACGGCGAGCTGACCCAGCACCCAGGAGTACACCTGCTGCAGGGTGTCGGTGTTGCGCTGCATCAGGTACGTCTGCCCCGCGGTCAGGAAGTTCGCCACCGCGACCCCGGCCAGGATCAGCGTGGCCGGTGAGCGATACCGGTTCCCGGTCGCGCCCAGGGCGTACGTGAGCGCGACCGCGCCGAGCCCCCCGGCGAACGCGGCCAGCGGCAACTCCACCGGAGTCTGGGAAGGAATCGCCTGCCGCCACAGCACCGCGACCGTGGCGCCGAGCCCCGCCCCCGCCGCGACCCCCAGCAGGTACGGGTCCGCCAGCGGGTTGCGGAACACACCTTGGTAGCAGGCGCCCGCGGCGGCCAGCAGCGCGCCCACCATCAGCGCCAACACCGCGCGGGGCAGCCGCAGCTCGCACACGATCGCGGCTTGCCGCTCGTCCAGCCCGCTGACCACCTCCACACCGGGGAGGCAGTCCGGCACCTGCAGCGCCACCGACCCGGGCGGCAGCGTGGACGGCCCGACAGCCACCCCGGCGATCAGCGCCACCGCGACGCTGAGCACACCGGCGATGAGCCAGCCGACCCCGATCCGGGTCGGCCGGCTCACAGCGCCAGAGGGGTTCAAGCTTGGCCCCTGATCGGCCGGTTGGCTGGCCACGCCCGCTGTCTCTGGCGGGTTCGCGAATGTCACGCGGGCACGGCGGCGACCGCCTCGGACACCACCCGCAGCAGGTCCACCACGCGCGGCCCCCAGCGGGACGCGATGTCGTCGTCGAGGGCGTGCACCTGCCCCTGCTTCACCGCGGTCAGCTTGTCCCAACCCGGTCGGTCGGCCACCTTCTCGGGTGACTGGCCACAACACTTGGTGTCGGCCAGGAAAACCAGATCGGGGTCTGAGTCGATCAGGTGCTCAGCTGAGAGCTGCGGGTAGCCCGAACCCTCCTTGTCGGCGGAGTCCGCGATGTTCTTCAGCCCGGCCAGCCCGTACACCTCGCCGATGAAGGTCTTCGAGGTCGCCGAGTTCAGCTGCGGGTCCAGCTCGTGGTAGTACGTCAGCTCTTCGTCCCGCTGCGGCAGGTCCTTGACCAGCTTGTCGATGTCGGACTTCATCTGGTCGACGGCGTCAGTCGCCCCGCCCGTGTGCCCGGTCAGTTTTCCGAGATTTTCCATTTGCTGGTACGAGTCCTCAAGCGACTCCGCGGCCGGCGCCACGTACACCGGGATCTTGAGCTTCTTCAAGCCGCTGACCACGTCGTTGGCGTCGTACGCGAGCACCACCAGATCGGGCTCGTACCCGGCGACCGCGTCGGCGTTGGGCTTGAACCCGGAGAGCTTGGTACGCGGCGCCTGCTTCGGGTACGTCGACTGGTCATCCGCGGCGACGACCTGCTTGCCGGCGCCGACCGCGTACAGCATCTCGGTACCGGTGGGCGACAGCGAGACGATCTTGTCGGGCTTCGACTTCAGAGTGACTTTGCCGGCAGCGCCTTTGACGCTGACCGGGAAGTTGCCACCGGACGCCTCGCCCTCGTCCGCGACGGATCCGCCGCTGGCGCAACCGGCGAGGGAGACCGACGTCGCGAGCGCGGCGACGAACGCCAGTGCTTTGAGTTTCTGTTTTTTCGGGTGGCAGCGCGTCCATGGTTTCAAGGGGGACCTCCTGTCGGGTCGAGGGTGGGACTTCGCCCGACAGAGACCTGCCGTGCGAGACGCCCGTCCTCGAGAGCGCAAATCGCGCCGTGCCGCAGGCGACCTGGCTTATCCATCACCCAAATGTCGGGCGGGGGATCACAGTTGCGGGACAGCGCCGGATTCTCACCG
>JBOGDL010000427.1:0-6640 GCA_050701815.1 Micromonosporaceae bacterium | reverse complement strand
CGTGCAACAGGCGCGCATCACCGCCGACCCGTCGTACTACTCCCGCGCCGAGAAAGCCCTGCGCCGGTCGTTGACGCTGGAGCCGAAGCGGAACTGGCAGGCGATGACGGGCATGGGCGCCTTGGCCGACGCGGGTCACACATTCCGGGAAGGGCTCCGGTGGGGCCGCAAAGCGCGACAGGTCAACCCGCACAACGGAAGCGTGCACGGGCACTTCGACCCGTTGCAGGCCCCGTACGCGCGGACGCTGCTCGACTCCGTGGGCGGGCGCCGGTGACGCCCCGCCCGCCAGCGGCCGGTGAGCCTGCCAGGCGCCGCTGGTTGGCTGTCGTGCTCGCGGCGGCGCCCACGGCCACCACCACGACTACGACGGCGGGCGGGCCTCCAAGGCCAGCAACGCGACATGCAGGGACAACACCGACTCCGGGTCGCTGAGCTGGACCCCCAGGATCTGCTCGATGCGGGCCAGCTGCTGGTAGTACGCGGTGCGCGAGGTGTGCGCGGCGGTCGCGGCGGCGGATTTGTTGCCGCCGTGCTCGCAGAAGCCGCGCAGCACCTCCAGCAGCCTGGCGCCGTTCGGGGTGCTCGCGGACAGCAGCGGGCCGAGCTCCCGCTCCACGAAAGCGTTCAGCCGCTCGTCGCCCTGCATCAGGTGCAGCAACCCCCGCAGCCGCACATCAGCCAGGCCATGGAAATCGGGCTCGGCAGTCCCCGAGCCCGGTGTCCGCAGCACCGCCTGTGCCACATGCGCGGCTTCCCGCAGGCTGCGGCCCGCGGCGCTGATCGCGTCCTGGCCGGCCGGGATCGCGGTGCCCGCGGCGACCACCACCGGGATGCCACGTAGCGAGCCGGTGGCAGCCGCGGCGACGGCGCGCACCTGCTTCGCCATCCGGCGCAGCGAGGAGTCGGCGCTCGCTTTCGGCGCCAGGGCGAGCAGCGCGCGGACGCTGGTGTCGTCGACCACCCCGACCAATGCCGGGATCAACGCGCGGCGGGCGGCCAGCGCGGTGGCCTCCGCCAGGTCCCGGAGCACTTCCTGGGTGCCCAATGCCGGGCGGTCCCCCACCACGCTGGGCAAGGTGTGGGGGCGCGCCGCCACCCCGACCAGCTGACGCCCCTGCAGCGGCACACCCAGGGCTGCCGCCCGGGCGGCGAGATCCGCCGGCGCCGGCCCGGACGCCAGCAGCGAGCTCAGCAGGCTGCGGTGGGTTTGCCGTTCCAGGCTGTCCCGATCCCGCGCCACCAGACGGTTGAGAGCCAGCGCGTCGGCGGCGCGTTCGGCCGCCACCACGTGCCGCCGAGGCGGTTCCTCGGGGGACACCAGGATCAGCCGACCCCAGTCGTCACCCCGTGCCCCGACCGTGGTGGCGAGCCAACCGGCGCCGGGGTGGTACGCGGTGCGTCCCGGCAGCACCACCCGGCGGGACCGGTGCTCCCAGTCGGCCAGCAGCGTCACGGGGTGGCTGCCGGCGGCGTCGTACGCCAGCACGTGGTGCGCGAGCGTCTCCAGCACCACCGGCAGACCCGACATCCGCGCCACCTCGCGCAGGATCTCCGCCGGGTCGGCGCCTGCCACGGTGAGCGCCGTGAAGGTCTCATGCACCTGTTGGGCGGCTCGCAGTTCGGCGACCTGAGCCTCCATGATCATCGAGATCACCGCTTCGGAGAGCGTCACGTACCGGGTCTCCTTGGACAACGTCACCAGCGGCAGGCCGTGCCGCTCCGCCCCGGAGATCAGCGCCGCCGGGAGCGCGTCACGCCAGCGGCGCACCAGCTCCACCACCAGCCCGGCGGCGCCCACCCGCGCCAGCCCGTCGATGTACGCGGCGAGCAAACGGTCGTCGTCCGGCAGCGCGATCCCGGTGGTGAGCACCAGCTCGCCGCCGCGCAGCAGGTTAGCGATGTCAGCGACCTCAGCGACATGTGCCCAACGCACTCGACGCCCCAGCCCCGCGGCGCCCGCCGCCACCCGAGCCTCGGCGGAGCGCATCACGGGCAGCGCGAGGACTTCCGAGACCGTCGGATACATGCCTGCACTCCTTGAGGTTGCGCGCCAGCGGCCCCTTGGGGCCGCGCGGACACACTGTAACCTCATTAAGGTGACATCAATACATGTTGTCCATAGAGTCGACGACCCGGCGCGGCAGAGACTCGGGCCATGACACTGCTGACTCGGCACCGTTCGGTGATGCCCTCGTGGCTCGCCCTCTACTACGACGACCCGATCGAGATCGTGAGCGGCTCGGGAAGACGGGTCGTCGATTCGGCCGGCGCGACGTACCTCGACTTCTTCGCCGGGATCCTGACCAACGGCATCGGGTACGACATCGCCGACATCTCAGACGCGATCCGCAAGCAACTCGACACCGGAGTGGTCCACACCTCGACGCTCTACCTGATCCGCAAGCAGGTCGAGCTCGCCGAGCGCATCGCCGAGCTGTCCGGGATCCCCGACGCCAAGGTCTTCTTCACCAACTCCGGCACTGAGGCCAACGAGGCGGCCCTGATGATGGCCACCCAGTTGCGGCGCAGCAACCAGGTGCTGGCACTGCGCAACTCGTACCACGGCAGGGGTTTCGGCACCGTCGCGATCACCGGCAACCGGGGCTGGTCAGCGTCGTCGTTGAGCCCGTTCCAGGTCTCGTACGTGCACGGCGGCTACCGCTACCGCAGCCCCTTCGCCGACTACTCGGACCAGGCGTACGTCGACGTCTGCGCGGACGATCTGCGCAACGTCCTGGAGACCGCCACCGCCGGCGACGTGGCGTGCATGATCGCGGAGCCGATCCAAGGGGTGGGCGGGTTCTCGATGCCTCCCCCGGGGCTGTTCGCCAGGTTCAAGGAGATCCTCGACGAGTCCGGGACCCTGTTCATCTCGGACGAGGTGCAGTCCGGTTGGGGCCGCACCGGCGAGAACTTCTGGGGCATCCAGGCGCACGGGGTGACCCCCGACGCGATCACCTTCGCCAAGGGCCTGGCCAACGGGATCGCGATCGGCGGGGTGGTCGGCCGCCCGGAGCTGATCGACGCGTTCCAGGCCAACTCGATCTCCACCTTCGGCGGCAACCCGATCGCCTCCAGCGCCGCCCTGGCCGCTCTGGACTATCTGCGCGACCACGACCTGCAGCGCAGCGCGGCCACCCTGGGCGCCCGGATGAAGTCGGGCCTGCAGGCGATCGCCGAGCAGCACGACGTGATCGGCGACGTGCGAGGCATGGGGCTGATGATCGGCGTGGAGCTGGTGCAGCCCGGCGGCAAGCAGCCGAACCCGAAGGCGGCCGTGAAGATGATGGAGGAGACCCGCACCCGCGGCCTGCTCATCGGCAAGGGCGGCCTGTACGGCAACGTGCTCCGGATCGCGCCCCCGATGAGCGTCACCGCGGACGAGGTCGACGAGGCGCTGCACATCATCGGCGACGCCGCCGCGGCCGTGCAGAAGGAGTTCGCCGCGTGAGCGCGAGAACCCAGCCGCTGGATGGGCTGGCTGCCCAGCGCTGTCGCGCCACACGCCGCATTGACGTGAAAGGAGGCCGGGGATGAGACGGATCACCCACTGGATCGACGGCAAGCCGTGGGAGGGGCAGGCGCCGGAGCGGGCTGGTGACGTCTTCAACCCGGCGACCGGCGAGCTGGCGGCGCAGGTCGATTTCGCCACCCCCAGCGAGGTGGACGCCGCCGTTGCGGCGGCTGCGCGCGCGTACCCGGCGTGGCGGGACGCCTCGCTTGCCAAACGCTCTAACGTGCTGTTCCGGTTCCGGGAGCTGCTCGCCGCTCGTAAGGGCGAGCTCGCGGAGATCATCACCGCGGAGCACGGGAAGGTGCTCAGCGACGCCGCCGGTGAGGTGCAGCGTGCGCTTGAGGTGGCGGAGTTCGCCTGCGGGATACCGCACCTGCTCAAGGGCGGGTACACCGAGAACGCCTCCACCGGAGTGGACGTGTACTCGTTGCAGCAGCCGCTGGGCGTGGTCGCGGTGATCTCTCCGTTCAACTTCCCGGCGATGGTGCCGTTGTGGTTCGTGCCGGTGGCCATCGCCTGCGGCAACACGGTGGTGCTCAAACCGAGCGAGAAAGACCCCTCGGCGTCCCTGGCGATCGCGCAGATGTGGACCGAGGCGGGCCTGCCCGACGGCGTTCTCAACGTGGCGCACGGCGACCGGGTCGCGGTCGACCGGCTGCTGGAGCACCCCACGGTGAAGGCGGTCTCGTTCGTCGGATCCACCCCGGTGGCGCGCCACATTTACGAGACCGCCGCCCGAAACGGCAAGCGGGTGCAGGCGCTCGGTGGCGCCAAGAACCACATGGTGGTGCTGCCCGACGCCGATCTTGAGCTGGCTGCCGACGCCGCGGTGTCGGCCGGGTTCGGCTCGGCGGGAGAGCGCTGCATGGCGATCTCCGCTGTGGTCGCGGTGGAGCCGATCGGAGACGAGCTGGTCGCGAAGATCTCCAAGCGGATGGCCGAGCTGCATGTCGGTGACGGCAGCCGCGCCGGCTGCGAGATGGGTCCGTTGATCAGCCAGCCGCACCGGGACCGGGTCGCGGGATACCTGGACGCGGGAGTCGAAGCAGGCGCGGTGCTGGCCGTCGACGGCCGGGACCATCCAATCGACGGCTCCGACACCGGGTTCTGGCTCGGGCCCACACTGTTTGACCGGGTGCGCCCGGAGATGAGCGTCTACACCGACGAGATCTTCGGCCCGGTGCTGTCGGTGCTGCGGGTGAGCTCGTACGCCGACGCCGTGGAGTTGGTCAACTCGAACCCGTACGGCAACGGCACCGCGATCTTCACCGACGACGGCGGCGCCGCCCGGCGCTTCCAGCACGAGGTCGAAGTCGGGATGGTCGGCGTGAACGTGCCGATCCCGGTGCCGGTGGCGTACTACTCGTTCGGCGGCTGGAAGGCGTCGCTGTTCGGGGACGCCCACGCGTACGGGCCCGACGGGGTGCGCTTCTACACCCGCACCAAAGCGGTGACCAGCCGCTGGTTGGATCCGTCGCACGGCGGAGTCACCCTAGGGTTCCCACAAAACGTCTGATCCGCACGCAAACCCTTTCGGAGAACGTGGCGCGAGAGCGCCACGTTCTCCGTGTCTCGGGCAAGTCCGGTGTCTCGGGCGTGTCCTGACAAAGCACACGTTGCCGGACCATGCGCCTGGGCGTTAGACCTCACGAGGTGGCCAACAGGCCTCAGCCGATGGAACAGGCGGAGGCGGCCCAGAGCGAGGCTGACACGGGGGGCCCGGAAGTTGTCCGACAACAGTGATGTCTGGGTGATCGTCCCGGTCTACAACGAGGAAACGGTCGTCACCGAGGTACTCGCGGAGCTGCTGCCGGTCTTTCGCAACGTGGTGTGCGTGGACGACGGGAGCCGGGACAGGTCCGCCCTCAAGGTGGCCGCCACCCAGGCGCATCTGATCCGCCATCCAGTCAACTTGGGGCAGGGCGCCGCGTTGCAGACCGGCCTCTCGTACGCCCTGGCCCGCCCCGGCGCCCGGTACTTCGTCACCTTCGACTCCGACGGCCAACACCGGGTCGCTGACGCCGAGAACATGGTCGCGTTGGCTCGCGAGCACCGTCCGGACGCGGTGCTGGGGTCGCGGTTTCTGCGGCCTGCCACCACCGTTCCCCCGCTGAAACGGGCTGTGCTGCGAGTCGCGACCGCGCTCAGCAACCGCTGCCGCAAGCTGAAGCTGACCGACGCCCACAACGGCCTGCGGGTGCTCAGCCGGGGCCTGGCGCAGCAGCTGCGGATCCGGATGAACGGAATGGCCCACGCCTCCGAGATCATCGCCAACCTGTCCCAGGGCGGCTACCGCGTGATCGAGGCGCCGGTGACAGTGCGTTACACCGAGTACTCCCGCTCCAAAGGCCAATCGCTGGTCAACGGCGTGAACATCCTGTTCGACCTGACGCTGCGGAACCGGAGCGCCTGAGCATGGCCATTCAGGTGTTGTTGCTGCTGGCCGTCGCGCTGCTGCTGGTCGGTTTCGTGCGTGCCCAGAACGGCGTGCGCATGCAAGCGGGCAAACGGTTGGCGTTCTTCGGGTTCCTGGCGCTCAACGTGTGGACGGTGCTGCGTCCCGGGGACCTGACGTGGCTGGCGCAGTCAGTCGGGGTGGGTCGAGGCGCCGACCTGCTGCTCTACGCGCTGGTGATCGCCTTTGTGTTCACGGTGCTCAACTTCTACCTGCGGCTACGGGATCTCAGCGAGCGCTTCACCGCGCTGGCCCGGTCCGCGGCGTTACGGGACGCCGAGCTGCTCAATCGGCGTCGCGGTGTGCTGGCCGATCCCCCATCTGCGCTGCTGCCGACCGAGCCGGACACACCGTCGGGGTCGGCTGCGGCGCTCGCCCGAGCTGAGCCGGTCGCCGCCGTGACGGAGCCATCCGGGGCCGCCTCCGAGCAGCTCGCCTGGTCTGTCCCCACGGATCAGCGCTCCCAAGCGCACACCGGATGAACCCGCCTGCCAGCGCGCTTCGCCGCGCCTTGGGGGTGCTGCCGGATGGCGCCCCGCCCGTCGCCGCCGGGCTGGGGGTGTTGGGCCTCGCCGCGTACGGCTATCTCGCCATCGCTGGCCGCGCCTTGGACGCCCACGGGCACGCCGACCTCGCGGTGCTGTGGATGCTGGTCTTCTCCATCGGGC
>JBOGDL010000426.1:0-5777 GCA_050701815.1 Micromonosporaceae bacterium | reverse complement strand
GCGGTTTCCACCGCGACGCCGCCGTCGACATTGCTCTCGACCGCGCTATCCGCGCGGTGACCTACCTCTACTCGACTGGTGGGGTTGTCTCGCCCGCGGCCGAACCACCGGACTCCGACCCGGCAAGACCCGCCGGGACCGCGTCCGGAACCGCCGGCGGCTTGTCCGAACCACGGAACACCAGCTTGGCGTTCTCCAGCTCTTCCAGGTCGCCTTCCAGGTCGACCACCACGATCTGACCGGCTGTCAGCTCGTTGAACAGGATCTTCTCCGACAGCGGATCCTCGATCTCGCGCTGGATGGTCCGGCGTAGTGGCCGGGCGCCCAGCACCGGGTCGTACCCCTTCGCGGCCAGGAACCGCTTCGCGTCCTCGGTGATCTCCAGGCCCATGTCCTTGTTCCGCATCTGCTCTTCGATACGGGCGATCACCAGGTCGACGATCTCGACGATCTGCTCCTGGGTGAGCTGGTGGAACACCACCGTGTCGTCGATCCGGTTCAGGAACTCGGGACGGAAGTGCTGCTTGAGCTCGTCGTTGACCTTGTCCTTCATCCGCTCGTACGAGCTGTCGGTGCTCTCCGAGGTCTGGAAGCCCAACGACACCGCCTTGGCGATGTCCCTGGTCCCGAGGTTGGTGGTCAGGATGATCACCGTGTTCTTGAAGTCCACGATGCGACCCTGGCCATCGGTCAGGCGGCCATCTTCGAGGATCTGCAGCAGCGTGTTGAACACGTCCGCGTGCGCCTTCTCGATCTCGTCGAACAGCACCACCGAGAACGGCTTGCGGCGCACCTTCTCGGTGAGCTGGCCGCCCTCGTCGTACCCGACGTAGCCGGGAGGGGCGCCGACCAGGCGAGACACCGTGTAACGGTCGTGGAACTCGCTCATGTCCAGCTGGATCAGCGCTTCCTCGCTGCCGAACAGGAACTCCGCCAGCGCCTTGGACAGCTCGGTCTTACCGACACCGGACGGCCCGGCGAAGATGAACGAGCCGGACGGCCGCTTCGGGTCCTTCAGCCCAGCGCGGGTACGCCGGATCGCCTGGGACACCGCCTTGACCGCTTCCTCCTGGCCCACGTAGCGCTTGTGCAGCTCGTCCTCCATGCGCAGCAGCCGGGAAGTCTCTTCTTCGGTCAGCTTGTACACCGGGATGCCGGTCCAGTTGGCGAGCACGTCGGCGATCTGCTCATCGTCGACCTCGCTCACCACGTCAAGGTCTCCGGCCTTCCACTCCTTCTCGCGCTGCGCCTTCTGGTTGAGCAGCTGCTTTTCCTTGTCCCGCAGCTGCGCCGCCCGCTCGAAGTCCTGCGCGTCTATCGCGGACTCCTTGTCCCGACGCACGTCGGCGATCTTCTCGTCGAACTCACGAAGGTCCGGCGGCGCGGTCATTCGGCGGATCCGCATCCGGGCGCCCGCCTCGTCGATCAGGTCGATCGCCTTGTCCGGAAGGTACCGGTCGGAAATGTAGCGATCGGCGAGGTTCGCCGCCGCCACCAACGCGCGGTCGGTGATGGAGACCCGGTGGTGCGCCTCGTACCGGTCGCGCAGCCCCTTGAGGATCTCGATGGTGTGCGCCAGCGACGGCTCACCCACCTGGATCGGCTGGAACCGGCGCTCCAGCGCGGCGTCCTTCTCGAGGTACTTGCGGTACTCGTCGAGCGTGGTGGCGCCGATCGTCTGCAGCTCGCCCCGGGCCAGCATCGGCTTCAGGATGCTCGCCGCGTCGATCGCGCCTTCGGCGGCGCCCGCCCCGACCAGGGTGTGGATCTCGTCAATGAACAGGATGATGTCGCCGCGGGTGCGGATCTCCTTGAGCACCTTCTTCAGCCGCTCTTCGAAGTCACCGCGGTACCGGGAGCCAGCGACCAGGGCGCCGAGGTCAAGCGTGTAGAGCTGCTTCTCCTTCAGCGTCTCGGGCACCTCGCCCTTGACGATCTTCTGGCCCAGGCCCTCCACGACGGCGGTCTTGCCGACGCCGGGCTCTCCGATCAGCACCGGATTGTTCTTGGTACGCCGGGAAAGCACCTGCATGACCCGCTCGATCTCTTTGCCCCGACCGATCACCGGGTCGAGCTTGCCCTCTCGAGCGGCCTGGGTCAGGTTGCGGCCGAACTGGTCCAGGACCAGCGAGGTGGATGGCGCCGACTCGGTGCTGGCGCCGGCGGCCGCCGGCTCTTTGCCCTGGTAGCCGGAGAGCAGCTGGATCACCTGCTGGCGCACCCGGTTGAGGTCCGCGCCCAGCTTGACCAGCACCTGGGCCGCGACGCCCTCGCCCTCCCGGATCAAGCCCAGCAGGATGTGCTCGGTGCCGATGTAGTTGTGCCCGAGCTGCAACGCCTCACGCAGCGAGAGCTCAAGGACCTTTTTGGCTCGGGGGGTGAATGGGATGTGCCCGCTGGGAGCTTGCTGTCCCTGCCCGATGATCTCTTCAACCTGCTGCCGCACACCTTCCAGGGAGATGCCAAGGCTCTCCAGCGCTTTTGCGGCCACGCCCTCACCCTCATGGATGAGGCCAAGCAGGATGTGCTCGGTGCCGATGTAGTTGTGGTTGAGCATCCTGGCCTCTTCTTGGGCCAGCACGACAACCCGCCGCGCTCGGTCGGTGAACCTTTCGAACATCTGCTTCGTGCTCCTCACGTGCCGTACGGCACAGTGCCCGCCGGTGGTGCCCGTGTGCTCTCACTGTATCGCCGCAGTGTGACGACGCGAGCGGCGCTCTTCCGGCGAGCCTCACCCGATCCTCCGACGGCGACGTACCTGAGCCAACATTGCCAGCATCCGGAGTGTTCCTCAGGACCCACCCACTACGCCGAGAGCGAAACACCTCACCCTGGGAGATCAACACCGAGCGCTTCGGCGGCGGTCAGGCACGCGATGATCACTAACAGGGCGCCCGCGACGCGGCGCACCGCCGCCAGGGACACGCGGCGGGTCAAGGTGCGGCCCAGGGCCACGGCCAGCCCCGCCACCACTGCGAGCGCCGTCCACGAACCAAGGAACACTGACACCGGCTCGCCGGTGCGCGCCACCAGCCCGGCGGTGAACAACTGCGACAGGTCGCCCCATTCGGCTGCGAAAAGCACACCGAAAGAAACCAGCGCGGCGCGGTGGGTGCTCGCGCCACGTGCCGCGACTCGCTGTTCGAACTCCTGCTCCTCGGCGGCCTCTGCCTCAGCGGCTCGGCTGGCGCCCCTGAACATCACGAACCCACCGATTGCGAAAAGCACGGCAGCGACCCCGAGCACCGGCTGACGCGGGAGCAGCGTCAACACGCCACCCACCATGACGGCGACCACACATTGCACAAAGAAGGCAGCGGTGACGCCGGTCCACACTGGCCAGGGTCGGTATCGGGTGGCCAGAACCAACGTGGCGATCATGGTCTTGTCCGGCAACTCGGCAGGAAAGATCACCACGAACGCAGTCAACGCGGCAGCAAGATCCATGCCCCTAACCTTCGCAGGCGCCACGCCTGTTGCCCCGGCCGGATGGCGCCGCTCCGAGGGAAGTTCGACTGCGCAGCGTCACCCCCGGTCCGGCCGAGCGACGGCCAGCGCATCAACCTCACCAAAACGACAAAGTCGGCGGCTCGGAAACTGAACCGCCGACTTGACGCGTGTTTTCTGAGTCAGAACGCGCTTGCGCCAACCGTAGCGGAAGCCGGGGAACGCCCAGCTTCAGCGTTGTATTGGTCGACCACATCCTGCGAGATCCGGCCCCGCTCAGAAATTGTGATTCCGTTGCGCTTAGCCCACTCACGGATTGCTTTGTTCTGCTCGCGGTCAGTCGACGCCTGAACTCGGCCCTTACCAGCGGTCGCCCTGCTCGCCCGGCCAACTCGACGACCAGCCGCGACAAACTTAGCTACAGTGTCGCGCAGCGCGCTGGCATTTTTCTCCGACAAATCGATCTCGTATTCAACACCGTCGAGCGCAAACTTCACGGTCTCAGCGGCATCGCCGCCCTCTAGGTCGTCGACCAGGTATGTGACTGTCTTCTGTGCCACTGAGCTATCCCTTCACTGCCAGGTCTCAAGTGTGCAGGAGTAATCCGTAAACAATAACTCATTAGTCGAGAAAGCTGCGGGCAACCCTCAGCCAACAGCAATCGTTGCAATAACAATTCAACGGTGATGCGCACACAACACTCATGCCTGACCCGGGCGCATCTCCTGGATGGCCATAGCACATACGCCACGTAGGCTACAAATCACTCAGGGCGCACAAGTGGGAAGAGGATCGTTTCTCGGATACCGAGACCAGTGAGCGCCATCAGCAATCGGTCGATTCCCATGCCCATACCCCCACTAGGGGGCATCCCATACTCGATGGCCCGCAGAAAGTCCTCGTCCAGCTGCATGGCTTCTGCGTCGCCCTTCGCAGCAAGCAAGGACTGCGTGGTCAGCCGCTCGCGCTGCTCCACCGGGTCCACCAGTTCTGAATACGCGGTGCCCAGCTCGAAGCCCTGGATATAGAGGTCCCACTTCTCAGCGAGGCCGGGCTGCGAGCGATGTTCCCTGGTCAATGGGCTGGTCTCGACAGGGTAGTCGCGTACGAAGGTGGGAGCCGTCAGGTGCGGGGCCACCAACTCCTCAAATAGCTCTTCAGCCAGCCTCCCTGGCCCCCACTTCGCATCCCAGCCAATCTCGCGCTTGTCGGCGTACGCCCGGAGGGTCTCGATTGGCGTCTGGACGTCGACTTGTTCCCCCAGCGCTTCAGACACCGCCTCATAGAGGGTTGTCTGCCGCCATTCACCACCTAAGTCGTGCTCAACACCGTCGTGATGACGGACCACTGTGGAACCAAAAAGCTCTCTGGCCGCGTCTTGCACCAGCTGCCTGGTGAGTTCGGCCATAGTGTTGTAGTCCCCATACGCCTGGTAGGTCTCAAGCATCGCAAACTCGGGTGAGTGGGAGGAGTCGATGCCTTCGTTACGAAAGTTCCGATTGATCTCAAAGACTCGGTCGATTCCGCCGACAACACAGCGCTTGAGATACAGCTCCGGCGCGATTCGTAGATATAGATCGATACCTAACGCATTGCTGTGAGTCACAAATGGCCGCGCGGTGGCGCCACCGTGGAGCAACTGCAGCATAGGCGTCTCTACTTCGATGAAGTCATGTTGTTCCAGTGACGACCGCAAACTCCGCACTACGGCAGCTCGACTTCGCACTGTCTCCTGCGCCTGAGGCCGCACAATCAAATCGACGTAACGCTGCCGGACACGAGCCTCCTCAGACATTCGCTTGTGCGCCACCGGCAATGGCCGGAGTGCTTTAGCCGCCATCTGCCACCGGTCCGCGAGCACCGAAAGCTCACCGCGTTTGCTGGTGATGACCTCACCGTCGATCGCGACCAGGTCACCGATATCCACCAGCTTCTTCCAGCCCTCCAGCGCTTCAGCCCCGACCCGGCTCAAAGACAGCATCACCTGCAACTCCGTGCCATCGCCTTCGCGGAGTGTGGCGAAGCACAACTTGCCGGTGTTCCGCGCGAAAATCACACGTCCTGTGACGCTGACCTGATCGCCAGTGCTGGTGTCGGCGGGCAGGTCGGGGTACTTATCTCGGACCTTGCGCAGTGTGGTGGTGCGGGCCACCTCGACGGGGTACGGGTCATGTCCGGCGTGAAGCAGCGATTCCCGCTTCTCGCGACGTACCCGCATCTGCTCGGGCAGGTCCTCGTCCTGGCTGGCAGCGGATCTCGGTGGCTCATTGGGCGCAGCTGGGGGATTGTGATCGGTCACAGTGCCCGAGCCTAGTCTTCGCCGCACACGC
>JBOGDL010000425.1:0-3120 GCA_050701815.1 Micromonosporaceae bacterium | reverse complement strand
ACGTTCCGGATTTCATCGATCATGGACACGAGGGGTTCTCCGTTCTAGGTGGCGAGGTAGAGCGCGAGCGCGGCGACCACGGCGGCGCCGATCAGGACGCCAGCCGCGTGGCGGGTGAGTTTTCTGGCGGCGGCCAGCAGCACCGGTAGTTGTTTCTTCGCGGCCCGGTAGTCGACCCAGGCGCGCACGGCTTGCTGGGTGCGCCACCCCGCCGCCGCGCCCAGCCCGATCCCCAAGACCAGCGCCAAGGCGTGTGTGGTGATGTTCACGCGATCGCTTCGCCAGGATGCGGGGGTTGGCTGCGACGTGCGGTGGCCGAGCCAGTGTCCACTTGGTGGGGTGGCGTGTCGTTGACACGCCAACAGCCACAGCGTGTCGACGACACCGCAACCCACCAAGTGTTCACGCGATCGCCGCGCCAGGGTGCGGGGGGTGGCTGCGACGCGCGGTGCCCGGGATCGGGGTGGGCCGCCGCCGCGACCCCGCACCGGCGGGGATGGGATCGGTGAGCGGGTCCGGCGCGACCGGGCTCGCGAGGGTCATGTGCGGCTCGGGGCACAGCCACCCGTACACCCCTTGGTCGGGGTCATCGTGGGCCCACCCGATGTCCAGGCGGGCGATCCGGGCACCGCACACCCCACAAGACGCGCTCACTCCGTGGCCTCGCCGCAGTGCCGCCACCTGCGGTGGATCACACCCTCGCGGTCGATCTCAATCCGGGTGTACGCCACCCGCAGCACCGTCCGGCGATCCCCGATGTCGCATCTCTCCCACCGCCGCAGCTCCGCGACCGTCGCCGGCAGCGAAACACCGTGATCCACGATCAGATCCGGAGCGCGGAACACCACTGGGCCACGCCCCACCCCGTAGAGCACGGCATGAGCCCGGATCAACGCACCCAACAACGCCGCCTGCTCCACCGGTGCCGCCGCAGTGTCCGACTGCCCGCAACCCGGCCCGCATGAATACGCCCGGGTCGCTGTTGCCGCCCCCTGCCGGGCGCCGGGAACGCTGGCACAACCGGCACCAAAACAAGCCGCTATCCAGCAGAAACTCACCATCGCCCACAGCAATCACCAGAAACTCACCCGGCCCATCACTTGCAACGAAGCCGGAAGCCGCTCCTTCATGGACGCAGCATTCAGCGTTATTGGTCTCACGTGGTTTCGCCTTCTCGTCAGGGGCGCGACGGTTGGGCAGGAAGCCAACCGCCGCGCCCGGATTAAGCAGCAGCGACGAGACGATGCGCCAACCCCTCGGACACGTGCCGTCGCGACCGCTGCGCTTCAACGTACACTGTTCTGTATGTGTCGTCCATATGAGTACGCCGATGGCTCGTCTACACCTCCGAGCGGGAGAAGGTACGGTGACCGATGTGCCGACCCCGCACCCAGAGCGACCTCGTTACCGGCTCGTCGCAGACGAGCTGCGCCGCCGAATCCTCGCCAAAGCCATCGCGCCCAGCCAGTTACTGCCGTCAGAGACGACGCTGATGAATGAGTTCGGCGTCGCACGTGGAACCGTCCGCGAAGCCATCGCGGTGCTTCGAGCTGAGGGCCTTGTGGTCACCGAACATGGTCGCGGCACCTACGCCAGGCCCGTGCTGCCCATTCGACGGATTGGCTCAGACCGCTACCGTCGCGAAATCGAACAGCTCACCGGGGAGAACCCTCCCGCTACGTCCTTCATCCATGATCACGCCACTGACTGGGCCGCGTACCAGCTCGACAAGGATTTTCGCGAGGTGCCAGCGACGCCGGCAGTGGCGGAGTTGTTTGGGGTCGAGCCGGGCACGATGCTGCTCGAACGACAGTTCTTGTTTCGCATCCATGGCGTTCCCCAGCAGCTCTCCACCAGCTGCTACCCGTTGACGCTGGTCAACGGCACCCCTGTGGCTGATCCCGATAACGAGCCCTGGCCTGGCGGCAACATCGCCCAACTGCACTCGCTAGGCATCACGGCCACCAGGATCCGCGAGCAGGTGCGAGCCCGCATGCCACTAGAAGACGAAGTTCAAGCGCTGCGGATTCCCTCGGGCGTGCCGGTGCTGGCTGTCACCCGCCGTACCTACGCTGGCGATGAGGTGGTCGAGGTCGCAGTCGACATCGTGCTCCCCGCCGATCGGACCGAACTGGAGTACGACATCCCGCTCCAGTAGCGAGCGATCGCAAGGCACGTGACCAGAGTGAATGAGCCGGCGATCAAACGCTGCTCTCGGCGAGGCGAACGGACTCAGAAACGAATGCTTCCCGCTGCCCGTCGTTGAAGCCCTCGTCCGAGATCATCTTGTGAATGAGCACCATCTCAACAGGCAGCGCCGACTCCGGCTTCAAGCCATCCAGGAGGTGTTCTTCCCCTCGGGCGACCCGGATCAATGCTTCGGCGACCATGGTCTCGGTGTCGGGGTACTGACGGCGAACCTCCGCAACGTAGTCACTTATCTCCTGCAAGCTGGTGTCCGCGCTGAATCGACGGTTCGCTGCAAGCCAGAAGGCGGCATTCAACAGCCCGGTGCCGGCCTCCCAGATTCCTGCTTGACCTTCGATCCGGTCCACGTGGGCATCGACCGCGTCAAAGTCTCCAACAAGCAGCGCGCGAAGCATCTCAACCAGTTCAGCTTGCATTGCCACGCCGTAACCTCCTCGTGCCTTCCCGCATTCGTCTCCTGCTCGCGCTGATCCCCGCAACCACGATCACCGCGCCCATGGCCAGCCCGGTGACGATATCCCCACCTTGGACAGACGGTGGGGGTGGATTGGACGCGGTTGGTGTCCCTGTCGCAGCAGTTGTCTTACCGGGGGCACTGGGGCCGCCCTTCGACCCGCCACGCAGCATGCTGGTACCACGGTGGGCAAGCTTGCCGAACTCCTTCGTCGCGTCAGCGGCATTGTCGGCTCCTCTAGTCCACGCCCGAATAAACCGACTGGTCTTGCCCTCGCCGCTGGCACCTCCGGTCGAGTCGACCGTCTGCTTGACGGTGGAGTGCTCCCCCTGCTTGCGCGAAGCTTCGCGCGACGGCTCTCCTCGACGGTCCGTGATATCGCCGTCGGAGCCGCCCGCTCTTCATCCGTCGCCCAGTGCCGCGATCCGACTCGCCAGGTCATTGCCTGTCGACACGAG
>JBOGDL010000424.1:0-6899 GCA_050701815.1 Micromonosporaceae bacterium | reverse complement strand
GGCCTGCCGGAGCTGTTCCCGGACGTGTACGAGCTGGGCCTGCGCCGGCTCCGCGAGGAGATCCAGCTGGAGCCGGTGGAATACCCGACCACACGGAGGATGGCATCAAGCCCCGCTGACCGTGCCCGGGACATCCACGCCGCGTTCTCTGACCCGGAGATCACCTCAGTGATGGCGAGCATCGGGGGCGATGACCAGATCACGGTGCTGCCGTACCTGGATCCGGGTCTGCTGCGGGCCAACCCGAAGCCGTTCTTCGGGTACTCGGACAACACCAACTTGCTGACGTACCTGTGGCAGCTGGGGATCGTCGGCTATCACGGGGGCTCCGTGATGGTGCACCTGGGACGTGGCGTGACGCACCCGTACAGCATTGAGTCGCTGCGGACCGCGCTGTTCACCAGCGGCGAGGTGGAGATCAAGCCGGCGGGAGAGTCCACCGACGAGTCGATTGGCTGGGACACGCCCCAAGCCCTGGTCAGCGGGGCGCCGATGGTCCCGAATCACGGCTGGACCTGGCGTAACGCCGATCACGTGGTCGAAGGCGTGACCTTCGGCGGTTGCCTGGAGATTTTGGACTGGCAGCTGGCGGTCCGTCGCTGGCTGGCGCCCTTTTCCGCGTACGAGGGCGCCGTGCTCATGATCGAGACATCAGAGGAAATGCCGCCCGCCAACCAGGTGTGCCGAATCCTGCGAAACGCGGGCGAGGCCGGGCTGCTGCAGCGGTTTGCCGCGGTGCTGGTGGGTCGCGCCAAAGCCTGGGACATCTTACGGCACACCACGCCTGATCAGAAGGTCGAGCACGTCCGAGAGCAAGCTGAGGCGGTGCGGCGCGTCCTCGACGAGTACCACCCCGGTGTGTTGACCGTGTTCGACATCGACTTCGGGCACACCGACCCACAGCTGGTCATTCCCAACGGCGGCCGGATCCGGATTGACGGCCCGGCCCGACGGATCTGGGTCACGTACTGAGGTCGTGAACAGGGGGTCTGACGCGCCGCGTCAGACCCCCTCTTTTAGGTGAATTTTCAGGCGAAGAGCCGCTGCAGCCGGCCCACGCCCTCGGCGAGATCGTCGTCGCCCAGCGCGTACGACATCCGGAAGTAACCGGGGCTGCCGAACGCCTCGCCCGGCACCACCGCCACTTCGGCCTCCTCGAGCACCAAGGCAGCCAGCTCAGCGGAGCTGTTCGCTGTCTTCCCGGCGATCTGCCGGCCCAGCAGACCCTTCACTCTCGGGTACGCGTAGAACGCGCCCTCCGGCTCGGGGCACACCACGCCGTCGATTGCGGAGAGCATCTCGACGATCGTGCGTCGCCGGCGGTCGAACGCGGCACGCATCTGCGCCACCGCGTCCAAGTCGCCGGAGACAGCCGCCAACGCGGCGGCCTGGGCCACGTTGCAGACATTGGATGTGGCGTGTGACTGCAGGCCGGAGGCTGCCTTCACCACGTCCGCGGGTCCGATCATCCAACCCACTCGCCAGCCGGTCATGGCGTACGTTTTGGCCACCCCGTTGAGCACCACGCAGGTGTCGGCCAACTCTGGCACGACCACCGGCATCGAGACGTGCTTGGCGTCTCCGTACACCAAATGCTCATAGATCTCGTCGGTGATCACCCAGATGCCGTGCCGCACGGCCCAGCGCCCGATCGCCTCGACCAGCTCTGGCGGGCACACCGCGCCCGTGGGGTTCGACGGCGAGCAGAACAGCAGCGCCTTGGTGCGCTCGGTGCGGGCCGCTTCCAACTGGTCCACGCTGACCAGGTAGTTGGAGCTGTTGTCGGTCGGGATCTCGACGCTGACGCCGCCGGCGAGCGCGATCGCCTCCGGGTACGTGGTCCAGTACGGCGCTGGCAGCAGCACCTCGTCGCCAGGGTCGATCAAGGTGGCGAATGCCTGATACACCGCCTGCTTGCCGCCGTTGGTGACGAGCACCTGCTCGGCCTTGACCTGGTTGCCCGAGTCGCGGGCCGTCTTCTCGGCGATGGCGGCCCGGAGCTTCGGCTGGCCAGGTGTGGGTGAGTAGCGATGGTTCTGCGGATCGGCACACGCCGCCTGCGCGGCCTGCACGATGTAATCAGGAGTGGGGAAGTCTGGCTCTCCTGCCCCGAAGCCGATCACCGGTCGACCAGCGGCCTTCATCGATTTGGCGGTTGCGTCGACGGCAAGTGTGGCGGACGGTGTTATGCCGCCTACTCGATGCGATATTCGGTTGCTGCGTGAGGCTGGATCAGCAGTCATGTGAGGCCATGTTTCCAGAGGTGGGGGCAGTGGGCATCAGGGCCCCCAAATGCCGGGTTGGGAGAATCGGAGGGCTACCCGTACACTGGTCTGCCTGGGGGTGAGAAGCCCCAACTCCACTGTGCCCGATCGGCATCCGTTTGGGCGGTTGCGGAGTGGGTTTCGCCCCCAGTTGCGTGACGCGGCAACGCCGCCCGGCGATCTTCGGCAGCCGGCGGATATGGCCGAGGACCGCAAAGGGGCGTGGCGCAATTGGCAGCGCAGCGGTCTCCAAAACCGCAGGTTGCAGGTTCGAGTCCTGTCGCCCCTGCGCCGATGGCACCACCGGCTCTGCCGGGCGTACCCGAACAGAGAGGGCGAAGTGGCCAGGAAGAAACGGCGTGACGACGCCGTCGACAAGCGTCTCGATCAGGAGAATGACGAGGCGTTCGACGAGGCTGCCGAGGACGCTGACGCCCTCGATCCAGAGGACCTCGACGATGTCGACGACGATCGTGAGCGCGAGGACGACGACGATCTTGACGAGGTGACCGAGGCCAGCTCGTCTGGCCGCCGGGGCGGCGCCGCGGTGAAGCGTGCGAAGGCCGACGCCGATTCCGACACCAAGTCGAAAACCAAACCCTCCAAGACCAGACCGGGCAAAGGGAAGACAGCCGAAAAAGAGAAGGATCGCCCGAAGCGTCGGGTTGGACCCATCAGGCGGCTGACTCGATTCATTCGCGAGGTTGTCGCAGAGCTGCGGAAGGTGATCTGGCCAACTCGTAAAGAGTTGATCACCTACACCACCGTGGTGGTCGTCTTCGTGGTCGTGATGCTGGGCGTGATCGCTCTCTACGACCTGGCGTTCGCCCGAGCGATGCTGTGGGTGTTCGGCAGCAACACCGCGGAATAGCCACGTCTCGCGGAAACGCAGGCCCAGTTGCCTGAGTGATGTCCGCATGACATACCGATTAACGCACGGAAGTGAGCAAGCGTGCCTGAGTACGACGAGACCGCCCCAACAGCCGAGGGGAAGCGCCCGGCGGATGTGACGTCGACCGACGAGTCGACCTCGCCGCAGGGCGCCGAGAGCGCTGTGTCGGTGGACGACGTCGCATCCGCCGCTGAGGTGCTGGGCGCCGCCGAAGTCGACGACGCCGACCCGGCCCCCGAGCCGGTCGCGCCAACCGAGGCTGAGGAGACCGTCGACGCGGTCGAAGACGAAGTCGACCCGGTCGAGGAGCTGCGCGAGGCGCTCCGCCGCGCCCACGGCGACTGGTACGTGGTCCACTCGTACGCCGGCTACGAGAACAAGGTGAAGACCAACCTGGAAAGCCGCATCAGCAGCCTTGACATGGAGGACTACATCTTCCAGATCGAGGTGCCCATCAAGCAGGTCACCAAGGTCAAGGACGGCAAGCGTCAACAGGTGGAAGAGAAGGTCTTCCCCGGTTACATCCTGGTGCGGATGGACCTCATTCCGGAGTCCTACTCGTGTGTGCGCAACACGCCCGGGGTGACCGGATTCGTGGGGGCCACAGACCGCGCTGACCGACCGTCGCCACTGACGATCAATGAGGTCCTCAAGTGGCTCGCCCCGGCAGTGAAGAAAGAAGAGGAGAAGGTTGACGTCAAGGTCGTCGACTTTGAGGTGGGCGACTCGGTCACTGTCACCGATGGCGCGTTCGCCTCGCTGCCCGCGAGCATCAGCGAGATCAACCCTGACCAGCAGAAGCTGAAGGTGCTTGTGTCGATCTTCGGTCGGGAGACGCCGGTCGAGCTTAACTTCAACCAGGTCAGCAAGATTTAAGCCGTGTCAGGACGAGTTACCGCCCATGGCGAGGCTCGTCGCAGCGCGGCAGTCGGCAGTCCGGCGGGGCGTTGACCGCAACGCCGTGACTGGCAGCCCGTACCCGAGATGGTCCTCGCGAGGACCTCACAGCCCAGGAAGCACAGATGGCGCCTAAGAAAAAGAAGCTGAAGACCGTGTTCAAGCTGGAACTCACGGCTGGTCAGGCGACGCCTGCCCCGCCGGTCGGTCCCGCGCTGGGTCAGCACGGCGTGAACATCATGGAGTTCTGCAAGGCGTACAACGCCGCCACTGAACAGAACCGCGGTGAGATCGTGCCCGCGGAAATCAGCGTGTACGAAGACCGCTCCTTCACGTTCGTGCTCAAGACCCCGCCTGCGGCCAAGCTGCTGCTCAAGGCAGCTGGCGTGGACAAGGGGTCTGGCGAGCCGCACCGCGAGAAGGTGGGTTCGGTGAACCGTGCCCAGGTGCGGGAGATCGCCGAAAGGAAGATGGCAGACCTCAACGCCAACGACCTGGACCAAGCCGAGAAGATCATTGCCGGCACCGCCCGGTCCATGGGGATCACCGTCTCCGGCTGACACCCGTTCCCGTGGCAGGCCAGCGCTTGGCCCGACCACACCCATCCGATATCAGAGGGATGCACGATGAAGCGCAGCAAGTCCTATCGCAAGGCCACCGAGCAAGTCGACAAGACCAAGTTGTACGCCCCTATCGAGGCGACCACCCTGGCCAAGGAGACCAACCCGGCCAAGTTCGACGCCACCGTCGAGGTCGCGATGCGTCTCGGAGTTGACCCGCGAAAGGCGGACCAGATGGTCCGCGGCACGGTCAACCTGCCCCACGGCACCGGCAAGACTGTGCGGGTGATCGTTTTCGCCGCCGGTCAGAAGGCCGAGGAGGCGCGTGCCGCCGGAGCCGAGGAGGTCGGCGCCGAGGATCTGATCGCCCGAATCCAGGAGGGCTGGCTGGATTTCGACGCGGCTATCGCGACGCCTGACCAGATGGCCAAGGTGGGTCGGATCGCCCGAATCCTCGGTCCTCGTGGACTGATGCCGAACCCGAAGACCGGGACCGTGACGATGGATGTCGCGAAGGCGGTGCAGGACATCAAGGGCGGCAAGATCTCGTTCCGGGTCGACAAGCATTCGAACCTGCACATGATGATCGGAAAGGCCAGCTTCTCGGCCAAGCAGCTGGCCGAGAACTACGCCGCGGTGCTTGACGAGGTGCTTCGCGTCAAGCCGTCGTCGGCGAAGGGGCGTTACCTCAAGAAGGTCACCATCTCGACCACGATGGGACCCGGGATCCAGGTGGACCCGAACCGCACTCGGGATGTCGCGGAGGAAGAGCCCGCGGCCTGAGAGCAGGCCATCAGGGTGACTGAGTCATCCACACAACCTCAGCCGTGACAACGAGGGGAGCGATTCTCGCTCCCCTCGTTGTGGTTGCGGGACAGGTGCTGGCGAGAAGGGCCGTGCGCGGCGTCGCTACGGTGTGGGCAGTTGTCGACGGGTGCGGGAGGGGATGTGGGTCGGCGGAAGGGGCAGCCTGGCCGGAGCCGGTGGCTCCGTACCCGGATGCCACGTGCGGTGATGGGCGCGCTGGCGGCGGTTGCGCTGGGCGCAAGCGTCGGTCCCCTCTGCCAGCCACAACCAGCCCAGGCCGCGACGATCCGCGAGCTCTCCTGGTATCTGGATGCGATGCACGTCGAGGAGGCGCATCGGATCTCCACCGGTAAAGGAGTGACCGTCGCCGTGGTGGACACCGGCGTCGACGCCAGCCATCCAGACCTGAGAGGCCACGTGCTCGAAGGCCGGGAGATGGGCCGCAAGCGCGACGCCGGCGCCAAAGCTCAGACCGATGAGGACGGCCACGGCACCGGAATGGCCAGCCTGATCGCAGGCCGGGGAGATCGGGGAGAGAACAGCCTGCTCGGGGTGGCTCCAGACGCCAAGATCCTGCCGGTGCGGATCGCGCAGAACTCGGAGGGCGCGTTCCGTCCCGAGGATGTGTACGAGGGGGTCCGATGGGCGATCGATCAAGGTGCTGAGGTCGTCAACATCTCGCTGGGTGGTGAGCGCAGCAGCGATGGCCCTTGGAAAGAGCAGCTCGTCGACTACGCGATCAAGCACGACGTGATCTTGGTTGCCGCGGCAGGCAACACCGGCCAGGGTGACAAGCAGGTCGCGGAGCCGGCTTCGATCCCCGGCGTGGTCGCGGTCAGCGGGCTCGCCCATGACGGCAGCTTCTGGGACGGATCCGCGAAGGGGCCCGAGGTGGTGGTCTCGGCGCCGGGTGAGGAGCTGCCGCACGCCGTGCCGACCAGCGTCTCGGAGAGCGGCTACGCCCTCGCCGACGGGACCAGCGGGGCCACCGCCTTGGTGTCCGGAGTCTCCGCGCTGATTCGCGACGCGTTCCCGGACGCAACAGTCAACGATGTGGTGAACCGGTTGATCCGTACCGCGGAGGACCGTGGCGACGCCGGTCGAGACGACGAATACGGCTTCGGCGCCGTGGACGCGCGAGCGGCGCTGGAGGGCGAGGTGCCCAAGGTGAAGCACCACCCGCTGCTTTCACCTGAGGCAGCTGCTTCTGACGAGGCCGCGGCTGCTGCGAAAGCGCGCCGGGGCACGAGCGACAGCACTGTCGCGCTGATTGTGGTGGGTGTTTTCATCGGCTCCACCGTGTTGCTGATCGTCGGCTGGTACTTGATCTTCCTCGCGCGGCGCTCGAGTCAGGTGGTGGTGGCCGGAGTGGTCCCCGGTCATCAAGCGACGCCCGTCACGGGCTTCAGTTGGGGCCCCGGTCCTCCTCAGGCTCAGGTGGTGGATGGACGGGCGGGCCCCATGTCGTACCCGCCGCCC
>JBOGDL010000423.1:0-19388 GCA_050701815.1 Micromonosporaceae bacterium | reverse complement strand
GGGCGGCGGCTGCGCTGCGCCTGCGATCACCAGCTCGCCCACCCCGAAACGAGCGCCCGTGAGCACGCCCTTCGAGTCGAAGCAGTAGACCCCGCCGTCCATCGACGGGGGGAGGGACACGGAGTTGGACTCCACCGAGTAGCACTCGCCGGATGGCGGCGCCAGGCTGCTGTCCGTCGCCACTGACAGCGCGGCGCGAGGGTCCCCGAGCACGTCGAGCCAGTCGGTGAAGGGGTGCTGCACCCGGGGGTCGTACGCCCGGGGCACCGAGCCGCCGGAATCACCCACCTTGACGCAGTTCGCGACGCCGCCTTGCTCGGCGCGCCCGCGCCACACGCACTGGAACACCCCATGCCGGTTCTCCACCAGCGAGACGTCACGCGTGCCGCCTGCCGCGCCCCCAGGCACGTCGATCTGCCAGCTTCCGTTCTTCGCCAGCGACACCGAAATGGTGCTGACAGGTTTGCCCTGTCTCTGTAAGTGGTATGTCGCGGTGTACTTCTTGTCCTTCGCAGCCGCGACTCGTGCGATCAACTGGCCTTGGGGGCTTTGTGGCGGGATGTCCTCGTCAGGTGCCGACGGTGTTTTCGGCGGGGCGGTTCCACCGCACCCTGCGGCTGTCGCCAGTGTCACCCCGGTCAACGCCACGCTCGCCAACGCAGCGCATATCCGTGTCCAGAGATCCGCCCGGCGGCGCGGCACAGGGCGGATCCCGCCCATGCGAAAGGGAGTGAGAACCGGCGCGGACGCCGCGGTCTGACTGCTGCCGGAGGCTGTGAGACGCACTGGTTCATCTCGGTTCAGGTGATGGCGCAGGATGTGCGGCACTCGGCAATTCTGATGGCGCCAGCTCCGGGGATAGGAGAGGCTCGCCGTGGGGAGGGTCACCGTCTGAACGGGTCTGAAACACCCACGGCGACACGGGACCGGTACCCTTGCCAAGGCCATGACGGGGTCACCAAACGGGAAATGTCCGCCCGAGCGGGCGAGTGGACAGGCCAGTCCACGCGGTCGAGCGGAGTGTCAGTAAGGAGCCCAGTGGCGCTTGTAGTGCAAAAGTACGGCGGCTCCTCAGTCGCCGACGCAGAGAGGATCAAGCGGGTCGCCGAGCGGATCGCCGCCGCCCGTAAGTCCGGGCATGACGTAGTCGTGGTGGTTTCAGCCATGGGTGACACCACTGACGAATTGCAGGACCTCGCTAACCAGGTGAGCCCGCTCCCGCCACCCCGGGAACTGGACATGCTGCTCACCGCGGGGGAGCGGATCTCAATGGCGCTGCTAGCCATGGCGATCCACAACCTCGGGTACGAAGCGCGTTCGTTCACCGGATCCCAGGCCGGCATGATCACCACGTCGGTGCACGGCAAGGCGCGGATCATCGACGTGACGCCGGGCCGGGTGCGCAGCGCCACCGACGAGGGCGCCATCGCCATCGTGGCGGGGTTCCAAGGGGTCGCCCAGGACACCAAGGATGTGACCACCCTGGGCCGTGGCGGGTCGGACACCACCGCGGTGGCTTTGGCCGCGGCGCTGGGCGCGGCCGTGTGCGAGATCTACACCGATGTGGATGGCGTGTACACGGCAGACCCCCGGATCGTGTCGAACGCGCGCCGGATCTCTGAGGTCACGTACGAGGAGATGCTGGAACTGGCCGCATGCGGGGCAAAGGTGCTCCACCTGCGAAGCGTGGAGTACGCCCGGCAGGTTGACCTGCCGCTGCATGTCCGCTCCTCATACTCGAACAAGCCCGGGACTCTGGTCACCGGGTCGACGGAGGACCTAACCGTGGAACAAGCAATGATCACCGGAGTCGCTCACGACCGGAGTGAAGCGAAGATCACCGTGGTCGGTGTGCCGGACGAGCCGGGCGAAGCAGCCCGGATCTTCCAGGCCCTCAGCGACGCTGAAACCAACCTCGACATGATCGTCCAGAACGTGTCGGCGCACGGCACTTCTCGTACCGACATCTCGTTCACGTTGCCGAAGGCGGACGGCCCGACCGCGATGTCGGCGCTGCAGCGAGCGAAAGAGCAGGTCGGCTACCAGGGCTTGCTGTTTGACGACCATGTCGGCAAGGTGTCGCTGGTGGGCGCGGGGATGCGTTCGCACCCGGGGGTGGCGGCGAAGTTCTTCACCGCTCTCGGCACGGCAGGCGTGAACATCGAAATGATCTCCACGTCAGAGATCCGGATCTCTGTGGTGTGCCGCGACACAGACCTGAACGACGCGGTGCGGGCGATCCACGAGGCGTTCGATTTGGGCGCCGACGAAGAGGCGGTTGTGTACGCCGGGACCGGGAGGTGACGAAGATGGGTGACAGCAAGCTGCCCAGTCTGGCCGTCGTGGGCGCGACAGGCGCCGTGGGCACCGTGATGTGCGATCTGCTTTCCCACCGGGAGAACAAGTTCGGGGACATCAAACTGCTCGCCTCGACCCGCTCCGCTGGGAAGCGGATCTCAGTGCGGGGCGAGACGCTCACAGTGCAGCCGGTCGCGCCGGAGGCCTTCGACGACGTCGACATCGCGATGTTCGTCAGCGCCGACGAGATCTCGAAAGAGTACGCGCCGATCGCGGCCGAGCGAGGCGCCGTGGTGGTGGACAACTCCCAGGTGTACCGGATGGACCCGGACGTGCCGCTGGTGGTGCCGGAGATCAACCCGGAGCAGGTGCGCAATCGCCCCAAGGGGATCATCGCCAACGCCAACTGCACCACACTGACCATGATCGTCGCGATCGCCCCGCTGCATCAGGAGTACGGGCTGCGCGAGCTCGCCGTGGCGTCGTACCAGGCGGCGTCGGGGGCCGGTCAGCTCGGCGCCGACGTGCTGCATGACCAGCTCGCCAAGGTCGCCGGCGATCGTTCCATCGGCAGCCGTCCTGGCGACATAAGGCAGGCGATCGGTGACGAGACAGGCCCGTTCCCGGCGCCGTTGGCGATGAACGTGGTGCCGTGGGCCGGTTCGCTGAAGGACGGTGGCTGGTCCAGCGAAGAGTTGAAGATCCGCAACGAGTCCCGCAAGATCCTGGGTCTGCCTGACCTCAAGGTCTCCGCGACCTGCGTCCGGGTGCCCGTGGTGACGGGCCACTCCAGCGTGGTGCACGCGATCTTCGCCACCGAGGTGAACGCGGACAACGCTCGCGGCGTGCTCCGCGGAGCGCCGGGCGTGGTGCTGGTGGATGACCCGAGCGCCGGTGAGTTCCCGACCCCAGCCGACGCGGTGGGCACCGATCCGTCGTGGATCGGCCGGATCCGGCGTTCGCTGGACGACCCACGCGCCCTGGATCTGTTCGTGTCGGGCGACAATCTGCGCAAGGGCGCCGCGCTCAACACGCTGCAGATCGCTGAGCTGCTCACCGAAGAGTTCGCCAACTGACAGCTGACTCACGACGGACGGCAGGCACGGACGTGCCTGCCGTCCGTTCTTGTGTGGCCGCCGCCGGGTCGCCTCGAAGGGCCGGGTCAGCTGTTGGCGAGGCTCGCCTGGAGGGTGATCTCCACCCCGGCGAGGGCGCGTGACACCGGACAGTCGACCTTGGCGGTCTCGGCCTGCCTGCTGAAGTCGTCCGCGGAGATGCCCGGCACGTGTCCGAAAGTGCGCAGGTCGATCTGGGTTATTGAGTAGCCCGCGTCGCTTTTGACCAGCTGCACATCAGCCTCGGTCTGGATCGACACCGCCGGGCGACCGGCGTCGGCCAGCAGCTTTCCGAGGAACATCGAGAAGCATCCGGCGTGGGCGGCGCCGAGCAACTCTTCGGGGTTGGTCCCGACCGCGTCTTCGAATCGGGACGGGAAGGAGTATTCCCCCTCGTACGCGCCGCTGCCGAGTCTCATCCGACCTGAGCCGCCAACCGGCGCGCCACTCCATTCGGCTGAAGCGCTACGTGTCGGCATGTCGGCCTCCTACTGACGCGGTGCTCCGCCCAGGCACATGGTCATGCCCGACGTTAGCCTTTCGCGCGGTGGCGGGAAGGGCGAATGGTGATCATTCGGCTGCCGCCGCGAGGGGGCCGCCGGTTCACTCGCCCGCGTGGTTGGCGTCCTCCAGGAACTCGTCCGAGGAGAGTTTCGTGGGCTCCAGCACCCGGTGCAGGAACTCTCGGGTCCGCCCCTCGCGGGGGTTGCCCAGCACGTCCGCCGGCGTTCCCTGTTCGATGATTCCGCCGCCGTCCATGAAGATCACCCGGTCGGCCACCTCTTTGGCGAAGGCCATCTCGTGGGTCACCACGAGCATCGTCATTCCGTCCGCGGCGAGCTGCCGCATCACCGCGAGCACCTCGCCCACCAGCTCCGGGTCCAGGGCGCTGGTCGGCTCGTCGAAGAGCATCATCGCCGGATTCATCGACAATGACCGGGCGATCGCCACCCGCTGCTGCTGGCCGCCGGAGAGCTGCGCCGGGTAGGACGTCTCCTTCTCCGACAGTCCGACCCGTTCCAGGTTCTCCCGGGCGATCCGCACCGCATCGGCGCGGCTTCGCCGCAGCACCCGGCGCTGCGCGATGGTCAGATTGTCGATCACTGACAGGTGTGGGAACAGGTTGAACTGTTGGAACACCATGCCGATGTGGCGACGCATGTTGTCGATGTCGATGTTCGGGTCGTTGATCTTCAAACCCAACACGTCGATCATGCCCTTGGTGGGCTGCTCCAGCAGGTTGACGCAGCGCAGCAGCGTGGACTTTCCCGAGCCGGACGGGCCGATCACACAGACCACCTCGCCGTACGCCACCTTCAGGTCGATCCCGGTGAGCACCTTGAGCATTCCGAACGACTTGTGCAGACCCCGGATCGACACGGCGGGGGTAGCCGGGGCTTGTGTGGTGCTCATCGGGTTCCCTTCGCGGCTCGGACCTCGAGCCGTCGCACGACCTGTGACAGCGGCAGCGTGATCACTAGGTACATCAGGCCAGCGACCACAAGTGGGGTCGCGTTGACCAGCGTGTTGAGCTGCTCCCGGCCCATCCCGGTCAGCTCCTGGGTGGTGACGGTGGTGCCGAGCACGTACACCAGGGACGTGTCCTTGGTGAGCAGGATGATCTCGTTGGTGAGCGGCGGGATCACGATCCGGATCGCCTGCGGCAGCACGATGCTGATCATCGCGCGCGCATGGGACATGCCCAGGGTCCGCGCCGCCTCCACCTGGCCCTTGGGCACGGCCTGGATCCCGGCCCGGAAAGTCTCGGCCATGTACGCCGAGGCCACCAGCCCGAGGCCGATCGTGACCTGGCCATAGACACCACCGGGGATCTCCCGGTCAGGGAACGCCGTGGGGATGCCGTAGCCAACCAGGAACAGCACCAGCAGCGCCGGCAGGCCGCGGAACAACTCGATGTACGCGGTCGCGAACCACCGGTACGGCGTCACCTTGGACAGCCGCATCAGGGCCATGATCAGACCGACCACGAAGCCGAAGATGAACGCCAGCAACGTGTAGACGACGGTGTTGAACAGCCCGACGACGATAATCCGCGGGAACATCTTCCCGGCGACGTCCTGGTTGAGGAACTCCTTGGTGATGGTGGCCCAGTCGGCGCCGAAGATCACCAGCCCGACCAGTAGCACGAAGATGGCGTACTGGATGCCGAGGGTGAGCCGCTGGCGCTGCCGTGGGCCCAGGCGCCGGCCGGACGCGGTGAGCACCACAGGGTCACTGCCCGATGGCGGCGAATGAGCAGGTGAGCTTTTCATGTCTCGTCCTCGTATGCGCGGAGGGGGACGCGAACTCGCGCCCCCCTCCAGGAATCCAATGTGGGCTGAACAAGCCCTTGCGCCGCACCCGCGGCAGACGAGTGCCGCTTCCTTCTAGGCGCCAGGCGCCTTGCCGAACCACTCCTTGTAGATCTTGTCGTACGTGCCGTCCTGCTTCGCCTTGGCGATCACGTCGTCGATCACCTTCAGCAGCGCCTTGTTGCCCTTCTTCACCGCGACGCCGTACTCCTCGCCGGTGTCGAATGAGGCCGCCAGCTCGTACTTGTCCGGGTCCTGCTTGGCGACGTCCGTCCAGACTGTGTCGTCGTTGATCGCGGCTTGAATCGATCCGCTGGCGAGCGCCTGCTGCTCGGCGGCGAGGTCCTCGAACGAGACGATCTCGAGGCCGAGCTTCTGCTTCTCGTTCTGCTCCCGGGTGTACGCCTCACCGGTGGTGCCGGTCTGCACGCCGACCTTCTCGCCCTTCAGGTCAGCCAGCGACTTGTACGGCTTGCCGGCCTTGACCAGCATGGACTGCTGGGCGCTGAAGTAGCCCTTGCTGAAGTCCATCACCTTTTCCCGTTCCGGGGTGATGGTCATCCCGGCGGCGGCGGCGTCGCACCTTCCGGTGTTCAGGTCCTGACCGGACTTGATCCCCTCGAACGGCGTGTCGACGATGTCCTGCTTGACGCCCAGCTCGTCGGCCACGAGATCCATCAGGTCCACGTCGAAGCCGACGACCTCACCGCCCTTCTTGAACTCGAACGGCTTGTACGGAAGCCCCGTGCAGACCAGGAGTTTGCCCGAGCTGATGAGCTTCACATCCGGATGCTTCTCGCTGGCGCCGCCCTGGTCGTCCTTCGCGCATCCGGTCGCCACCATGGCAATGCTGAGCGCAATGCCAAGGAACCCCAGTAACCGGCGGCCTGTGCTGAATTCGCGCATTCTCATCCTCCGAGCAGCTCCGTGCCGATAGCCGGTAATAGTGCCAGTCGCATCGATGAGCGCAAGTGGTGCGACATCCATTGGCGGTTGCACCGTTACCGAGCTTCCCCCCTGTTCCACTGTCTCACCGCGAGCGGGAAACCTGGCGTACGAGATGGCGCTGTTGTTCGAACTTGGGGCGCGAAGCCTAGTAAGGGCCGGCTTCGTCCTGGGCGTCCATGTCGTCCTCGGCGTCCGCTTCTTCCTGCTTGGCCAGCTCGGCTTCGACCACAGCGCGGGGGACCGCGTGCCAGTGCTCCCATCGGGTGGCCAGGTGGGCGACCGCGCCGGCAGCGGGGCCGTTGGGGATCTGGGTCGCGTAGTCGATCACGTCCAGCACCGGCACCGGTTCCTTGGGCAATTGCTCCGAGTCGAGCGGATACCAGACCACCCCGACCTCGGGATCGCCCCAGGCGCTCCAGCCGGGGATCGGCACACTGTCGATGAGCTGACCTCGACGGAGCAGCCGATGCGGCACCCGCTCAGCGACCGGGATCGAGCTCACGGCGCCGGGGAGGTCCAGGTGGCCGTGCTCTGAGAGCCACACCGCTTCGCCTGATCGCCAATGCAGGTCCAGGTGAAACGTCCACGCGCGGACCGCGGACGCGCCCAAGGTGAGCAGCTCAGTCACGGTGCGCCGGCGTACCGAACCGACCACGCGGCCTGCCCTCGGCGCCAGGGACCGCACGTCGATCACTTCGCGATCGTCCCCGTACCAACGTCCGACGATTGGTCGCCGCATCGGGAAATCCACCACCACGGTGGCTTCGGACAGGGTGGCCAAGGCTTGACCAAGTGACAGCTGGGCGGTCCATCGGTGCAGCATCACCTCGTGATCCGGCGTGGTCATCTGGTGAGGGTCCTCCTGCTGCTCCAGGTCGGCGCCACCACCCGGCCGCCCCGGAGCCCTGACGCCTGCTGCGGGAGAACTGTATCTGGCCGCAGGCAGGCGTCAGAGCGGGGACACGTTCAGTCAGCCTGTGCGGGGGACTCCGCCGACTTCTTCGCTGACTTCTTGGCAGCAGAGGGGGACTGGCCCAGGTTCGGCACGCCCCACACGGCGCCCAACCCGACCAGGGCCGCGGTTGCCACGGCCACCCATTCTTTGACGCTGACCGAGTCATCGGCCAGGGCGGCTGCCACAGCGCTGAGGCCGGCCACGCCCGCCCCCACAATCGCTTTCAGGTACGGCTTGATCGCGTTCATGTCTGGTCTCCTTCGAGCCAGGCCAGCGCTGACGAGCGGGGGGTGCGCCGGCGGACGACAGTGCCTTCGCGAACCGCACTTCCTATAGGAGATCAGTATCCCGCGTGTTCGACTGATTTCGAAGAGTTAATATGGCCAGCCTTTTCGAGCTGAACAGCCATGGCGTCCGTTCTTCTCGGCGCCCCCTCAGGAATTCCCTTCGCGGGCGCGTCGCCGGCCGCCGGCGCTATTGACATTTCATGCAAGCTTTTTTCAAAGCGTGCGCTGCGATGCACACGCGCGGCGGCGAAGGAGGAGCGCCATGGACGGGCCGAACCTGGAAGGGTTCATCGCGGCGACGGTCACCCCGATGAAGCCGGATTTCTCGATCGACGAGAAGGCGCTGCGCGGGTATCTGCGTTGGATCGCCGACCAAGGTGTGCACGGCGTGGCCGTCAACGTCGACACCGGCGAAGGGCCGCATCTCTACCCGGACGAGCGGCTGCGCGTGATCGAGATCGCGGCCGAAGAGGTGGGCGACCGGATGGTTGTGGTGGCCGGGTTGGCTGGCGCCTTCACCGACCAGGCCACGCGACTGGCCGCGGACTCCGGCTCCGCCGGCGCCCAGGCGCTGCTGGTGTTCCCGCTGCCGGCGTACCAGGGTGAGCCGCTGGACCCGCGGATACCGGCCCGGTATCACCAGGCGGTGGGGGACGCGTGCGGGCTGCCGCTGATCGCGTTCCAGCTGCAGCCGGCGCTGGGTGGGGTGAACTTCAGCAGGCAAGCCCTGGAGCAGTTGCTCGCGGTGGAGTATGTGGCTGCCCTCAAGGAGGCGTCGTTCGACGCCAAGCGGTTTGTCGACACCGTGGCGGTGGTGGGTTCGCTGCAGCGGGACATCGTGCTGCTCAACGGCAACGACAACTTCTTGCTGGAGGCGTACCTGCTGGGCGCCGGCGGGGCGTTGTTGGGGTTCGGGTCGCTGGCTGCCTCGGAGCAGGTCGCGATGCTGGACGCGGCCCGGCGGCGTGACCTGGACGCCGCGTACGCGCTGCGACCCCGGCTGCAAGCCCTGTGCGACACGATCTTCGCGCCCCCGGTGCGCGATTACCGGGCCCGGGTGAAGTACGCGCTCAAGCTGCTCGGCGTGATCGGCGCCGAGCACATGCGTCCGCCGCTGCTGCCGCTGTCTGAGGCCGAACAACAGAACGTGAAGGCAGCATTGGCGCGGGCCGAGTTGCTGTGACCGGCCGGCTCGGGCCGGGGCAAGCCGCGCCGCTCGGCCGGGGCTAGCGGCGCTGCCTCGGCCGGGCAATCTGAGCCGCCGGGTCGGTTTCCGGTCCGACTTAATCGATCTTGATGCGACAATCGCGGCCAGCGGCAACGTAGCCGTTCTGCGACGATTCGGCCTCACGGGGGCTGGAGGAGGCATCGCATCATGCAGAAGATCACCACGTACCTGTGGTTCGACAAAGAAGCCGAGGCGGCGGTGGATTTCTACACGTCGGTCTTCGATGACTCCCGGGTGCTGGACGTGCAGCGGCTCGACGTCCCGGGGCAGGAGCCCAGCGTCGCCACGGTGGTCACGTTCGAACTCGCCGGGCAGCGGTTCATCGCATTGAACGGCGGCCCCCAGTTCACGTTCAACGAAGCCATCTCCTTGTACGTGGACTGCGAGAATCAGCAGGAGGTGGACGAGCTGTGGGAGAAGCTGACCGCCGATGGCGGCGAGCCTGGGCCGTGCGGCTGGTTGAAGGATAAGTTCGGCGTGTCGTGGCAGGTCATCCCGCGGACGCTGACCGACCTGATGAGCGACCCCGACCCGGTGAAGTCTCGGCGCGTGGTGCAGGCGATGCTGCAGATGAAGAAGATCAACATCAAGGCTTTGCAGGACGCGTACGAGCAATGACGAAAGGCGATGGGCGGTGATCCAGATGCGGCTGCTGCTCATCGACAACTACGACTCGTACACCTACAACCTCTACCAGTTGCTGGCTCAGACCTGCGGGTCCGATGTCACCGTGATGGCCAACGATGATCAGCGGTTGAGTGACCTTGATCCGGCGGACTACGACGCGGCGGTGATCTCGCCCGGCCCAGGGCGCCCGCAACACGCTGCTGACCTGGGGCGATGCGGCGAGCTGTTGGATCGTCACCGGACGCTGCCGGTGCTCGGTGTCTGCCTGGGTCATCAGGCGGTGGCGCACCTGGCCGGCGCCCAGGTGCGGGAAGGCGCCCCTCGGCACGGGCATCTCAGTCAGGTTCGGCACGACGGCAGCGCGCTGTTCGACGGGATCCCGCAGGGCTTCACCGTCACGCGCTACCACTCGCTGCACGTCGCTGAGCCGCTCCCGGCCGACCTGTCCGCCACCGCGTGGGCGGAGGACGGGGTGGTGATGGCGTTGCGACATCGCCGGTTGCCGCGCTGGGGGGTGCAGTTCCACCCGGAGTCTGTGGCCACCGAGCACGGCGCGACCCTGCTCGCGAACTTCGCCCGCTTGGCCGCCGGTTCCCGTCGCGTCGTGGCGGGTCGCGACCCGGCTGCCCACCCCGAGCCCCGGCCCCGCCCCGAGCTTCAGCCCCGGCCTCGGCTGCGGTTGAGCGTCGCGGTGCTCGACCGCGCCGTCGACACCAGCGCGGCATTTTCCGAGTTGTACGCGGATCGCGGGTACGCGTACTGGCTCGACAGCAGCCAGCACGGCGAGGGGCGGGCCCGGTTCTCGTTCCTCGGCGACGACTCGGGGCCGTTGGCGGAGGTGCTCACGTACCGGGTCGGCGCCGGCGCGGTGCAGGCGCGTCAGGGCGGGCGGGTCAGCAACGAGCCCGGGGACATCTTCGCCGTGCTGCGGCGGCGTCTGGCCGGACGTGCGGTGGCAGCCGACGATCTGCCCTTCGACCTCACCGGCGGCTACGTCGGTTACCTGGGGTACGAGACCAAGGTCGACTGCGGCGCCGCCGCCGCGCACACCAGCCCCACCCCGGACGCGGTCTGGATCTTCGCGGATCGACTGGTCGCCGTCGACCATCAGGAGCGCAAGACGTACCTGGTGGCGGTCCACCTGCCGACCGCGGCGCAGTCGGCCGTGGCCCGAGCCTGGCTCGACGCCACGTCCGCCCGGCTCCGCCGGCTGCCGTCCCAGAGCGACCCGATCCATCCCGCCTCGCGGCCCCGGGCGGCGGCCGAGTTCCCGGGATGGGGCGCCAGCGTGTCGGCGGCCGCCTCCGCGGTCGGGCAGCTGTTCGCCGGCGCCCGGCTGGGGCGGGACCGGGATCAGTATCTGGCTGACATCAAGACCTGCCTGGAGGAGCTCAGGCGGGGGGAGAGCTACGAGATCTGCCTGACCAACCGGGTGCGGCTGCCCCCGGTGGACGACCCGGTCGGGTTCTACAACGTGTTGCGGCGGATCGACCCGGCCCCGTACGCGGCGCTACTGCGTCTCGGCGAGGTGACCGTGATGGGCGCCTCGCCGGAACGGTTCCTGCGGATCAGCCGGGACCGGGTGGTGGAGAGCAAACCGATCAAGGGCACCACGCCCCGGGATGCGGACCCCGAGGTCGACGAGGAGCTGCGTCGATCCTTGACCACGTCGCCGAAGACCCGAGCCGAGAACCTGATGATTGTGGACCTGCTCCGCAATGACCTGGGCCGGGTGTGCGAGGTGGGCTCGGTGGAGGTGCCGAGCCACATGGCCACCGAGTCGTACGCCACCGTGCACCAACTGGTCTCGACGGTGCGAGGCCGCCTGGCGCCCACGATGAGCCCGGTCGACTGCGTGCGCACCTGTTTCCCCGGTGGCTCGATGACCGGCGCCCCGAAGCTTCGCACCATGGAGATCATCGATCGCCTGGAAGCCGCCCCGCGCGGGGTCTACTCCGGGACGCTGGGCTACTTCGGCCTCAGCGGTGGCGCCGATCTCAGCATCGTGATCCGCACCGCGGTCGCCACCCCGGACGGGGTGCGCATCGGCGCCGGCGGCGCCATCGTGGTGGGCTCCGACCCGGAGCAGGAGTTCGCCGAGACGATGGTCAAGGCGCAAGCCCTGCTGACGGCGTACCAGACCGTCACAGGGGCCACGTGAAGGCGCTGCCGCGGCTCAGCCGCCCTGCCGCTTTGCGACAATCAGCGGGGTGACGAGCGCCGAGGCTGACAACGCCGACCCAGGATCTGTCGACGCGGAAGCGCGCGCAGAGCTGCTGGGGCTGCTCCAGGCGATTCACCCGTGGGACGCCAGAGAGACCGCTGACCTGGCACGCGTTGCCGACTGGATCGCCAGCGGGGCGCCGCTGTATCGCGGTCGGGAACCCGACCTGCCGGCCCAGCATCTGGTGAGCTATTTCGTCGTGCTGGATCAACCCAGAAACCAGCTCCTGCTGGTGGCGCACCGCAAGGCGGGGCTGTGGCTGCCCACCGGCGGGCACGTGGAACCGTACGAGTTCCCGTGGGACGCCGTGGCGCGCGAATGCCTGGAGGAGCTGCACGTGCCCGCGACGCCGTCGACCAGCTTCGGGCGCCGTCCGTGCTTCCTCACTGTCAATGGCGCCCGCGGCGCCCACCCGCACACTGACGTGTCCCTCTGGTTCACCGTCGCGGCCGCGCGGGAGGACATCACGCGGTACGACACCGGCGAATTCGAAGCGATCGCATGGCTCACGCCGCAGCAAGTGTTGCAGCGGCCGATCGAGACACTGGACCCGCACATGCACCGGTTCACCCGCAAACTCGTGTCGCTACTGGGTTAGAGGTACGTGGTCCCGAGCCACACCAGCGGAGCGTCCCGGCTGCCCGGGTTAATCCGTGCGACCGGATGAGCGGAGCCTGCGACACTCGCCCGGTGACTGACAGCGTTTCCGGCCTGCCAGCGATGGTTTTGTGGCGTCCGACCGGTCCGGAAGAGCTGGAGCTGCTCAGGGCGTCGGGTTGGCGACGGTGGCCGCCGCGGCTGCCCGGTCAGCCGATTTTCTACCCGGTGCTCAACGAGGAGTACGCGATCAAGATCGCCAGGGATTGGAACGTGCCGGCGTCGGGGTCTGGGTACGTGACGCGGTTCGCAGTGGAGGCCGGGTTCGCCGCCCGTTACCCGGTTCGGCAGGCAGGTGGCCGTACGATCTTGGAGCTCTGGGTGCCGGCCGAGGACTCCCACTCAGCCGTTTCTCCTGACTCGGACGAGAATTCGGACCACGTCGCCGGCATCCGCCGCAAGTCGTAGTCGCATGCGGCTCGCTTCGTGTCCTGTCACGAACCCGACGGTGACGGCGCCGGTCGGAGCGTCGAGTTGCGCCGGGTCGCGTACAACAACGCGGTTCACGTCTGTGGTACGACCGTCGTCGCGTGTGAACATCACACCATGCCGGTCCCGGCGACCACACCTGGATGGTCGCTGATCGCGCTGTGAGCTTCCATTGTGAAACCGGGCGCAGTGACCGACTGGATACGAACCCGCCGGCCAGACACGTCGACCACCCTGCCGATCAGGCCGTGTCGTGTCACCGCGAGCAGCCCAGGCTTGATCCTGGCGATAGTGCCGGACGGGATCTGAATCGTCAGGTGGTGGTTGTTCCGGTGTGTCGAGGCGCCCGGCACTGGGACTGGGTCGCCGATGCCACGCCTGCCTGGCGCGGTGAACACTTCCACGCCGTCGATGTACCCGGAGAAGGTGGTGTGGTAGGCCGCAGTGTCCCGGAATGTCGACTCGATCATCAGCCTGGATTTCGGGCCACCAGGGGTGTCCATGCCCCAACGCTGGTCCGCCACGGTCGAATCGCGGCGGATGTGTTCCACACCCGGCGCGGCCAACGCGATCACGAACACGCTTTGGATCGTCCTGCCGGACAGGGCGCTGTGGCTGCTGTTGCCGGGTGTCGGCGTCACTGGCTGAGCAGGGAGCACTGGCTGAGTGCCGGCGACCTCCCCGACCCCAGGCCCGATGCGGGACGTGACCAGGGTGAGGGCCTTGGTCGTCACCGGGTCCGGGGCGGGCCGGTCCGCACGCAACCACACCGTCCCGTCGTGAGGGTCGCCGGGTGATCCGGTGAGCATCGCCAGCCTGGGCTGACCTAGTAGTGCTTCGTTAGGTTGCTCCGGGTGGGTAGCTGTGTGCCGGGTCGGTGGGGGGTAAGTGGCGATGGCAGGTGGGGCATGCGCCGGTCCAGCACAAGAGGAGGTCCTGCATGGCGTGGAGGACTTGGTAGAAGGTCAGGCCGGCGCTGGGGCTTTTGGGTTCAGGCGTCGGAGGGTGAGGAAGGCGTGGGCGGCGGTGGTGAGGGTGACGTGGTGGTGCCAGCCGTTCCAGGTGCGGCCTTCGAAGTGGTCCAGGCCCAGGCCGTGCTTGAGTTCGCGGTAGTCGTGCTCAATCCGCCAGCGGATCTTCGCCATCCGCACCAGGCGCCGTGGCGGGGTGTCGGCGGGCAGGCTGGTCAGCCAGTAGTCGGTGGGCTCGTCGGCGTGGGGCGGCCATTCGGCGATCAAGGTCTCAGCGGGCAGCACGCCATCCCAACTGGCACGCCCGCCGGCCGCCTCGCGTGCCGCCTTCCTCGCCGCGACGCCGGCGGGGCGCACCTGTAGCACCATGAACCGGCTCCTCATCACGCCCTTGCTGCCTTGACGCCAGGCGCACCGCCGCAGCCGGCGCCGTCCGGCGGTCATGACCAGGTCTTTCAAGGAGCGGGCCGGATCGCGGTAACGGGGCAGCCGCGGGGCGCCCATCGACCCTTCTCGTCGCGGCGCGGTCGGGATCGCCTCACCGGGCTGCGCGCTGGTGTCACCGCGGACGGCCATGACGTAGTCCAGGCCGCGGTCGGCCACCCCCGCCCTGAAGCCGTGGTTCTGCCCGTATCCCGCATCCGCTGCCACAAGGCGGCCGGCAAGACCCCACCCCAGCGCCTCATCGATCGCATCGAGGGCAAGCAGCCACTTCTCCCAGTGGCCGACCTCGTCGGGGACCCCGGCCTTCACGCGGTGCCCATCGGCCGCATCGGCCCACTCGGCGGGTAGGAACAACCGCCAGTTCAACGGGACGGAGGCAGCGTCGGTCACCGCGTGCAAACTCACCCCCACCTGGCACAACGACTTCTTACCCAACGCCCCGCACCACTGCCTGGCCGCACCCGCCGACCGATCGCCCGACTTTGGGAAGGAGGTGTCGTCGACCACCCACGCCTGCGGGTCGACAGCCTGGGTCACCTTCGTCGCGACCGCCCGCAACACCGGTGCGTGATCCCACGAAGACTGGCTGACGAACTGCTGCAACGCCTGCATGTTGCCATCCGGCAGCCGCCCAGCCATCGGCTGGATCGACTTACGCCGCCCATCCAGCATCAGCCCACGCAGATAGCAGTCGCCCCACCGCCGCTGATCCTTGCGCTTCAACGAGGCGAACATCTCAGCGACGAACTCGCTCAGATCCCCGCGAAGGCGTTCAACCTCCCCAAGATCCACAGGCGGCAGCATGCACCACCACCGACCACACGATCAAATCAACCTAACGAAGCACTACTAGGTGGTCGCGGGCGGCGAGGATCACGACTGAGCCGAGTCACGTGCCGGTCACCGCGGTACACGCGGTGGTCCGTGTGGGGGTGTCCGGTTGCGTCGTCCCACGCCTTCTTGGCTGTTTCAACCGCGGCGCTGTTGACGGGTTTCACTGGTTTCCAGCCGAGGAACGGCCCGTCCGGCGTCGCAGCCGGGATCTCGGGGAAGGTCAGGGCACGCCACCCACCGGCGAGACCGGCGGCAGCGGTCGCAGTAAGCGCTGCGCCGCCCAGCAGGAACCGACGGCGCCGCACCCGGCTCACCCCTGCGAGCACAGCTGGCAGCGGGTCACCTGCCGGCTGCATGTCACCAGTCAGGTCGGTCAGCCGCCGGGACAGGTCAGGTGTCACGTCGTCGAGCATTGCGGCTCCAGGTGGGTTCGGGGTTTGGCCAGCGCCCGGGACGCCAGGGTCTTGACTGTTCCCGGGGTGCACTCGAGCAGGTTCGCGGCTCGTTGACTGACAGGTCTTCGTGGTAGCGAAGCACCACGACGGCGCGTTGCCGCGGCGACAGCGTGGCGAGAGCGGCACGGAGCTGGTCACGATCCTCACACCGCCCCAACTCCACATCCACCACCGGTAGCGCAGGCGGGTCCGCGGTCAACTTCTCGCCGCGTCGTGAACGAGCACGCCACCGCGAGATGTGGGCGTTCACCAGCACCCGACGCACGTTAGGCGTCCGGGTTTGTCGACCCGCTGGATCCGCCGCCACGCCAAGCCCGCTTTCACCAACGCGGTCTGCGTCAGGTCCTCCGCGTCGTGCTGGTTGCCGGTGAGCAGGTACGCGGCCCGAAGCAGCCTTGGGTGGGAGTGGGTCACGAAGTCCCGAAAGTCCTGTGTTGTGTCCACCCCCACCACCCCGCCGGTTGACGCGACCCGTTCAAACAGTGCAACGCCGAGACAGGTCGACAGGTTGACACCATCCGCAGGGTGGTTGGTGTACCCGGTAGGCCGCACACTTCCTGGCCTCGATGTGCGTCGCCGGTGTCGTTTGGTCCGGGGTGGTGCGCTCGCGTTCGGCGCGGGTGGCTCAGGTGATCGGGGTAAGCGAGGGGCGGGCGGCGATTTCCGCCCTAAACGATCAAGCCGTGACTAACGTTTCCGCTGTTCAGGGCCCTGAGCTGGTCGCAGCGATGGTCCCGGGGCCAGTACTTCGATCCAGCCGATCGGGTCCGCATGTGACGCCGTGTGTTCCCGCTCGGCATGTCGACAGCACGTCTTGCCGTCTGCCAGGATCGGCGGATGTTGATGAGAGAACGGCCGGTGGCGATCGCCGTATCCGGGTGTCCGGGGGCTGGGAAGACCACTATCGCCTCTGCAACGGCTGGCCGCCTCGGTATCCCGTTCCTGACCCGTGACGAGATCAAGACTGGTCTTGGGCTGTCCTCCGCCTCCGTCGCCGAGGATGGCCGGGTCCGGCTCGACCGGGACTTCCACGTTGCCAGTGGTCCCGTCAGCCTCCGGGCTGAGCCGTGATGGTCAACGCAGCCCGGCTGCTTACTGCCTCAGGGGTGAGGCTCGTCGTGGAGTCCTCGGTGCTGTCCCATGAGCTGTTAGGTGTGCTGCTCGCGTGTGGCACCCGAGTGTTGGCTGTCCACCATCGACCAGCAGCTCCTATCCCTGTTTCAGCGGGGCGAGATGAAGCGGCTCCTCGCCCGCGAACTCTGGGCCGCCATGCGCCCCCCTATCCGCGACGCGCGACAAAGCCGTCCGGAAGCCGCTTGACGGCTATAGAGCATCAACGCACTAGCCGAATCGATCATCGGCCTCTACAAGACCGAGCTGATCGGACCCCGCAAGCTGTGGCGAACCTGCGACCAGGTCGAGATCGCCACCCTCGAATACGTCGACCGGCACACCACCGACGCCCCCACAGCGGCGCCGCAGACCTACCACCCGCCATCTTCGAAACCGTCCACCAACCCAACACAACCCGCCCCAACACGGCGGAAACCCAACCCAAATAGCCGCTACCAAGCCCGGAGCGGTTCATACCACTTCAAGAGCCGATGGAAGGGAAGATCCGATGGGTGCATGGGGCACCGGAGTATTCGACAACGACGACGCCCAAGATTTCCTGGTCGAACTCAACAACGTCAATCTCGGACAACTCGAACAATTCATCCTGCAAGCGCTCCAAGCCGCCGCCGACACCGCGGACTACCTCCAAATCGACGACGCCAACGCGGCAATCGCCGCAGCTGCGGCTGTAGCGGCAGCCCACGCGGGCCAGACTCTCACCGGCGCCGACCGGGCTGGCGACCTGCCCGAGCCAACACCCGAGCTGCTTGCACTGGCCGTCCGAGCCCTGGACCGGGTAGCTGGCGACGATTCCGAGTGGCGCAAGTTGTGGGGAGAAAACGACGCACTCGAGGCAGCCGCCCTCGCCGCCGTCAACGACGTTCGCGCCAACCTGGTCTGAGCACCACGACACTCCAGTCCCTGGCTGTGACGGTGGTTGTCGTCGGGACCACCGGGGCGGGGCAGATTCCACGCATCCTCAATGCTGATCCGGGCAGCTGCGGCTCCGTCATCCAGAACCACCCCCGACCAGCAGCAGCCACACCTTCGTTACTCAAAGTGATCCCTTTCGCGACAGGATTAGCTGCCCCTAACGTTCCATGATCACCAGCCACATCCACAAAGTGCCCAGTGTCAGGCTGAGCCGGTCTGGTTGGGTTCGCTCCACAACTATTGACAATTGCTCACACCGCATCGCTGACGTCTATAGCCATAGAGGCTCTTCACGAATCTCCGGAGGTAGCCCGGCGTCGCGGGTCGACTGGCAAGCCTCTATCGGCAACGTTCACAGGACCAGGTTGCCAGGTCACGAGGAAGGTCTTCCCGCAATAGCTGCGATCGGGCGGACGGGGCGAACCGGTGGCGGAACATGAATGAGCTCTCGGGGGATTCGAGGGGTGAGCGCGATTATCACCCTAAATGATCAAGCCCTGACCGGCGTTTCCGCTGGTCAGGGCCATCAGTTGGTCGGGGTGGCGGGATTTGAACCCACGGCCTCTTCGTCCCGAACTGCCGGCAGTGCAGTTGGATCAGGTCTCATCCGCCTGCCACCAGGCAGTCTCGGTGGCTTGTGGTGGGCTCTGGTCGCTGTAGCTGCTGTACTTTGCTGCTGTACGTGTCGCAACTGTTTGCTTACACAAGGGAGAACCAGCGTGGACGTTGGCGGGGCATTTAGCGGCTTTGCCTCCGTTCTGGCCACTCTCGTGCAAATGTCGCGAGTAGCCCGACTCAGGACAGCGATCGAAGCGAACGTCAAGCTTTATGAGGCATTAATGGGGCGGCCGAATCTGGAGGAGGCGGCTCAACCATTGGCTCATCTGATCGAGCACGAGGTAAAGCAGCTACATCAGTTGGGTACCGAACCACCGACTGAACGAGACCCTGCGGGCGGTTTTGTAGGTCTTGTCTTCACTGTGATCCTCGGATTGCCGTTAATTTGGCTCATCCCTCCCGATGGCCGCTGGTGGGCATGGTTATTGATCCCTCTTGACATCCTGCTCGTGATTCTTGTGTTCGGTGTCGCTGTGTCGACCTGGCGCTCGCCGCCGAAACGGAGCTAATGCCACCCGGTCTGCAGCCGAGCTACTCTGCTGGGAGGCCGGCCGACTCCAGGTCCGTCCTGCGTCACGTACGGACCGTGAGTAGTGATGAGGTCGTGGGGGGTTGGCGGGACGTGCCGCATCGGGCAGGCTCCCCACCTGCCCGGCTATCGCCGGCCCGAGGGGTCGTAGAGGCTCCGAGGTCAAGGGCGGCCGGAGGCCGTCGCGCAGCGATGCGAAGCACCCTTGACCTTGGAGGGACGGCCCCGCACACTACGGCCCGCCAACACGCCACGGCCGGACCGTAACCCGCGAACCAGACCCCAGCCGTAGACCATGATCGCGAGCGTCCGAGCGGCGCGAGCCCCTGAGAACTGCCTATATGTGAGGCGGGCCCTCGGGGGCTTCTTAGTGCGCGCCTACCCAGGGCACGGGCGTGTCGGCGGTCC
>JBOGDL010000422.1:0-2895 GCA_050701815.1 Micromonosporaceae bacterium | reverse complement strand
CAGCGGCTGGCCTACGCCGCGGAGCACCATCGAGCGGGCTACACCCGGTCGCGGGCCTTGGCCGAGACGAAGCTTGCCACCCTGCTGATGGCCACCGGCGACCCGGATCATGCGGCGGCACTTGGGGAAAAGGCGCTGGATTCGGCCGGGGCCCTGCGTTCCCGGCGGGCTCTCCACGAGGTCTGGGAGTTGCATCGGTACGCCGGCCGGCACCCCAAGGTCCAGAAGGCAGTCCAACTGCGGGAGCGCATCGGCATCGTTCTCGGCGACAAGCGTGCATGAGGCGACCGCGACGCTCGCGGAGGCCTGCCACGCAGTGGGTATGGACTCCTCCGAGGCTGAGTTGATCCGCGCCGGCGAGAACATGCTCTACCGGCTTCCAGGCGGTGTCGTCGCGAGAGTCAGCCGACCTGGCCAGTTCGACGCGGCCGTACGAGAAGTGAAGGTCTCCCGTTGGCTCCGCTCCCACGGCGTCCCGGTCGTCGAGGCGTTGGGCGACGTGGATCAACCAGTCGCGGTAGACGGACGAGCCGTCACATTCTGGCGAGAGCTGTTGGTCCGTCGCGACGGCTCACTGGTCGAACTCGCGCTCCTCCTTCGCACGCTCCACTCGCTGCCAGCGCCCCCATTCGACCTCCCTCCGCTATCGCCGTTTGTCCGGTTGCGGGAGCGCATCACCGAGTGCGCCTCTCTTCAGCTTGAGGACCGCACGTGGCTTCTGGATCGCTTGAACACACTTCAGCAGCGGTACGCAGAGCTTCCGCCCGGTCTCCCGTGGTGCGCTGTTCACGGGGACGCCTGGGACGGCAACGTCGCCGTGACCGATGACGGCCCGGTGCTGCTTGACCTGGAACGCTTCGCCTACGGGCCGCCCGAGTGGGATTTGGCGTCCGTCGCCGTAGATCACGTCACGTTCGGGCTGGTGGCGATCGAAGACTGGGAGGCATTTCGCTCGCGCTACGGGCGCGACGTCATCACCTGGCCAGGATTCGAACTGCTGCGCGACATCCGTGAGCTACGCAAGGTGACATTCGCATGGCAAATCGCCAGCGAACGGCACGACATCGTCGAACAGGCGAGGTACCGCTTGGACTGTCTGCGGGGCGAGCGGGGACCGCGCCCATGGGGATGGACAGCGGTGGCCTGATCGCGGCCCGGACCGCGTCGCACGCAGCCTCTTTCCGGGGTGCCGGCCCTGACACTCAATGATCTCAATTATCCAGTCGAACAGCGTTGTCCCCTCGAGAGGCAGGTCGTGGACGTGACGCCCAGGGCAGTGACTCGGGACGATTTGGCGGCGGCGACACGGGCCGCGCTGGGCGCCAGGCGGCGGCTGGAAACGGTCGAGCGACTCGCCGGCGGCACCACGAAGGGCGTATACCGCCTGACAATGGACGACGCCACGACGGCGATCGTCTACCTGTGGGAGAAGTCAGAGAACTACTGGCCCGTGGCCGAGGGCGACGGTGACCTCGCCGACCCGTTCTCGCCCGGTGTCGGACTCGACCTCTTCACGGCCAGCCGCGCGCGGCTGACGGCGCTCGGGCTGCGGGTCCCCGAGATCTACCTGACCAACCGCGACCGCACCCACTACCCGGCCGACCTCGCCATAGTGGAGGACCTCCCCGGCGAGGACCTGATGGGCCTGTTCAACCGCGACCCGCACGCCGCCAAACCGACGATGGCGCGCCTCGCCGATGCCTTGACGGTGATGCGACGCCATCGGGCGCCGTCATTCGGCAAGGTGGCCCACATCGACGCAGGGGGCACATCCCGGGCGGCTTCGTGCGAGCAGGCCGCCCTCAACTTCGCGCTGCGCTGTCTCGCCGAGGCGGCATCCCGCGACCACAGGATCGCAGGCGCTCGCGTCAAGCTGGAGGATCAGCTGCACGAACTCGCCGCAGCGATACAGCCGCGGGCCGAGTACTCGCTCGTCCATGGCGAGCTGGGACTGGACCATGTGCTGGTGGACCGGGACGGCAACCCCGTCGTGATCGACATCGAGCAGGTGCGGTACTTCGACGTCGAGTGGGAGCACGTCTTCTTGCGACTACGCCACTCCGACGCCCAGTACCGGCCGTTGGCGGTGGAGGGCCTCGACGCGGACCGGCTTGCGCTCTACAAGCTCACCCAGCACTTGTCACTGACGGCGGGTCCGCTCAGGCTGCTGGACGGTGACTTCCCCGACCGGACGTTCATGCAGGGTATCGCCGAGCACCACCTGAATGAGGCGCTGGCCTCGGCGAGACTCGACGATGTTGCCGCCGAACGTCAGCGTGAGGTCGGCGGCTATCCAGGTGGGCGTACGGTAAACGACGCCAAACGTGTCTCCTCGGCGATCTCCAAACGCCACTCGTAGCGTCCGGGCACCAGCGGCAGACCGGGCAAGTTCAGTGCAAACGCAGCGTCCAGCATGCTGCCAGGCGCCAACCCCGGAGGACGGCCAACCTCAATGTCGCCTTCACGTTCGATAGCCACATCCTTGATCTTGACAAGGCCTCCATCGGCACTGCTCAAGGCCAACCTGAAATGGATCTTCTGGTTAGCGCGATCCCACGGGATCTTGGCAAGCCATGCTGGTTGGTGAACTCGATGGCGAACTCATCGCATGGGCGGCCTACGCGAAAATGATCGGCAACGCTGCGAGATTCTTCGCATGCGAGTACGACCGGAGCACCAGGGGCCGAGGGCTCGGGCGAGCCATTCTTCATGCACTGGAGGACCGGGCCCGCCACCGTGGCTACAAACGGCAATCCTCATCACCGGACCTGACCAGCACCCGGCAATCGACTTGCACCAGCGTGCTGGCTACCGACAGGTCGACGTAGAACATTCGAGTCAGGTCCACTTGGTGCGTCGGGGTGCTGTCGACACGCCGAGTGCAACGGCGTGTCG
>JBOGDL010000421.1:0-3704 GCA_050701815.1 Micromonosporaceae bacterium | reverse complement strand
GGCAGCGGGAAGACGATGACCGCGCTCGCCGTGATGGGGCTGCTGCCCGGTCCGGCGGCGATGGTTTCCCGTGGAACCATCACGTTTCAAGGTCGCGAGATCCAGTCGCTGCCGGAGCGCGGCTACCGCAGACTGCGGGGCAGCCAGATGTCGATGATCTTCCAGGACCCGATGAGCTCGCTGAACCCGGTGCACACGGTGGGCCGTCAGATCGCGGAGATGTTCTTCCGGCACAAGCGGTTGGGTCGGCGATCAGCCCGAAACGCCGCGGTGCGGTTGATGGAGCGGGTGCGGATCCCGGACGCGGCGCAACGAGCCAAGCAGCACCCGCACCAGTTCTCCGGCGGGATGCGGCAACGGGTCATGATCGCGATGGCGTTGGCGTTGGACCCGGCGCTGCTGATCGCGGACGAGCCCACCACCGCGCTGGACGTGACGGTGCAGTCTCAGATCCTGGGGCTGCTGCGGGACATCCAGCAGGCCGAACGCACCGCCGTGCTGTTCATCTCGCACGACCTGGGTGTGGTGGCGAGCATCGCGTCCCAGGTCGCCGTGATGTACGCGGGCCGAGTGGTCGAGTCGGGACCGGTGCAGCAGGTGTACGACGCGCCGGCGCACCCGTACACCCGGAGTTTGTTGCGTTCCGCGCCGGTGCTCGATGGCAGCCAGACCGAGCTGGAGGCGATCGGCGGGGCGCCGCCGACGGTGACCAGCGTGCCCAGCGGGTGCCCGTTCCATCCCAGGTGTCCGATGGCTCGCGACTTGTGCCGCACCACCATGCCCGAACGCCGGACCATCCGGCCCGGTCAGCAGGCGGCATGCCACTACAGCGAGGAATTGGCAGGCGTCACGTGACAGAGCCGTTATTGCAGGTGGACGACCTCGTCACCAGCTTCCCCGAACGTCGCGGCGGCTTCGGTGGTCGAGGCCGGCGGTTCGACGCGGTAGCCGGCGTCAGCTTCACCGTGGACGCTGGCCGCACCCTGGCGGTGGTCGGCGAGTCCGGCTGCGGAAAGTCCACCCTGGCACGCACTCTGGTCGGGCTGGAGACCCCATCGAACGGGCAGGTCAGGTTCGCCGGGGAGCGGGTGCTGCACGCCTCGGGTGACCGGCTCCGGGAATTGCGGCGCAGCGTGCAGGTGGTGTTCCAGGACCCGTACGCGTCGCTGTACCCGCGCGCCCGCGTGGGTCAGATCATCTCCGAGCCGTGGCTGATCCACCCCGACGTGTGCCCGCGGCGCCGCTGGCCGAAGGAGGTGGCCCGGCTGCTGGACCTGGTCGGCCTTGCCCCCGAGTACGCCGACCGCTTCCCGCACCAGCTGTCCGGCGGGCAGCGGCAACGGGTCTCGATCGCACGCGCGCTGGCGCTGCGACCCCAGCTGCTGATCTGCGACGAGGTCACCTCGGCGCTGGACGTCTCGATCCAGGCTCAGGTGCTCAACCTGCTCAAAGAGCTGCAGCGTGAGCTGGGGGTGGCGTACCTGTTCATCTCGCACGACCTGGCGGTGGTGCGGCACATCGCGGACCAGGTCGCGGTGATGTACCTCGGAAAGATCGTCGAGATGGGAGACAGCGCCACGGTGCTGACCGAGCCGACGCACCCGTACACCCGGGCGTTGCTCTCCAGCGTGCCGATGCTGCGACCGTGGTCCAACCAGGTGGATCCGATCTCGCTGGAAGGCGATCTGCCTTCCCCGAGCTCGCCGCCGGATGGGTGTCGATTCCGGACCCGGTGCTGGCGCGCCACGCAGCGTTGCCAGGACGAGGCGCCGGCGTTGCGGGAACGTCCCGGCGGGGTGCGCAGCGCCTGCTTCCACCCGCTGGATTCGGACTCGACACGCGACACGGCATGATCGACGGCACAGTGGAGGGCGCGGCGGCCAGGACAGGCCTTAAGCAAGGTGGGAAGTGATGGCAAAGCCACATCGGACTGTCGGACGGATCTCCTCGATCCTGGAAACGGTGGCGGTGCGACCGAACGGCGTGAAGTTCACGGACCTGGTGGACGTGCTGGCCGCGCCCAAGAGCTCCGTTCATTCCCTGGTGGGTGGGCTGCTCAGCGTCGGATACCTGACCGAGCGGGACGGTCTGCTGCGGCTCGGCCCCGGCATCGAGCTGCTGGCTTCGCCGATGCGCGGCTCGACCCTGCGTCGGCTGGCGCGCTCCGAGCTTGAGGCGCTGTCCGTGCAGACCGGCGAGACCACGGTGCTGTCGGTGCGGGTCGGCAACAGCATCGTGCACATCGACCAGGTCGAGTCGGTCAACGTGCTGCGGTACGCCACCCAACTCAACCAACGGCAGCTGCTCGCTTCCGGCTCCGCTTCCGGCAAGGCGTTGATGACCGGCCTGGACGAGCCGTACCTGCGGAGGTTGTGGGAGTTGTCTCGGGGCGAGTCCGGTGACGGCTTCGACGAGACAATGTTGCAACGCCTGCTTGCCGAGATTGATCAGGTGCGCAGAGCCGGGGTCGCGTACAACCGGGGCGAGACCGTGCCCAGCGTCTGGACCCTCGCCGCGCCGGTGGTGGACGGCCTGGGCAAGCCGGTGGCGTCGCTGTCGGTCGCCGGCCCCAAAGATCGGGTGAGCGAGAAGGAACCCATGATCGCGACAGCTGTCGCCCGCAGCGCGGCAGAGTTGTCAGCGCGGCTCGGATTCAAATCCCAGCCCCGCCGTCCGAGCCCAGAGAACCCCACGAGGGAGAGAAGCAGATCGTGAACGACCGCGCTGAAGACACCCGTCCCGTGCTCGCCGTGACCCTGGGAGACCCTGCGGGGATCGGCCCGGAGATTGTGGTCGGCACGCTGGCCCAGCCCGACGCGTCCCCACTCGCCAGGGGGATCGCGGTCGGGGACGCCCGAGTGCTGCGGCGTGCCGCCGAGGTGTGTGGCATCAAGGTCGAGCTGAACCCGGTGACGAGCGTGGACGCCGCCGTGAGCCGACCCGGTGTGATCGACGTGCTGGATCTCGCCGAGCCCGACCCGGAGCTGCCGAGATTCGGCGAGGTGCAGGCCAGCGGCGGGCGCGCCGCGCTGCGTGCCATCGAGACAGCCACGTCGCTGGCGATGTCCGGCGACGTGGACGCCGTGGTCACCTCACCGATCAACAAGGAAGCGGTGTGGGCGGCCGGATCCAGCCACCTCGGCCACACCGAGCTGCTCGCGGAACTCACCGGGTCTGCCTCCTCCAGCACGATGTTTCTGGTACGTGGCCTCAAGATCTTCTTCACCACCCGGCACACCTCGCTGCGCAAGGCGCTTGACCAGATCACCCTGGAGCGGGTGACCAGCGCGATCGACGACGCGTACCAGGCGCTGCAGGTGTTCGGGCACGACCAGCCACGACTCGCGGTCGCGGCGGTGAACCCGCACGCCGGCGAGAGCGGCGCCTTCGGAGACGAGGAGCAGTCGGTGCTGATCCCGGCTGTGGAAGCCGCGAAGGCACGCGGCATGGACGTGTCCGGCCCGGTGCCGGTCGACACGGTGTTCCACCACGGGCTGAGCGGCAAATACCACGGCGTGCTGTGCCACTTCCACGACCACGGGCACATCGCGGCGAAGACGTACGACTTCGACGGCACGGTGTCGGTGACCACGGGGATTCCGATCCTGCGCACCTCTGTGGATCACGGCACCGCGTTCGACATCGCCGGAACCGGGCGGGCCTCGTACGAGACCATGGTCGCCGCGTACCGGGCGGCCGCCGAG
>JBOGDL010000420.1:0-10189 GCA_050701815.1 Micromonosporaceae bacterium | reverse complement strand
GTGGTCAGTTCCTGCTCTTCGCGGATGTCCTGCAGCAGGTTCAGGATCTCGGCTTGGATCGACACGTCGAGCGCGGACACCGCCTCGTCCGCGACCACCAGCGACGGCCGTACCGCCAGCGCCCGCGCGATGGCCACCCGCTGCCGCTGCCCGCCGGACAGCGCCCGGGGGTACCGCCGCGCGTAGTCCGGCCGCAGGCCCACCCGGGTGAGCAGCTCGGCCACGTGCTCGTTCACCTGTCGCGCGGGCACGGTGCGATGGAACTTCACCGGCTCCCGGAGCGCCTCACCGATCGACATCCGCGGGTTGAGACTGGAGTACGGGTCCTGGAAGATCATCTGCATTCGGGCCCGGCGCCGGCGCAACGCCCGCGGGTTCATCGAAGAGATCTCCTCGCCCTGGTAGAAGATCCGGCCCCGGGTCGGCTCGATCAGCCGCAGTGCCAGCCGACCCAGTGTCGACTTGCCGGACCCGGACTCCCCGACGATCCCCAGACACTCTCCCCGGTTCACGGCGAGGTCGATCGGCTCGACCGCGTGCACCTGTTGCCGGCCCCCGGACAGCAGCGAGCCCTTGCTGGGGAAGTATTTGCTGACGCCTTCCAGACGCAGGATCTCGTGGTCGCTCACGTCAGCTCCTCCGCCCGCACGCACCTGGCCGATCGCCGGTCCCCCACCGCCCGAAGCTCGATCGGCGCCGCGGTGCACTTCGGCAGCGCGTGCTGGCACCGGGCCGCGAAGCGGCAGCCGACGAAGTCCTCTGACAGGTCAGGGGCGTGACCCGGGATCGGGGTCAGCCGGCGTTGGGACGGGCCGTGCGGGATGCATCCCGCGAGCGCCGTCGTGTACGGGTGCCGCGGCCGTTTGAAGACCTGCTCGGCGAGCCCCTCTTCGACCACCTCGCCGGCGTACATCACGCAGACCCGGTCGGCGGTCTTCGCGACCAGCGCCAGGTCATGGGTGATGAACACGACGCCCATGCCACGTTCGGCGGCGAGGCTTTTCAGCAGGTCGGTGATCTGGGCCTGCACCGTGACGTCCAGCGCGGTGGTCGGCTCGTCCGCGATCAGCAGTTGCGGGTTCGACGACAGCGCGATGGCGATCATGACGCGTTGCCGCATCCCACCTGAGAGTTGGTGCGGGTACTGCTTGAGCAGGCGTTCGCCTTCGCCCAACCCCACCCGCTCAAGCAGGCTCGCGGCTTGCTTCCTGGCCTCCGATGCGGAGGCGCCCGAGTGGTAGACGATGCCTTCGACGATCTGCTCGCCGATGGAGAAGACCGGGTTCAGGCTGGTCATCTGGTCCTGGAAGATCATGGAGATCTCGCTGCCCCGGACCCGGCGTATCTGGGTGTCGGACAGCGTGACGAGGTCGCGCACCTCACCGTCGCGGGTTCGCAACCGCACCTGCCCGTCCGACACCTTCACCGAACGGGCGTCAAGCAGCCGCATCACGCTCATCCCGGTGACGGTCTTGCCGGAACCCGACTCCCCCACGATCGCCACGATCTCGCCGGCGCCCACGCTGCACGAGACGCTGTCGACGGCGCGCACCACGCGCCCGTCCGTGAGGAAGTGGGTCCTCAGGTCCTCGATGTCCAGCAGGGCGCCGAACTCTCGCTCAGTCATCTGTCGTCCACCATTCGTTGCGCGGCCCGGCCCAGCAGGATCGCCGCCAGCGCGGCCAGCAGGATCGCCATGCCCGGGAAGAACGACATCCACGGCGCCACCAGCAGGAAGTTCTTCCCCTGCTCCAGCACGTTGCCCCAGTCCGGGGTCGGTGGTTGCACCCCGAGGCCGAGGAAGCTCAGCGCGGCTTGGATCTGCAGCGCCAGCGGGAAGACCACCATGAACTGCGCGAACAGCGTGGGCAGCACGTTGCGGCTCAGGTGGCGGCCCAGGATCCAGAACTTCGGATACCCCAGGGAGTACGCGGCCTCGGCGTACACCTTCGTGGCCTCGGTCATCACCCCGGATCGCCCGATCCGGAAGAACGTCGGGAAGTAGATCACCGTCAGCGCCAACACCAGGTTGCGGGTGTTGGGCCCCAGGATGCCGGTGACCATCACGCCGAGGATGAACGGCGGGAAGCTGAGCACCACGTCCACCGCGCGTCCGAGCGCCATGTCCAGGCTCTTGCCGTAGAACCCGGAGACCATCCCGGCGATGCCGCCTGACGCCGCGGACAGCAGGATCGAGGCGAGCACGATCCCCAACGTGACCCGGGTCCCGTACGCCACTCGCGAGAAGATGTCCCGCCCGGTGTCGTCGGTGCCGAACCAGTGCGCACCCGACGGCGGCGCCAGCGCGGCGTCCACGTCGATCTGGTTGGGGTCGATCTGCGCGAACCACCCCGGCGCCGCCACCACCAGCAGGAACCCGAAACTCAACGCGCATCCCAAGCTGGCGCCCGGATGCTTGCGCACCCACTGCCACCAGGACAGCCGCTGGCGTCGCGGCGCCTCGGCGGCCGGCGCCCCACCGGCGGGCGGCGTGGTCGGCGGCCCCGTGGGCGGGCTCGGCGTGGTCGTCTCTGGGGCGCCCATCTCACCCACCCGCCTTCAGCCGCGGATCGATGGCCCGGTACAGCACGTCCACCGTGAGGTTGACCAGCAACGCCATCACCACCACCACCAGCAGCCCGCCCTGCACCACCGGGTAGTCCCGGCCGTTGATCGCGGTCAGCAGCAGCCGACCCAGCCCGGGCAGCGCGAACACGGACTCGATCACCACCGCCCCGCCCAGGATCTGGATCACCAGCAGACCTTTGAACGTGATCAGCTGGACCAGGATGTTGCGCAGGATGTGCTTGAACAGCACCAGCCGCTCCGGCAACCCCTTGGCTCGCACCGTCACCACGTACTGCTCCCGGGTCGCGGAGGCCACCGCCTGTCGCACGAACTGGGCGTACGCCGCCGCCTGCAGCATCGACAGGCTGAGCACCGGCAGCACCATCATCTGAAGGTTCGCGCCGAAACTCTCCACCGGCGACTGGTACTCCAGCGGCGGCGACCAGCCGAACACCGCTGACACCCCGATCAGCAGCATCACGCCGAGCCAGAAGATCGGCGCGGACAGCCCCACCACTGAGGCTGACTGGATAACCGAGTCTGCCCAGCGGCCTTCCCGGATCCCCGCGATCAGCCCCAGCGGCACCCCGATCAGGGTGGCGGTGAGCAGCGTCAGGAAGGTCAGCTCCAGGGTCACCAGCAGGGCTCGCCCCACCATCCCGGACACCGGGTGACCGGACACCCACGAGCTGCCCAGGTCACCGTGCAGCGCTGCCCAGAGCCAGTCCCAGTACTGCAGGTGCAGGGGCCGGTCCATCCCGAAGAAGGCCCGCAACGACCGCGCCGCGGCGGGATCGTCGGTCTGCCCCAACATCTGCTGCACCACGTCCCCCGGCACCGCTCGCACCAGGAGGAACACCACGAGGGTGGCGAGGAGCGCGGTCACTGCGGAGGCCGCGCCCCTGCGCACCAACATTCCGGTCACAAGCAGCCCTAGCTCGCGACGTGGGTCTGCGCCAGGCCGAAGTACCACCCGGTCGGGTGCTGCACGTAGTTCCGCACCCGCTTGTTCATGGCGACCACGTAATTCGGGCTGTAGATCATGTACGTGGGCACGGTGTTCGCCATCTCTTTCTGGAAGTCCCGGTAGATGGCGGCACGATCGCCCATCTCAGCGGTGGCGATGCCCTTGTCCAGCAGCTCGCTGGCCTTGTCGTTCTTCCAGTTGCGGAAGTCCGAGCCTTCGGGCTTGGCGTGGAAGTGCCGGTAGAAGAGCAGGCTCGGGTCCGGCTGGGTGCCCCAGTCGTTCAGCGTGAAGCCCATGTTCCCGGACTGGAAGTTCTCGATCCAGGTGCCCAGCTCGACCTTGCTGGTCTTCACCGTGATCCCGACCTTCTTGAGCTGCTGGGTGATGGCCACCGCCGCCGGGTCCATCCAGTCGTACCCGTTGATGATGGTCAGCTTGATCTCGAAACCGTTCGGGTGGCCGGCCGCCTTGAGCAGCTTCTTGGCGCCCTTCACATCGGTCTTCTGGTACGGGACCTCATCTATCGGAAGCCCCCACTGCTCCTGCATCCCGTCGACCATGGTTCCCAGCACCTGGTGCTGGTCAGGCGCCGCCGCCTGCGCGATCTCACGCTTGTCGAGGGCGGAGGCGATCGCTCGCCGCACCCGCACGTCGTCCAGCGGCTTCATGTTGCTGTCGAGGTCCAGCGCCTTCTGGTTCAGCGACGGGAACTCCTCCAGCTTGATGTCCTTCTCGCCCTGCAACTGCCGGGCGTCCTGGATCCGGGGCAGCGACGCCATGTCCACCCGGCCGTTCTGCAACGCGACCACGATCGCGGCGCTGGTCGGCATGAACTGGAACACCAGCTCGTCCAGGTAGGGCGCCGCGTCGTCCCAGTAGTCCTGATTGCGCCGCAGCGTCAGCGAACTGTTCTTTTTCAGTTCTTTCAGCTGGTACGGGCCGGTGCCGACGCTCTCCTCGTTGAGCTGCTTCTTCGCGTCCGGGTCGTCGAAGTAGCCGGAGGGCACCACGCCGCCGTACTTGTTGGTCAGCGTCATCGGCAGCGCGGCGTTCGGCTCCGAGAGCTGGAACTCGACGGTGCCGGGGTCGGGGGCGGAGATCTTCTCGATCGACTGGAAGTCCCCGGCGCCGGGCGAGCCGTTCTTCGCATCCCGGATGTAGTCGTAGCTGTACTTGACATCCTCGGACGTCATCTTCGAGCCGTCGTGGAACGTGACGCCTTCCCGCAACGGGAAGGTGTACGTCAACCCGTCCTCGGAGACGTTCATGTCTTCGGCCAGCAGCGGGATGGCGCCGCCAGTTGCGCTCTCGAACATCAGCCCCTGGTACATCAGGGACGTGTACTGGATCCGGGAATCAGCCGCCTGGTGGTACGGGTCCAGCGACGGCGGCTCGGTCAGCGAGGCCACGGTCAGCTTGCCGCCCTTGGACGCGTTCTCGGGGGCGGGGCCGTAGAGGTCCTGCTTTCCGGCAACCGGGCCGGGCTCGATACCCCCGGCAGCGCCCTTCCCGCCATCAGGCTGATCTACCGAGGAACACGCCCCGAGGATCAGGACCGATGCCACCAGAATCGCTGGTGTCGCTCGGCGTCTGGCCATGGTCACTCCTGTCGTTCGTCAAAGGTTCGGTGAGAACCGATGTGCGTCATGGTTCGGTTGAGGACCGACACGCGACCGTCATTGCGGCATCGCCTTGATCGCGGTCGCGATGGTGTTGTGTGAGCGAGCCTGGCTCGCCCCGTTGTTTGTCAGCGATCAGCGTTGACCGCTTGTCATGTCTCAGCGCACCGTGAAGAGGAACTCCAGCTCCACCGGCGACGCCCACGGAAGCGCCGCCACCCCCACCGCGGACCGGGCGTGTCGCCCCCGTTCGCCGAATATCTGTCGCAGCAACCTGCTGGCTGAGTTGATCACCGCGGGCTGCTGGTGGAAGTCGGGCGCCGACGCCACGAACCCGGTGACCCGGAGCACCCCGTCCAGCCGGTCGATGCCCCCTGCCTCCGCGGCGGCGCAGGCCACGCCCTGCAGCGTGCAGACCTCGGCTGCGCGCTGCGCGGTTTCGACATTGACGCCGTCACCGCAGCGGCCGGTGATGCGCACCTCGCCGTCTTCCTTGGGGAGCTGCCCGGAGACGTAGAGGATCGTGCCCTCCCGGCGTGCCGGGGTGTAGTCGTACGCCGGCTCGGCAGGCGTCGGCAACGTCAGCCCCAGCGCGGCGAGCCGCTCCGAGTGGGCGAGTTGCTCCGAGTGCGCGCCGGATTCGGGGGGCGCAGCCGATGAATCGTTCATGAGGTGCTCCTGTCACTGCTGTTTCCGCGCAGGCCGGCCAGGGACGTTCCCGGTGCGATCACGTCAGGGTGGGTGCGCACCACCATGACGGCTGGCCCGTCCTGTCTCATCAGTTCCGCGGCGGCGTCCGCGAGCTGGCTCTCCTCTGTGCACTCCCAGGCGTTGGCGCCCAGCGACCGGGCCAGGCCGGCCAGATCAGCCGCCCCGATGTCGCAGCCACTCACCGACAGTCCGGAGCGGGCCTGGTGCATCGCGATGGTTCCGTAGAGCCCGTTCTGCAGCACCAGCATCTTGATGCCCACGCCGAGCCTGGTCGCGGTTTCCAGCTCGTGCGCGGTCATCAGGAAGCCACCGTCGCCAGCCACCCCGAGCACCGGCCGGTCGGGCCTGGCCAGCGCGGCGCCGATCGCGCCGGGAACGGCGTACCCCATGGCGCCGGAGACCGGCGCCGCCTGGGTGCGCGGCTCGTGGAACGCCCACTGCCGGTGCAGGAAGACGGAGAAGTTGCCGGCGTCGTTGGCGACCACCGTGCCTTTCGGCGCCGCGTCCAGCACCGCGCTGATCGCGCGTCCAGGGTGCAGCCGCCCGTCCGGGTCCGGCAGGCCCGCAGACCGGGCGGCGTCGAGGTAGGCGGCGTGACCCGCCCGCCACCAGCCCGTGCCGGCGGCGCCGTCTGGCCCTGACCCGGCTGTGCTGTCTGGCCCTGTGCTGCCTGGCCCTGAGCTGGCTGGCGTGCTCGGCCCGGCGCTGCTTGGCAGAGCGCTGCGGGCCGCGCCCGGCGCCAGCTCGACCAGCCTCCGGCACAGATCCGTCGAGTCCGCGACCAGGGCCAGATCCACCCGCTGGTGGCGCCCCAGCACGGCGGGATCGCGGTGCACGTGGACCAACCGGCTGCGCTCGGACGGCAGCTGGTAGGTCTGGGTGGTGACTTCGTCCAACCGCTCGCCCAGCACGAGCACCAGATCCGCCTGCCGCAGGCTCTCCAGCACCGGGGCGGCGGTGCCCAGGGTCAGGTGTCCCAGGTAGTGCTCGTGGTCGTTCGGGAAGCAGTCCTGGCGCCGGAACGCCGCGTACATCCCCACCCCGTACGCCTCAGCGAAAGCGGTCAGCGTGGCGTGGTCGCTGCCTTGCCCCGCGATCGCCACTGGCCGCTTCGCCTCGGCGAGCAGACGCGCGACCGCGTCGACATCCGCCGCTGAGGCAGCGGGCCGGGGCGGCGCCGAGACCAGAGGCGACTGCGTCGGCGCCTTTCCCTCCAGGACATCCGACGGCAACGCGACCGCCGCCGGGCCGGGCCTGCCGGACGTCGCGCTGACCAGGGCCCGCGCCACCTCCGATGCCACCCGGTCGGCACGGGTGACGGTGGTCGCGGAGACGGTGACCTCGTCCAGGAAGGCGGGCAGGTCGACCTCTTGGAACGCTTCTTTGCCGAGATGCTCGGTCTCGACCTGCCCCAGCAGGGCGAGCATCGGGGTGCTGTCCTGACGCGCGGTGTGCAAACCGATGGACAGGTTGGCGGCGCCCACGGCTCGGGTGGCCATCACGACCGCGGGCTGGCCGGTCAGCTTCCCGTCCGCTTCGGCCATGAAGGCGGCGCCGCTTTCGTGCCGGGTCGAGATCAGACGTAATTGAGGGTGCGACGCGATCGCTTCGATCAGCGGCAGGAAACTCTCACCCGGCACGGTGTAGGCCCGCCGCACCCCGGCCTGCGCCAACAGGTCGGCCACGACTTCCGCCACCGGGGCCACGGCTCGCGGGTCCGTCATACGGCAGCTCCCTCGCTGGTCGGGCCCCCGGCGCGGGCCGCCAGGATCACTTCCAGCCGGGACAGCACCCCGTCGATGTGCGCGCCCGCCTCTCGGGAGGCCGCTTCGCCGTCGCCGCTCGACAGGGCGGCCAGCAGCCGGGCGTGCTCCTCGTTCGCGCGGCGGCCCTCCGCGACCGACCGCCCCTGGTAGTGCCTGGCGATCTGGACGTGCACATGCAGGGAGTCGAACGCCTGCAGCAGGAACCGGTTCCCGGACGCCGCCACGGTGAGCCGGTGAAATGACGCGTCGGCGGCGTTGAACGCCTTCACGTCCAGCGGCTCGGCCGAAGACAGCTCGTCCATCCGGGCCACCAGGGCGGTGAGGTGTTCCATCGTGGCCTTGTCGCGGACCGCGGCGGCCTGCGCCACCGCCGCTTGTTCGATGACCAGACGAGCCTGCAACAACAGCACCAGATCCTGGTGGCTGAGCAGCTCGGAGACCCGAAATCCGCGGTACGGGGCGACCGTGACCATGCCCTCGGCGGACAGCCGGTTCAGCGCCTCCCGCACCGGGGTGGGGCTCACGTCCAGCTCGGCGGCGAGCCGGTCCGCGTTCAATCGGGTGCCCGGCCCCAGCTCCAGGGTGATGACCCGGGTCTTCAGCAGCTCGTAGACCCGATCAGTCAAAGCAGATCGGTCGGGGGCCGTGCTCACCGGCGATTCCATAGATCCTATAAAAAAGAACATCTATGAACGCGGTCAACCACTGCCCACACCATGGGACCGCGACCGTGAATGCCGGCTATTCACGGTGCCCCGGGTGAGCACTCGTGCGCGGAGGGAGACGCGGAGGGACCAGTGGCTCTCTTGATTGCGGTGACTGTCGCGGCGGAGGCACTATGCCGAGATGCGCTATTCGATCAACATCCCGAACTTCGGGGACTTCGCCGACGCCAGGACCGTCGCCGCGCTGGCCGCGACCGCGGAGCAGGCGGGCTGGGACGGGCTGTTCGTCTGGGATCACCTCGCGTACAAGCGATACAGCTTGCCGTTCGGCGACCCGTGGATGTTGCTGACCGCCGCCGCGTTGGCGACCTCGCGGATCCGGCTGGGCACGCTGGTCACTCCGCCGGCACGGAGACGCCCGCAGCAACTCGCCCGGCAGGTGGCCACCCTGGACAATCTGACCGGCGGCAGGGTGATCTTCGGCGCCGGTCTGGGCGGGCCGATCGAACACGAGTACGGCAGCTTCCACGACACCACCGACCCGGTGGTGCTGGCGCAACGCCTGGACGAGGGCTTGGACCTGCTGCACCGCTTCTGGTCAGGCGAGCCGGTGACGCACCACGGGCAGCACTACCACGTCGAGGACGTGGCCTTGCGCCCCGGCACCGTGCAGCGCCCACGCCCGCCGGTGTGGGTGGCGGGGTTCTGGCCGGCCCGCCCGCCGATGCGTCGCGCCGCCCGTTGGGACGGCGCGGTCCCGCTGTTCGCGGACGCCAAACATGGCCATCCCCCGCCGGTGGACCAGCTCCGTGACCTGGTCAGCTACGTCCAGCGGCACCGCGACGAAGCGGCCGGCACGGACAAAGCAGCCGGCACGGGCGAAGCAGCTGGCACGGGCGAAGCGGCTGGCAGGCCCTTCGAGATCGTCGTCGGCGGGGTCAGCCCCGGCGACAAGGCGAAGGCGCGTGATCTGATCGGGCCGCTGCGCGACGCCGGCGCCACCTGGTGGGACGAGCGGCAGCTCCAGGACAGCGATCAGTTCTACCGGCTGGAACCGGTGTTGCGCCGGGTCGAGCAGGGCCCGCCTGACCTGTGAGGCGCGGACTCGGCGGGCCACGGTCAGCTCGTGGTGGAGGCGTTGCGGGCGCCGCGAGATACCATCCGACGAATGACTGACGAGTCTCGCGAATTCAAGCCCGATCGCAGCTGGATCGACGTTTCGAAGGACCCCACACCGGGCCGTCCAGGACATTTGCGGGAGGACGGCGTGCCGCCGAGCTTTGACGTCTCCCGCGACCCGACACCGGGGGTCCCGGATCACGCCTGGCCCGAAGACGACGAACAGCCGCCCACCAGCTAGGGGGCTCGTGTTTCACAGTCCCCAGCCGAGCGGCCTGAGCAGGGGCGCCGCTGTCACAACGCTTGGATGATGGCGGCGCCCATCTGGCTGGTGCTCGCCGCGCCACCCAGGTCGGGAGTGCGGTGTTCCGGGGTGGCGAGCGCACGTTCGGCAGCGTCGCGGATGTGCCGCGCCGCAGCGGTGAGCTGGGCGTCGTGGTGCTTGTGCCCGAGCCACTCCAGCAGCATCTGCACCGACATGATCATCGCGTACGGGTTGGCGGCGCCGGTCCCGGCGATGTCCGGCGCCGAACCGTGGGTGGCTTGAGCCATCGCGACGTCGTCACCCGCTGACAGCGCCGGCGCCATCCCCAGCCCGCCCACCAGCCCGGCGGCAAGGTCGGACAGGAGCACCCCGATCTGGCACATCACGCGCTACTCCACCCGCGACTGGTGCCCGAGCTGCTCTGACAATTCGGCAGCGGCCTCCATCACCCGCGGCGCCATCGCCGTCAGCTCGTCGGCGCCCGCCCGTAACGCGGGCACGCTCACACT
>JBOGDL010000419.1:0-3574 GCA_050701815.1 Micromonosporaceae bacterium | reverse complement strand
ATGGAGGCCACCGAGGAGGCGCTGCTGAACTCGTTGTTCATGGCGCGCACCACGGTGGGCTTTCGGGGCCGGGTCGCTTACGCGGCCCCGCATCAGCAGATCCTGGACCTGCTGCGCGCGCGTTGAGCAACCCCGGCCGGAGAGCCCGTCAAGATGCGGCGGTCACGTGGGTCAGCCGCGTGTTGGCGATCCCGGGTCGCTGTCACAGTTTCGACTCATCGGCCCCGACTTGTGGTGATCAGCTCTCGCGCACGGGCTCGTGAGCACCGTAGCGTGGGCACACCTGCCACACGCCTGAGGAGAACCGTGACTGTTCAGATCGTGTCGGTTGTGGGGACCGACCTGTTCGTCGGCACGCAAGCGCAGCCCTGCCAAGTGGCGCGAGTGACGGTGGAACGCGCCGCGATTGACGGCCCGTTGAGCATCGAGGTGACCGGCGACGGGGTGCACGGCGCCGTGTCACTGCCCGGTGGCGACGGTGAGGCTGTGGTCGAGGTGCCGTTCCAGTGCGAGGCGCCGCCCGGCAGCGAGATCTCGATCGCGGCACGCGCGCACGGCCCTGGGGCGCCGGCGGTGCGCAGGTCAGCCCGGATCACGGTGGCCGAACCGGGCTGGACCATGCACATGGTCTCGCACTTCCACTACGACCCGGTGTGGTGGAACACGCAGGCGGCGTACACCCAGACCTGGGATCTTCAAGGCAACGACGGCAGCACCCGTCCGGTGTTCGAACACAACGGATTCAACCTGGTACGGGCGCACCTGGACCTCGCGCTGGTCGACCCCGATTACAAGTTCGTGCTGGCCGAGGTCGACTACCTGAAGCCGTTCTGGGACACCCGCCCGGAGTGCCGGCAGCTGCTGCGGGAGTTGATCGCGGCGGGCCGGGTGGAGGTGATGGGCGGCGCGTACAACGAGCCGAACACCAACCTCACCGGGTCTGAGACCACGATCCGCAACCTGGTGTACGGGGTCGGCTACCAGCGCGACATCATGGGCGCCGACCCGCAAACCGCCTGGCAGCTGGACGTGTTCGGGCACGACCCGCAGTTCCCGGGGCTGGTCGCCGACGCGGGGATGTCCAGCTCGTCATGGGCGCGGGGGCCGTACCACCAGTGGGGCCCGATGCTCAGCAAGCACGACAAGGTGGGCGGGGACATCCGCGACATGCAGTTCCCCGCCGAGTTCGAATGGCTGTCCCCGTCCGGGCGCGGGGTGCTCACCCACTACATGCCGTACCACTACGGCGCCGGTTGGGAGCTGGACTCCGCGCCCACGCTCGAGGACGCCCAACAGCGCGCGTACCAGCTGTTTCAGACCTTGCAGCCGGCAGCGGCCACCAAGAACCTGCTGCTGCCGGTGGGCGGCGACTTCACCCCGCCCAACAAGTGGGTCACCCAGGTGCACCGGAGCTGGAACTCCCGCTACGTGTGGCCCCGGTTCGCCTGCGCCGTGCCCCGGGAATTCTTCCACGCGGTACGCGCGGAGCTGGACTCCCGAGGCGCGGGGGCCAGCCCGCAGACCCGGGACATGAACCCGATCTACACCGGCAAGGATGTCTCCTACATCGACACCAAGCAGGCGCAGCGCGCCGCTGAGGTCGCTGCCACGGACGCGGAGAAGCTGGCGACCTTCGCATCACTGCTCGGGGAAGGCGGCTACCCGGAAGCCGCGCTGGACAAGGTGTGGCGGCAGCTGGCGTACGGGGCGCACCACGACGGGATCACCGGGTCGGAGTCCGATCAGGTCTACATCGACCTGGTGACCGGGTGGCGGGAAGCGCACGACCTGGCCGCTGAGGTGCGGGACAACGCGCTCACCGCGATCCTGGCCCGGATCGACACGGCCGGCTCGGCGGGCAGCTCCGCTGGGTCCGACGCCGACGCCGACGCCGATGCGGACGCGGACGCGGAAGCCGGCGCTGGCGCCGCCGGCTGGGCGCTGACGGTGTTCAACACATTGGCGTTCCCACGCACCGACCTGGTCCGCGCGACGGTCGAACTGCAGTCGGAGGCGCCGGCGCTGCGATTGGTCGATGATTCCGGCGCTGACGTCCCGTTGCTGGTCGAAGCGGAATCGGATCGTCAGGTGTCGTTGGCCTTCGTGGCGCGGGACGTGCCCAGCATGGGTTGGCGCACCTGGCGGCTGCTGCCGGCCACGGACACGCCCTCAGAGCAGAGGTGGCGCGCTTCCGGCGAGCCGGACGCAGACCCGCGGATCTCGAACGAGTTCTTCGAGGTGACCGCGGACCCGGCCCGGGGCGGCGGGCTCCGCAGCATCCGGGAAGTCGTCACCGGGCGTGAGTTACTCCGCGACGGCGCCCTGGGCAACGAGCTTCGGGCGTATGACGAGTACTCCAAGCACCCGGAGTTCGGCGAGGGCCCGTGGCACCTGGTGCCGAACGGCGAGGTGATCAGCTCTTCCGCCAAGCCGGCCGAGTCGGTGACGGTGCAGCGCTCCGCGGCGGGAGAGCGGATCGTGGTGGACGGCACTGTCGGCGCCGTCCGGTACCAGCAGCTGATCACGCTGTGGCGCGGGCTGGATCGGCTCGACATGCGTACCAGGGTGTTGGACTTCACCGGCGCCGACCAGCTGCTCCGGGTGAAGTTCGGGGTGGACGTGCCAGGCGCACGGCCGGTCTCCGAGGTGGCGGGCGCGGTGATCGCCCGCGGTTTCGGGTGGCCCGAGTCGGATGTGGCTGCCGCGCCGTGGACGCTTGACAACCCGGCGAACACGTTCTTCGCGCTGAGCAGCACCGCACGGTGGCGGCTGCGCGACCCGTCGGGCGCGGCGCTGGGGCGGGCCGCGTTCGCGATCGCCGAAGTGGTGGCCGGTGACGCCGACAACGCCGGCCGCCATGTGCGGGACCTGGTGATCGCGCTGGCCAAGGCGGGGGTCACCGCCACCACGTCCACCGCGGACGGGGCTCGGTACGGCGCCCTGAAGGTCGACTCCAACCTGCCCGATCTGCGGATCGTGCTCGGTGGCCCGGACGTCAACCCGTTCGCGGCGCAGCTGTTGCAAGGCGCCGGCCAGGCCAGCCGGGACGAGCTGAAACGGCAACTCGACGAGCGGGGCGCGGCTCGGGTGCTCACCCCGGCTGAGGCGCCCGTGGAACACAGCTGGGCGCCCAACGCCGACCTGCGGGATGCGCGAGCGCTGCCGGCGGTGGTCGTGGCCGGGGCAGACGAGGACGCGTTGCGAGCGGAGATCGCGGCCCTGGCGGAAGATTTCGCGACCCGCGCCGAGGCGTGGGCGGTCACAGCGGGGCCGGTGGCGGACCGGGTCGCGCCGGCCCCCGAGGCGGGCGTGTCAGATCAGGCCGCGACCACCGTGCTTGATGATCACACGGTCGGCGTGCTCAGCTACGGGACGCCCGGGTTCGCGATCGACCCCGAGGGCGGGTTGCACCTGTCCCTGATGCGTTCCTGCACCGGCTGGCCGTCGGGGGTGTGGCTGGACCCGCCGCTGCGCCGGGCGCCGGACGGCAGCGCGTTTCAACTTCAGCACTGGACCCACGACTTCGACTACGCCCTGGTGTCGGGCGCGGGCGACTGGCGCGCGAACGACCTGG
>JBOGDL010000418.1:0-10045 GCA_050701815.1 Micromonosporaceae bacterium | reverse complement strand
GGTCGTGAGGAGACCTGTCTCGCATCCGTTCCTCCTCCAAGAGGAGCTGTCAGCTACGAGGCATCCAAAGGAGGGCGGATACAAAGCAGATACATGGCGCGTCTCGGAGCTGGTGGCTCGGACCTCGGCTGTCTCTGGGTGGCTGTCGCTGGGCCGGCCGGGCGCCTGGCTTGTGGCCATCGGGGCGTCGGGCTAACTCGTGGCAGCGGTTATGGGCGTTCCCAGAATGGATGCGGCCGCTAATAGCTCACTAACGAGTAGTCAGGAGGCCCTTGCTCAGAGCACAGCACGCTGGCAGGAGGGACATGCCTGTGGCGGGCGAAACCTCAAGTGCCGTCGCGCCGAAGGAAATAATGGCCAGCGCGGGAACGGGCAGCGCGGGAGTGGGGCAGCGTGAGGGTGGCAGGCGGTGTGGTGGCGCCGGGGCCTCGACGGGTGCGGGGGTCGGACGAGAGGCTTACTCGGCGCTGCGCCGCAGGTACTCACCAAGAGCGTTCAGCAGGTCAGCGGTCCCTTGCTCGCGGGCGGTGGGACTCTCAATGCCATCCAGGAACGCGCCCTGCTCGGTGTAGACCAAGCGGGTGCCGCCGTCCGGGGTCGGGGTGAACTCCAGGGTCGCAAGCGACACCGAGGCCCGGGTTTCGTTGAGATGCATCTCGTACGTGAGCACGATCCGCTCGTCCGGCACGATGTCCTGGTAGCGCCCCTGGTACGTGTGCACCGGGCCGGATGCCGGACCTCCACTGAGGCGCTCTCGTCCGCCGACCCGGAAATCGAGTTGGTGTGTGGAACGCTCCCACGTGTCGGGACCGAGAAACCACTGGTTCTTGGCTTTGGGGTCGGCGAACGCGGTGAACACCCGTGCGGGGGGCGCGGGATAACTGCGGGTCACCACAAAGCTGGCATGCGTGATGGTTCGTACGCTCATCGCTGCTCCTTCGGCTGTGTCACTGGCGCCTCCTGTCCCGGTTGTCCTCCATCGCTCAAGATCACTATTAAGGCGCATCTCCGTCAGGTCAAACCCGACCGGCCGCAGCGTAGTCAGTGAGAGTTCGCCGCGCCCGTTCGCGGACCGTCGTCTCCGACCTGAAACCGAGCGTGAGGCACGGTTCTGAAACCGCGGGTGACGCCGCGTGCGCGGTCAGTCGATCGGGTGCAGCTGCGCCGGCACCGGGCCGCTCGGGCGTAGTGTGACGTGCATTTCCACGGGCACGTCCCGAGCCGGTGACTCGATGTGAAACCCCCGGGTCAAGCTCGCCAGCGCGATCACTGACTCCAGCATCGAGAAGTGCTGCCCGATGCAGGCGCGTGGGCCACCGCCGAACGGGAACCACGCGTACCGATGACGGGCCTTCTCGCGCTCAGGGGTGAACCGCTCCGGATCGAAACGCTCGGGAGCGTCCCACAAATCGGGATGCCGGTGAATCACCCAGGGCACCGTGGCGATGTCCACGCCGGCGGGCACGTCCCAGCCGCAGATCTCACTGTCCAGCGTGGAACGACGGCCGATCACCGGCGCGGACGGGTAGAGCCGCATGCCTTCCTTCAGCGCCATGGTCAGGTACGTCAGCTCGCGCATGTCCTCGGCGGCCGGCGTCCGATCGCCGAGCACCCGGGCGATCTCGTCGCGGAGCCGACGCTGCGCCTCTGGATGCTGGCTGAGCAGCCACAGCGTCATGGTGAGCGCGGTGGCAGTGGTGTCGTGGCCGGCGAGCAGGAACACGGCCACCTGCTCCAGCACCTCCTGGTCAGTCAGCGCCTCGTCGCCGTCACGGGCAGCCAGCAGCAGGCCCAGGAAATCGTCCCGGCGTCGGCCATCGCCCCGCCGTCGAGCGATGATCTCGGAGCAGACGTCGAGAAGCTGATCCTGTGCCTGCTGCGTGCGCCGGTTGGCGGCGGTGGGCCAGCTCAGTGGCGTTCGGATCGGGGAGAAGGCCCGGCCCCGTATCGACTTCGCGACCACCGGAAACGCGGCACGCACCACCGGGTGCGCCCGCTCGGCGTCCTCACCGAACAGGATCCGCAGCACCACCCGCAGGGTCAGCCGCATGATCTCGTCGTACAGGTCGATGTTCGTGCCTGGGCCCTGCTGGTCGGCCCGCTGGCGCCACTCGGCTGCCAATCGAGCCGCCTCGTCGGCCATCGCGTCGGCGTAGCCGTTCACCCGCTTCACGGTGAACAGGGGCTGCAGGAATCGCTTCTGGCGTACCCAGGCTTCGTCTTGACTGGTCAGCAAGCCATCGCCCAGCGCACGCCGAATCTCCTGGTAGAACCTGGTGTCTTTGCGGTACGCCTGCCACTGGCCGCCCATGATCTGCTGCACCGCGTCGGGGTGAAACACGGCGTAGACCTCACCCTTGAGCGCCGCCGGCCCCACCTGGAAACGCACCACATCGCCGTGGTCGCGGCGGGCCCGCTCGAAAGTTCCCAACATGTCCCGCCGAAGCTCAGCCACCGAGCCGAGCCACCAACCGGCGGGGACCGTGGGCGGAGCGCCTGACCGGGACGCGGTCGTGGTCATGTCGAGCTCCTCGTCATCAGCGGGGCCGCGAGCACCTCACCACCGAACCGATCGTATGAAAGACAAAGGCATCGCACTACGGCAGCGCGCCGTTTATCCAGCGGTGCGCCGGATCGCACATGGCGCCAGCAGCTGCTGGCCAGACACGTCACGGTGAGCGACCCCGCGGCCGGGTACGTTTGATCCCGGTCACCTCAACGGGCGCCATCTCAACCGGCACGTCCGGCAGACGTGAACTGGCGGCAGCGAGGGCCCAGCGGCACAGCGGAGGGCGGCGTGATGGCACCCGAGCAGCAACCGGCAGCCGGCACGGTGGTGGCGGTGAGCCGAAGCGGAACCCACACGTTCAGCAAGCCGAACCAGCAGAGCGTCCGGCTGCTCGCGGGCCTCGGCGTGGAGGGCGACGCTCACGCGGGGACGACCGTCAAGCACCGCAGCCACGTGGCCCGTGACCCCCACCAGCCGAACCTGCGCCAGGTGCACCTGGTCCACAGCGAGCTGCACGCCGAACTCGCCGGCAGGGGCATGGTGGTGCAGCCCGGCCAGATGGGGGAGAACATCACCACCTGCGGCATCGATCTGCTGGGCCTGCCGGTGGGCGCCCGGCTGCGCCTGGGCGAGGAGGCCGTGGTCGAGGTGACCGGGCTGCGGAATCCGTGCAAGCAGTTGGACGGGATCGCGGACGGTCTGATGGCGGCGGTGCTCGGTCGGGCCGACGACGGCACGGTGATCTTGAAGGCCGGCATCATGGGCGTGGTGATCACGGGCGGCGAGGTGCGCCCGTCCGACCCGGTGGCCGTGGAGCTGCCGGCGGCGCCGCACCAGGCGCTGCAGCGGGTCTGACCCGAAACCGTGCCGGGGGCGCTGCCACTGTCGGGGCCGGGCTGACCGCCGGGCTGACGTCACGGCCGCGCTGAGGGGAACTCCACCACCTGCTGGAAAGTGGGACGGTTCTGCCAGCCGATCGGATCGTGCGTGATCCCGCCCATCGACGAATGGATGATGCTGTCGGCGCACCAGGCGTCGCCAGCGCCGCAGTCGGCGTCGCCCGGGTACGTCTCGTCCGCCGGCTCCATCGCGGCCGAGCGCAGCGTGTCCAACAGCACCGTGCGGCACGTCGCCCGATCACCGCCACCGCAGTACGCCTCCGGAAGCGGCCCTTGCACCGGGTCGCCCAGCACACCCCGGATGTCCTTGTCCAGGTATCCCCACCAGCCGGATTGGAACGACGAGCCGGCATGCGCGTTGCCGTGGCGCGTGCCGTCCCCGTTCTGCCAGCGGGACGGAGACTCGTTGACTCCGATCACCCGGGTCATCTCGGTGTACGCCGCTTCTCCCAGCCCAGGCTGGAACACGCTTTTCACCAGCCGAGGCCACCAGGCGTCCAGCACCCGGATCGCTTCGGCGTGGGCGTACCGCTTGCTGCCGGGTGAGCTTTCCGCACGGAGAGCGCCGGCGGCGTGCCACGCCTTCAGATCGGCGACCGCGTCAGCGAGGATCGGGTCGTCGATGTCGGCGTCGCCGATCACCCGGAACAGTTTCGGCAGCAGCCGCTCGGCGCGCAGGTCGGTCAGCCCGGCCTCGGCCATCGCCTTGGTCAGGCTGCCGCGAGTCACCTTCCCGCCGTCGGCGATCAGAGCCTTGACCCGGCGGTCGAGCAGGTCAACCCGGTGCACCGCGGACTTGTCGTACCCGCCGGAGCTGTAGTCGGCCGCCTGGCCGTTGTTCCAGTTCACGTAGTACGCCTGGTTCTCCGAGTGCGGGTGCGCCTGGAACGGGGTGTAGTCGGCGGTGTTGTCCGACGGGTCCCAGCCCCGCCACTCGTACGCCGGGTCAGAGACGATCGGCATGCTCGGGTCCACGTCCGAGGCGCGTACCGGGTTGGCGCCGGAGTTGTAGTAGCCGGTGTCGGAGGAGTTCACGTAGAACCAGTTGAAGGTGTAGTTGATCTGTGAGGCCGAGTGCTGGAAGGCCGCCACAGACCCCATCTCGGCGGGGTCGTTGAACATCTGGAACCCGATCACCGAGTCGATCTCGCGCAGCCAACTCGACCGCAGCGTGGTGTACGCGACCGGCGTGCCGTCCACGGTGGCGCGGTGGGTCACCGGGCCGTACCCGGTGCGGAACGCTTTCAAGGTGTACGAGCCCGCCGGCGTCGGGTCGGCCAGCGTCGGCTTCCAGGAGTTCTCCCGTTCGATCACCTGCATCGGCCGGCACGCGCCCCGCCACAGGTAATGGTTCGACTGCTTGGTCGGCGCGCCGCCGCCGGGTTCGCAGAGTTCGACCGCGTACGTGTCGATCACGTCCTGCCCGGCGCTGGTGGCGCTCCACGAGTAGTCCTGACCACGCCCCAGCAACACGTAGAAGCTCAGCCCCGCGAACGAGGCGCCACGAGCGCTGATGCCGGGGCCCTGCAGCTCTTGGAGCAGCAGCAATTGCGGCGCGAAGTATCCGGTCTGCGGGCCGAACACGGCGATCGGATGGCTGCTCTCGGTGTGCGCTCCGGAGACCACGAGGGCGTTCGACATGCCGCCGGATTCACTGAGCAGACCTGCCGGCAGCACGCCGTCGTCACCGCCTGCTCGGGCGGCGCCGCCTTGTGCGTCGAAGACTGCCTGCTGTTGTTCCACGGATCCCGGGTCCGGCATCGCGCGGCCCTGCGGGTCCGCCGGCGTCTTCCCGTACGGGAACGAGCCATCGTGCACGGTGAGCACGTGTTCCGGGTCGTTCGCGGCGCGGAAGGCCTGCCATGCCCGCTCGCCCGCTTCGGCCCCGTACCGCTCCTGGAAGGCGAGTTTGGCGATCGCCGCCTGCACCTCGCCGCCGCCGCCGGCGCCGAACTGGGCCCCGACCACGGCGGCCAGCACCACCAGATCGGTGAGCTTGAACGGCTCGATCTGGCCGATGTTGAGCACCGGGTCGATATGGCCGGTGAGCACGTACTCGCCGGGGAAGTAGCGGCCGCGACGGGCGTCGGAGATGTACTCGTTGACGCCGTCGAGGTAGGACTTCGCGTCGGCCAGGGCGAGCTGGCCGCGTTCCCCGCCGCGAGCCGCCGCGCGATCGACCTGGTCCTGCAGCTCCTGTTCCGTGTACGGGGCGGTGACGAAGAAGCCCTGCTCCAGGGCCCGGTTCGCCGGCGCGCCGCCCGCGTAGCTGGAGAGCTGCCCGCGGCCGACCCGGCGCAGCAGATCCATGACCCAGAGCCGGTCTTCGGCGGCGGCGTACCCGGCGCCGAAGGTGGTGCCGGAACGGGTGTCGCCGTAGATGTGGGGGGCGCCCGTCGTTTTGTCCCGAACGATGACGACGTCGTCGCGTGGCGTGTACCGCCGTTCCACCTGGTTGTCGGCCACCCCGAACGACGCGTCCAGGAAGAATTCGTTGATCGTCCCGGTGGTCAGGGTCGGGTAGCCGTCAGCCAGTTTGGCGTACCGCCCGAGCTGGTCGTCGGAATGCCGTGGCTTCGCGCCGAGGGTCTGGTGGAGCAGGATCTCCGTCAACGTGGCGCTGCCGTTGGCGCCGGGCGGCAGGATGTCGCCGCACTGCCCGAGGCAGTAGTCGTTCGGCTGGTACGTGGCGCCAGGGCTCGCCGTCGCATCGCTGGCCGGCTGCGCCGCCGCAAGGGCGCCCGCGCACAACGCGCTGATTGTCGCTGTCACCAGCAGTCTGGATGCTGCGCCTCGTGGAATCTGCCGTGCCACGCTTGCGGCTCCTTCCCGGGCGGGCGAGGTTGTGCGCAGGACATTAGCGGGGTTTCGACTGGTTTCGAAAGAGTCTCACCTTTTGCCCGGCCCTGGAGCGGGCCAGTGTCGGGTGGCGCATGAAATGGCGGTCAGTCGGGTGGGCCTCAGCCGATGTCACGCCTCGGGCCAGTCCCACTGCACGCCATAGATGCCCGGCGTGGGGTCGAGGGTCGCGAACTGCATGGTGTCGGTGCTGCCGGCTGACACCAGGATTCGCTTCGGCTCAACAGTGGACGGCCGGTAGTAGTAGACGCACTGGCTGGGCAGCCGGCTGGGGTCAAACTCGACTTGGATCCCGAAGTCACGCACCGACGGGCGGACCCGCCATTCCGCGAAGTTGTCCCGTTGCCCGGGGTATCGGATCGTGGTCTGCACCATCGCCAGCTCACCGGTCGTCAGTGGCCGGTCCAGGATCAGCTCAAACGCGCACGTCAGCGTCGGGAGGTCAACGCGGAACCGCTCCAGACGAGCCCCTTCCACCTTCACCGTCGGCGGGTGCGGCAACAGGCTGCAGCGACCTATCACGAGCATCCGCTGGGTGCGGCTCGGCCCGCCCCGCACCAGCTCGCGAAACTGCACCTCCCGCTCCTCGCCATCGGCATCGATGCAAACCTTCATGTGCCGGGAGATGCGTTCCGGAAGTGCGAGATCTTCGGGTGTCGCGTCCAACTTCGCCAGGGTCCTGGCCACCGCGTCCGGGTGTTCCCAGTTGGTGTTCAGCTCCTTGCTGGGAGAGTCCGCCACTGCCACCGACCTCGCGTTCCGCAATCGCTCGTCAAAGGCATGCCTGGGTCGCCTGGGTCACAGTATGGCGGTTGTGGATGCGCACGTCGCCATCGCTAATCACCGCAGAACGGGCATGGGTAGGGGTACGGTCGGAAAAAATTTAGGACGCTGGCGATCGACATGACGGAGTCGCATGAGCCTGATTACGGAGCGCACGTGGCCGTCCTCTTTCGCGGACCGGCTCACCACGCCAACACCACGCCTCCGGGACATTTTCAAGATCCTCCGCACCGGCGGATTCGCGCGACGAGACCTCTCTGACGCGTCACGGATTCCGGTGGCGAAGGCCGACGAGTTGCCTTCGGTGGCCACCGGCCAGACCGGTGTCACGTGGATCGGCCACGCCACGTACGTGCTGCAGATCGGCGGCCTTCGGGTGCTGACCGACCCGGTGTGGTCTTCCAAGATTCCCGGCACCCCGGCCCGCCTGACCCCGCCCGGGGTCCCCATGGAGGCGGTGCCGCACGTGGACGCGGTGGTGATCAGCCACAACCACTATGACCACCTGGACGCCCCGACGATCCGCCGGCTGCCCCGGGACACCCCCGTGTTCGTCCCAGGTGGGCTCGGGCGCTGGTTTCGTCGCCGCGGCTTCACGGCGGTGACGGAAATGGACTGGTGGGAGTCGGTCAGCTATCGGGGTGTCGACATCGGTTTCGTGCCGGCGCACCACTGGAGCCGGCGCGGCCTGATGGACACCTGCCGCACCCTGTGGGGCGGATGGGTGCTCTCCAACTCCGACGCCAAGGTCTACTTCGCCGGCGACACCGGCTACGGGCACTGGTTCGCCGAGATCGCGACCCGGCATCCCGACGTCGACCTGGCGCTGTTGCCGGTGGGCGCGTACGAGCCGCGGTGGTTCATGAAGCCGGTGCACATGAACCCGGCCGACGCGGTGCAGGCGTGCCTGGACCTGGGCGCCCCCCGGATGGCCGCCATGCACTGGGGCACGTTCGCGCTGTCCAGGGAGCCGCTGCTGGCGCCGCTTCAGGAGTCTGTCGCGGCGTGGTTGCAGGCGGGCCGGCCGCGAGAGGACCTGTGGACTCTCGCTCCAGGCGAGACCAAGGTGTTGCCGGCGCGGGTCACTCGGTCAGCCCAGTAGATCCCCGGCTCGAGCCGCGGCTGCGCGTCCGCGTCGTTACCGCAGGTGTGAGTCGGCTCTCGTTGGTTCGAGTGGCCCCGTACGAGCGATAGTGTTTGAATATGTTTGATTTTGGGAGGGCGTCTCGTGAAGCGAAGTGAGATCCGGCTGGCCGACGGACGTCAGTTGATCTACTTCGACGAGCGCGACGACGCCGTCCGTCAGACCATCGACTCGCGGGACCTGCCGCCGGTTGGCGGCGGCTCCGAACTGCGGCACGACCCGATCCTGGACGAGTGGGTCGCGGTGGCCTCACACCGGCAGGGCCGCATCTTCCTGCCGCCCAGCTCCCAGTGCCCGCTGTGCCCGTCCACGGCTGCGATGCTCAGCGAGATCCCGGCCGACTCGTACGACGTGGTGGTGTTCGAAAACCGCTTCCCGTCGCTCAGCTCGCGGGCCGCTGACCCCGAGCCGAAGCCCGGGTTCGATCAGGGGCTCGCCGAGCTGCGCCCCGGGGTGGGTCGGTGCGAGGTGGTCTGCTTCACCGACCAGCACGATTCCGCATTCGCCCAGCTCGCACCCGTGCGCGCGGAGCTGGTGATCGAGGCGTGGGCCGACCGCACCATCGAGCTGAACGCGATGCCGGACGTGGCGCAGGTCTTCTGCTTCGAGAATCGCGGGGTGGAGATCGGAGTCACCCTGCACCACCCGCACGGCCAGATCTACGCGTACCCCTTCATCACCCCCAGGACCCGGCAGATGCTGGAGTCGGCGCGAAGGCATGCCGACCGCACCGGTCGGAACCTGTTCGCCGACGTGCTCGCCGCCGAGCAAGCGGCTGAGGTTCGAGTGGTGACCCGCAGCGAACACTTCACCGCATTTGTGCCGGCGGCGGCCCGGTGGCCGTTCGAGGTGCACCTGTACCCGCACCGTCAGGTCCCCGACCTGCCAGCTCTCACCGACGCTGAGCGCGCCGACCTGGCCCAGGTGTATCTGGACCTGCTGGGACGGATGGACCGGTTGTTCTCCGAGCCGATGCCGTACATCGCGGCGTGGCACCAGGCGCCGGCGCGGGTGGACCGAGACCTGGCGTACCTGCATCTTGAGCTGTTCAGCATCCGCCGCGACTCGGGCAAGTTGAAGTACCTGGCGGGGTCCGAATCCGGGATGGGTGTGTTCATCAACGACATCGCCCCGGAACACGCCGCCGCGCTGCTACGAGACGCGTGAGGCCCCAGGCTCTGCCGGCGCCATGATCACTCGCGCGATCCGCGCCTCCAGAACCGCGCGCGCGTCCGGTGTCAGATTGCTGTCGGTCACCAGCACGTCCGCCTGATCGAGTGTCGCGAACGAGCTGATTCCCACCAGCCCCCACTTGGTGTGATCGGCCACCACCGCGACCTCGCGAGCGGACTCCGTCAGGGCGCGGTTGACCTCGGCCTCCATCAGGTTCGGGGTGGTGAACCCGGCGTGCTCGTCCATCCCGTGCACCCCCATGAAGACCAGGTCCAGGTGCAGCGAACGCACGGCTCTGACCGCCACCGGCCCCACCAAGGCGTCAGAAGGGGTACGGATCCCGCCCGTCAGCACCACCCGGTCGCTGCGTTCCGGCGCCCACAGCAGCTCGGCGACCCGGATCGAGTTCGTCACCACCGTGAGATCGGGGATGTCACGGAGCTGGCGCGCCAACGCCCAGGTGGTGGTCCCCGCGGTGATGCCGATCGCGTGACCCGGGCTCGCCAACCGCGCGGCGGCCGCGGCGATCGCCTGTTTCTCGGCTGGCGCCCGAGCCGACTTGGCTTCGAAGCCGGGCTCCTCCAACCTGCGCGCCGAGGGCAAGGTCGCGCCCCCGTGCACCTTCTCCACCAGGCCCTGCTCGGCGAGCACGTCCAGGTCGCGCCGGATCGTCATGTC
>JBOGDL010000417.1:0-6715 GCA_050701815.1 Micromonosporaceae bacterium | reverse complement strand
GTTCCGTCGCCGAGCCGCGGCACCGAGCGCAGCAGCGCCGCCGTGTACGGCATCAGCGGGTCGTCGAAGACACGCTGCGCGCCGGCGTGCTCGACCACCTGGCCGGCGTACATCACCGCCACTCGGTCGGCCATCCCAGCGACCACCCCGAAGTCGTGTGTGATCAGCAGGATCGCCATCCCCGTCTTGTGCTGCAGATCCTTCATCAACTCCAGGATCTGCGCTTGCACGGTGACGTCCAGAGCGGTGCTCGGCTCATCGGCCACCAGCACCTTGGGGCTGCAGCTGAGCCCCATCGCGATCATCACCCGCTGCCGCATGCCACCCGAGAACTGGTGCGGGTACTCCTCCGCCCGGGCTTCGGGGTTGGCGATGCCGACCTCACGCAGCGCCGCCACGGCTCGGGTCCGTGCCACCTTCCTGGACGCGCCCTGGTGCACCCGTACGGCTTCGGCGATCTGGTCGCCCACCTTTCGCACCGGGTTCAGGCTCGACATCGGATCCTGGAAGATCATCGCGATGTCGTTGCCGCGCACCGCGCGCATCCGCCGCTCGGACAGGCCGAGCAGGTTCCGGCCGCCGAACCTGACCTGGCCCCCGGCGTACTCGCAAGGGGGTGAGGGGTTCAACCGCATCAGGCTCAGCCCGGTGACGCTCTTGCCACTGCCTGACTCCCCCGCGATGGCCAGCGTCTCGCCCTCGTCCAGGTGGAACGAGACGCCGTCGACCGCGGTGACAGTCCCCTCTCGAGTCCGGAACTGAACCTTGAGGTCTTCCACTTCCAGCAACGCCATGAATCGCTCTCTCGGGTCAGGACAGCCCTCGCGGGTCAGGACAGGTACGTCTTCGGATCCGACACGTCACGCAGCAGATCGCCCACCACATTCAGCGAAACCGTGGTGAGCATGATCGCCAGCCCCGGGAGAACCGCGATCCACCAGGCGGTGCCGAGATGGAGCTGACCGGCGGCGAGCATGCTTCCCCAGGTGGGCGTGCTGGGAGGCACTCCCAGCCCCAGGTAGCTCAGTGAGGACTCCAAGATGATCACCGCGGCCACTTGCAGTGTGGCGATGGTCGCCACCGGGGCGACCACGTTGGGCAGCAGGTGACGCAACACGATCACCGGTCGTCGAACCCCGATCGCCTCGGCCGCCACCACGAACTCGCGACGCTTGAGGGTGAGCACCTCGGCCCGCACCACCCGGGCGTACACCACCCAGCCCGTCAAACCGAGGACCACGATCAGACGCCAGAGCCCAGGGCCGAGCGCGGCGATGATCGCCAGCGCCAGTAGCAGCGACGGGATTCCCAATTGGACGTCGGCCAGCCGCATCACCAGGTTCTCCAGCCAGCCGCCGAGATAGCCGGACGCGAGACCCAACAGGGTGCCCACCACACAGGAGAGCACCGTTGCCATCAGCGCCACCAGCAACGACACCCGAGCTCCGTAGATCAGCCGGCTCAGCACGTCCCGCCCCAGCTCATCGGTGCCGAGCAGCGAACCCGGCGCCGAGCCGGACGACCACGCTGGAGGTCGCAGCCGTTCCACCAGGTGCTGCGCGTCCGGGGACGCCGGGGCGAGCCACGGCGCGAACACCGCCGCCAGCAGGAGCAGCGCCAGCGTCGCCACCGCGATCGTGGTGACCGCGTTGCCGAAGATTCCGGCCCGCAGCCGACCCCATAACAGCGCGTTCATTCCAGCCCTCCTGACTCGTGGCGCACCCGGGGATCAAGCACCGAATACAGCAGGTCGACGGCGAGGTTGACCAGGATGAAGATGGCGGCCAGCACCACCACAACGCCCTGCACCAGCGGGTAGTCCCGCTCCTTGATCGCCTCCACGATCAGGGAGCCCAGCCCGGGCCACGCGAACACGTTCTCGGTCACCACGGCGCCGCCGAACAGGCCGCCGATCTCCAGGCCGAGCACGGTCACCGTGGGCAGCATGGCGTTGCGCATCGCATGCCGTACGACCACGGAGAAGCCAGACACGCCTTTGGCGCGGGCCGAGCGGATGTAGTCCTCGTGCAACACGTCCAGCATCGAGGAGCGCAACAACCGAGCCACCATGGCCATCAGGTAGAACGCCAGGGTGACCGCCGGCAGCACCAGCGAGCCGTATCCGCTCATCCCGCCGGTGGGGAACCAGCCCAGAGAGACGCTGAACACCAGGATCAAGAGAATGCCGACCCAGAACGGCGGCGTGGACTGGCCCAGCAGCACCCCGGTCTGCACGAATCCCTCTGTCAGCGAGCCGCGCTTGACCGCCGCCGCCAGGCCGGCCGGCACGGCCACCGCCAACGCGATCAGCAGCGCCGCGCCGCCCAGGTACAGGGTGGCGGGCAGCCGCTCGGCGATCAGGGTGAAGACCGGCTCATGGAAGTACAGGGACTCGCCCAGGTCGAGCCGGAGCAGGCTGGCCATGAAGTCGAGGTACTGAACCCAGATCGGCCGGTCGAGCCCCAGTTGCTCCCGCATCGCTTCCAGCTGGTGCAGCGACGCGTCCGGCGGCAGCAACAGCTTCGCCGGGTCCCCGGTCAACCGGGCCAGCCCGAAGACCACCGTGGCCACGCCCACCACGACCAGCACGGCGTGCAGCAGCCGACGGGTCAGGAACCTCAGCATCCAGCATCACCCTGCCACCGGAAGGGGGCGACGCGGTTCCGCCGCCGGGGAGACACGCAGGTGCTCCGCCGCCGCGGAGGGAGGGCAGCCCCCCGCCGCGGCGGCGTTGCCAGGCACGGCTGCGAGGCGGGTCATCGCAGGCTTGCCTCGTGCATCCGCAGCAGGCCGATCGTTCCCGGGCGCCACGAGACGTCCGGGTTGACGGCGTACACGTTCTGCATCTGCCACAGGTAGATGAACGGCGCCTCTTCCTTCAGCAGCACCTGCAGCTCATCGGCCGCCTTCTGCTGCTTGGCGCCCTGCTCGCTCTCCACGATCTTGAACAGCCGGTCCGCCTCGGCGTTGTCGAACCTGCTCTTGGTCGCCACGTTGGGCACGTAGCCACCGAAGCTGCTCCACCCGGACAAGGTCCAGGGCGTGCTGCCGAAGTAGAACATCGGGTCCAGATCGCCCGCGTCCTGCGCCAGCGAACGGGATTCAAAGGTGCCAGGGTCCATCACGTTCACATCGACCTCGACACCGACCTTCTTCAGCTGCCCGGCGATCGCCTGCACCACCGTGGTGTCCTCATTGGTGGCGCTGAGCGCGATCTTGAGACCGTTCTTGTGGCCGGCGGCAGCCAGCAGCTTCTTGGCTCGCTCCGGGTCATGCTGGTACGGCGTCACCTCGGGGTTGTACGCGTCGCTCTGCTTCGGAAGCAGAGTGGGGACCCGCTCCGCGTACCCGCCCATCACCGACTTCACCAGCGCGGGAACGTCCACCGCGTAGTTCAGCGCCTGACGCACCCGGCGGTCGGCGAGGGGCCCGCCGCTCTCCTGGTCCAGCGACACCGAGAACGTGCGGATGCCCGGCGTCGCGAGCGTCTTCACGTCGCTGGATCCCTTGATCTGAGCAGCGGCGTCGGGCGTGAGGCCGCTGACGATGTCCACTTCACCGGTACGAGCCGCCGCCAGGGCGTCCGCCGCGTTGGGGATCTTGCGGAACACCAGCCGCTTCACCTTCGGCGCCCCACCCCAGTAGTCCGGGTTGGCTTCGAGCACGACCTTGTCGCCGCGATCCCATTCCTTGAATTTGTACGGGCCGGTGCCCACCGGGTCCTTCGCGAACTTGTCGCCACCCGCCTTGTCGAGATAGCCGGGCGGCACCACGACACCGCCGAACAACGCCAGCTTCTCCGGCAGGATCGGATCGGGCTCCTTCATGGCGAAGTCGACGGTGTGCTTGTCCACCGCTGTGACGTCCTTGACCAGGGTCAGCTCCCCGATCGGTGACTTGGTCTTCGGGTTGAGGATCCGGTTGATGCTGTACGCCACGGCATCGGCGTCGAGCGGCTCCCCGTTGTGGAACTTCACGCCCTTGCGGATCTCGAACCGCCAGGTGTGGTCGTCAACGGCCTTCCAATCCGTCGCCAACGCGGGCGCCAGCTCGTTGTTCTCGTCCCGGGTGGTGAGCGTGTCGAAGACGTTGATCAGCACGCTCATGTCCGTCATGGTTCCCTGCATCTGCGGATCCAGGGTCGAGACGTCCACGCTCTGGGAGATCGTCAAGGAGTCGCTCGTGCCGCCTGACTCGTCGGGAGCGCCTGGCATGCAGCCGGCCGTGGTCAGGCTGCAGGCGAGGACGAGCGCTCCCACGCTGCGCGCGTGGAAACTGAGCCTCGGTGTGCTCATGCGGTTGCCCCTTCCTCGCGGTCACGGTTGAGGGTCGCGAGCACGTCGATCTCCACCAGCATGTCGGGGGGCAGCCCGACGTAGACGGTGGTGCGGGCGGGGAACGGCTCGGAGACGTACTCGGCGTACACCTCGTTCATCAACGCGAAGTCGTCCCTGTCAGCGAGGTAGATCCGCACCATCACGACGTCTGCGAACGAGCCGCCAGCGGCGGTGAGGATGTGCCGCACGTTCTCCAGGGTCTGGCGGGTCTGCTCCTTGATGCCGCCTTCCACGTAGCGGCCGGTCGCGGAGTCTTTCGGACCTTGACCCGCCACCTGGAACATGTCGCCGAAACGGACCCCTTGCGAGTACGACGCGACCGGAGGTGGGGCGGCGCTTGTCTGGACAGCCCGCTGCGACATCTGTTTCCTTCCGTCGGTGGTGCCTGGTCCCGCAGGGCGTTCGGGCTGGTCCTGGGGACGCGACCGAAGTCGTAGCGGGGGTTGTGTGAGTATGTTGACGGAATCTCTATCACGTATATAGATTGTCTGTCCAGACGGAGACGTAAAGGAGAAACATGACGCCAGGCGGAGCCCCTGACCGGCATGCGGGATTCGACCTCGGCGATCTGACGGCGCCCGAGATCGCACGGTTGGCTCCGGACGCGGTGCTCCTGATTCCGATAGGCGCCACCGAGCAACACGGCCCGTGTCTCCCGCTCCGCACCGACACCACGCTCATCAGCGCGGTCGTGGACATCGCCCGCGCCCAGCTCGACCCGAGCTGCCGCATCGTGACGGCGCCCGTGATGCCGTACGGACAATCACAGCACCACCTGTTCGCCAGCGCCGCGTCGTTGCGTCCGGCGACCCTGCTCGCGGTGTTGGACGACCTGATCGAATCCGCGTACGCCAGCGGCTTCCGCCGGGTGTTCTTCGCCAACGGCCACGGCGGCAACGACGAGTGCCTCCGGATCGCCGTCAAGGACGCCGCGACCAGGCGGCCGATGCTGCTCGGCGCCTGCAACTACTGGGACCTCGCGGACCCCAGCTGGCGCAGCCGGCATCCCCACATCCCCGGCCACGCCGGCGCGTTCGAGACCTCGCTGCTGCTCGCCAGCGCCCCCGAACTGGTCCGGCAGGAGGACCTGGATTCCGCTGTCCCCGGCCCGCCCGGAGTGCACGCGCAGCCCATCGCCGCCGGGGTCACCCTGGCCCGGTCCGGCGACTGGGCCTCCTCAGGCGGCTACACCGACCCGCCCCGGGACGCTGACGCGGAAGCCGGGAAGTCCTACCTCGACGCGCTCGGCAGCGGCCTGGCCGACGTGCTCAAGCGATTCGCCGCACTGCCACTCAACCACCACGAGGGACGCCCGTGAAGATTGATCGGCTTGACCTGTGGGTGGTCAATGTTCCGTACACCCGGTCATTCGTCAGCTCTTTCGAGGTGCGACGCGGCACCACCCGCACCGTGGTGCGGCTCGGCGCCGACAACGGAGCGGTCGGGTGGGGGGAGACCATGCACGGCGCTCCCACAGCTGCCTTGATCCGCAAGTTGTTCGAGGACTACCGGGGGTCGAGCCCGTTCGACCTGGAACGTATGGCGCACCGGCTGAAGATGGTTCCCTTCTTCTACGGCTACATCGGGTACGCCGCGCTCGCCGGCCTGGAGATGGCCTGCCACGACCTGATCGGCAGAGTCACCCACCAGCCGATCCGCAACCTGATCGGCGGCGCCGCTCGCACCCGGACGCCGCTCACGTACGTCGCCACACCCGACGAGACCGCGAGCAGCGCCACAGCTGCCGGGGACCGTCTGGTCGAGGACGTGCGGGCCGCGATTGCCCAGTTCGGGTTCACCGCCGTGAAACTGAAAGGCAGCACCGATCCGCGCCGGGACGTGCAGCTGCTGCGGCGCCTGAGATCGGCGTTTCCGCAGGTGGCGTTGCGGGTTGACCCCAACGGGCACTGGAGCGTCCCGGAGACCGTTCGACTCGCCAGCGCCTGGGAAGAGCTCGACCTGGAGTACCTGGAAGATCCCTGCTGGGATCTGGAGCAGATGGCCCAGGTGCGGCGCCGGGTGCGCACCCCGCTGTGCACCAACATGTGCGTGGTCAGGTTCGAGGACGTGGCGCCGGCGTTGAGACTTGACGCCATCGACATCGTGCACGGCGACATCTTCAAGTGGGGTGGCTTCGGCCCGACCCGGCGACTCGCCGCCATCTGCGACGCCCACGGGTGGGGGATGAACCTGCACAGCGGCGGCGAGCTGGGCCTGGCGACCGCGGCGCACCTGCATGTCACGTCCGCGCTGCCGCAGCTGCGGTACGCCATCGACACCGTGTACCACCTGTTCGAAGAGGACATCCTCGACTCACCGCTGCCCATCGTGGATGGCTCGCTGTCCGTCCCGGACGGCGCCGGGCTGGGAGTCGAACC
>JBOGDL010000416.1:0-4257 GCA_050701815.1 Micromonosporaceae bacterium | reverse complement strand
GTTCCTCGAGATCACCTTGAACGCCGAAGATCTGCCCGCCGCACACCGCGCATTTGCACAGCCGTACCTCGTGAACGTCGTACCCCTCAGCACCTTGCGCCACCGCGTACTCGGCGAGATCCTCGATAGTTTCGCCGATTGGCCAGCCGCCGGCTTCGCTAATCACCACAGCGTCCATCTCACCATGCCGGGCTCCCACCGCGAAGCGCCGCTGCTGCCGCGATCCGCGCCCCTGTTGCCGACCGGCGTCACGGAACCGCCGGTCAGGACGTGTGGAACGCTGCGCCATAGGAGGCCCCCGGGTGGTGGCTCTGGTCCGTCGATAACGAAGTTTTCACGCCGGGCGGCCCTGCTCGTCGCAGGGAAACGTGATGGAAGGGTTCGCGGCGATCTTGTGCTCGTACAGGAGCAAGGTCGTTTTCATCTCGCTGTGCCCCAAGGCGACCTCAGTCCGAGCGCCCTCGACTGGGGTCCCGTTGATTGTCGACTCGATCTCGCGTATCCAGTCGTCGACCAACCGGCTCTCGTCGCCAACGTCCATCTGCGGCCACTCATGTGCCGGCGAAAAGCACCGCTGCCCAGAGCGGGACGATCCCCCGTCCCCCGATCTGGATCAGCGGTATGGGAGCAAAAGCCTAATCTGTACGCATTCACTCGGCACCGCGTTTCACCACGATCGACCCCCTGAAACGCGTGCCGAACGGAGACGCAACGACCGGCCACTGTGGCAGTCGGGCTCGGGGGGCACCATGAGGAGCTGAGCATGAGGCTGGCCGTACGAAAGGCAACAGCGGGCGACGCTACGGCGTTGGCGGGCCTTCGTCTGGCGGCGCTGGCAGAAGGAAGTGACCATCCCTCCCCTGACGGCCCCGGTTTCACCACGCTATTCGCCGCTTGGAGCAGGAGGAGTTCAATGACTCACCTGCCGTTCGTGGCCGAGGTGGACGATGACGTGGTCGGAATGGCGTGGCTGGCGGTGGTGGAGCGGGTGCCCAGTCCCGAAAGGCGACGCCGACATAGCGGTGACGTCCAGTCGGTTTATGTGCTGCCCCAGCTACGTGACCGTGGGATAGGTGGCGCGCTATTGGAGGCTGTGTTGGCAGAGGCCGGCAGGCTGCGTCTGGAGCACGTGACCGTCCACTCCAGCGACCGAGCCGTTCCCCTGTACCAGCGTGGGGGCTTCCAGCCGGACCCATGCTGGCTCCGTTGGAAATCGGAGTGATGCGACGCTGGCAAAGGCACGCTGGCGCCCGGGCACACGCTGGTGTGAGCCGAAGCGATCCACGACCGGTGGCGCATGTCACATGACCGCGCTGTCACACAGGTCGGGTCGCCGGCATCTCCATTTGTGAGGGCGCCGCGCGAACGATCGCGAGCACGCAACTCCACGAACAGGAGGTTGGTCATGAACGCGCACACCACACACCAGACGATCGCGCTGATCACCGGGGCCAACAAGGGGATCGGCCGTGGGGTTGCCGAGCAGCTCACAGCGCTGGGCACGACGGTGCTGATCGGCGCCAGGGACGCGCGGCGCGGCGAGGAGGCTGCGGCGGCGCTGCGTACGGCGGGCGGCGACGCGTACCCGGTCACCCTCGATGTCACCGACCCAACCACCATCCAGGACGCCGCGAAGCAGGTCGAGGAGCGCTTCGGCCACCTCGACCTGCTAATCAACAACGCTGGCATCACCGGCTCCGGGAAGGTCTCGCCAGGTGACGCCCACGATCAGGTCCCCAGTCCGTCGACCTGGGCATGGTCCGGGCGGTCTTCGAGACCAATGTCTTCGGGGTGGTCGCGGTGACCAACGCGATGCTGCCGCTGCTGCGGCGGTCGGCGGCGCCACGCATCGTCAACGTCAGCAGCCACGCCGGGTCGCTGACCATCACCAGCGATCCGGAGGGCGCGTTGGCGGCGCTGCCGTCGGCGGCGTACGGGCCGTCCAAGACCGTGCTGAACGCGCTGACCGTGCAGTACGCCAATGAGCTACGGAAGGACGGCATCCTGGTCAACGCCGTCGCCCCTGGCTTTGTCGCCACGGACAGCAATAACCACACCGGGTTCCTCACAGTTGCGCAGGGCGCCGCGGTCGTGGTGCGCCTGGCCACGCTCGGCGCGGACGGACCGACCGCAGGTTTCTTCAGCGAGGAGGGCTCAGTGCCCTGGTAGCGGCGGGCACGCGGACCACCTGGCCGGCTCAGCAGCTGCGACCCGGCGGCGCCTCGCCGCGGCGTGAGTCTGGACCCGACCAACGAGAACACCGATAACCCAGCAAGGAGATCCTCATGAACCTGACGCTGGACCTTGTTTTGTGGATCGCTGCCGGACTGCTGGCCGCTGTGCTGCTGGTCAGCACCTCCAAGATGTTCGTGCCGCGGGAGAAGATGGCGTCCGTGGGCCACGCCGCGGAATGGGTCTTGGATTTCAGCCCCGGTGCGCTCAGGGTCATCGGGACCCTCGAACTGCTGGCTGCGGCTGGTCTGATCCTGCCCGCCGTACTCGGCATCGCGCCGGTGCTGGTGCCGGTGACTGCCACCTGTGTGGCGTTGCTGTTCGTCGGCGCGGTGACCATGCGTCTCCGCCGGGGCGAGAAGCTGACGATCGTGCCCGACCTGGTGTATCTCGCCATCGCCGCCTTCGTGGTGTGGGGCCGCTTCGGCCCCGAGCCCTTTTCGGGCTGAACCCGCGCCGGAAGCAGCAGCGCGGCGGACGGCCGGCAACGCCGCGTTTGAGCTGCCCCGTTACGGCCGTTGCTCGGAACTCACACACCACCGGCCGGACTCGACGTCGATCGGCTCGCCCAGGTACGGCTGGACGATCGCCGCAATCTCATCCGTGACCGCCCACTCGTCCATGATCCACCCGTCGTCGCTGACGTCGACCAGATCCCGCAGCGGCGGGGTCAACGCCGGCGGAAGCTCCCAGGTCCGCTCCAGGAAGTCGTCCTCACCGAACTTTTCCACCAAGTTCACCACTCGCACGACGTGACATTAGCGGCGAGGATCAACGCCGCCGTCATGCCGGAGCGCGGTCAGCGCGACCGATGCGAGCGCAGCTCCGCGATCAGCGCCGGCAGGTGGGTTCGCGCAGCCGCGATCAGGTCCACGTCGGCTGCGGGCGCCGGGCCGCTGTCTCGCGAGACGTACATGTCTTCCCGGCGGTCTCCGTCCTCCCCCACCTGAATGAAGCTGTCACCCGACGTGTGGTCGCGTCCCTCGACCGATGCGCGCCAGGGCGGCGGGTCGCACGCAGCCGAAAGGCGTTCGAGTTCGTTCAGAACCTCATCGCCGAGTTCGAAGAAGGCCACGCGACAGGATCGCACATCCTCGAAGTGAGCGCGTGGTTCCACGGCGAGCAGGTAGCCGGCGTAGCTGGCTCTGGCCGGCATGCGCTGGCAGGTCAGCGGCGCCGGGCCGCGTACGAGATGCCGCTCGCCGGGATCTCCCCGGCGTCGATCGCGGCTTGCTCATCAGCCATCGTGGTGTCGGCGAGCGCGATGAAGAAATAGGGCCCGTACCGGCAGACTGTGCGGTCGAAGCGGGAGTCCAGCTCGCGCAGCACGGCTTCACTGCCATGCAGCCCTTCCTCTCGCCTCCAACCCTGGAAGTACGTGTCCCACGACTCCCCGGAGTCGCGCCACCGGTCGTGGTGGCGCCGCAGCCACCCCGGCTCCTCCTCTGGGCCCAGAGCGGGCAACCGGTCGAAGCACCACCGCGCGGTCGGCTCGTCAAACCGCTCCGAGGCCCACTCCACCACGATCACCACTCCGCCCGGGTTCAGCGCCATCGCCACCCGGTCCAGCACGTCACCGATGTCTGCCACGTGGTGCAGGGACGTGGAAGCCACCACCACATCGACCGGGGCGCTGACGTCGTGCCGTTCGAACTCGACCTGGTGGTACGGCTCCCCGTCCGGCGCCTTCGGGTCGACGCCGACGGCGCGATGGCCCTCGTTCAACAGCATCGGCACGAACCCGCCGAGCGGGCCGCAGCCGATCTCCAGCACGCTCGCCTCGGGCCCGGGCAGGTGGCTGCGCACAAACGGCCACATCGCGCGCAGCCGGCGTTCATCCGATCCCATCGCGAACCCCCACGGCGATCTAGCCGGCAAGCACCTGACTGCGCCGCTCCGACCAGGCCAGGGAGTCACGTACCCCGTCTTCGATGGTTTTCTCCGCCTCCCACCCGAGCAGCCGCTTGGCCTTGTCGCTTCGGGTGTAGCACCCGATGACGTCGCCGGGGCGGGGGCCGGCTTCCT
>JBOGDL010000415.1:0-5671 GCA_050701815.1 Micromonosporaceae bacterium | reverse complement strand
GGCGGGTCGGTGTGGACCCGTGGCGCAGCCACGGCGCGATGCGGGTGTTCCGGCTGTTCGAGCCGCCTGGGATACGGGTAGAGGGAAACGTGGACGCGGTCAGCGGCGCCGAGTTCGCTGCCGCGCTGGCGGAGTTGGTCGGGGACATCGACGACGATGGCGACACGCACGTGGATATGAGTGAGCTGAAGTTCATTGATCTGAACGGGCTGAGAGAGCTGGCGCGGGCCGCCAGCCAGCTCCCCGAAGGCCGGCTGCGGCTGCACCACCTCGCCCCGCACCACCGTGAGCTGATCACCCTGCTGCGCTGGCATGAGCTCCCCGAACTGGTTCTCGATGGGGTCGCCTCATGACCAAGGCGCCCAAGCCCGTGCCGACGGCGCCATCCACCAGGCGTGTCTGTACGGTTCCGACGACGAGTTCCAGGCGATGGCGCTGCCGTTCGTGAACGCTGGGCTGGCCGCGGGCGAGCCGGTGCTCGTCGCCACCACCGCGGGAAATGCCGCTCTACTCAAGGAAGGTCTTGGCAGCCGGGCGGCAGATGTCGATTACGCCGACGGCCGGGTTCTGTACTACCCCGCCCCGCGTCGGCTCGCGGTCCTGCATGACTACGTGCGGAGACAGACGAACGCGACGCCGAAGGGCCGCGTCCGGGTCATCTGCGAATCCGCTTGGCCGGCCGATCCGTCGAGCACGTCACCGGTTACCGGGAGATCGAGTCCGGGGGGAATTTGGCGTTCGCCGACTCCAACCCGTGGTTCATCTGCCCGTACGACACCCGCACCACACCCGCTGACCTGCTCACCTCCGCCCGGCAGACCCACCCCGAGCTGGTCACCGGCCAGCATCCCAGCGAGAGCGACGACTACGTCGACCCGTACGAGTTCCTGCGGGCGCTGAACGCCGAGCCGCTTCCGGAGCCGCCCGCGGCGCCGCCGTTGCTGAACGTTCACCACCGACCTGGAGGCGCTGCGCCGATTCGTGGCCGATCACGTGGCGTCCCCGGGGCTGACGAGACACCATGCCGACCTGGCGGTGATAGCGGTGTACGAGACCGCCGCCTGGATGCGTCAGCCCCTCGGGCTCCTGCCGTCCGGCCGGCACAGGCTGGCCATCGCCGACAGTCGAGCCGCCCTCGACCACAGCCACCAGACGCTGCCGATGACGATCCGGATCTGGGCCCAGTCCGACGCGCCGGTGATCGACTTGGAGCAGGGCGGCATCAGCCTGGCGAACGGTTTCGTGGGCTACCAGCCACCCGCCTTGGAGTCGGCGCCGGACGACGGTCTGTGGCTGGCCAGGATGATCAGCGCTCGTCTGGACATCCGGCGCGACGAGCACCGCTCATCGGTGCGACTGCACATGCCCAGGCCGAGCGAGGAATGGCTCCGCTCGGTGGTCCGCTGACGATCTCGTCGGCCGCCCCCGTCTTCAGTCGTCCGAAAGTACGTGCTGACCTGCCGTGATGTTGTGACGACCTGAGCCGGCAGGCGATGCTGCGGCCGTGGCGCCGACCTAACGTGAACAGGTGGCGGTGTGGGGGGCACGCCGCCGATCTGGGGAGCCTATGGGAGCGACATCAGGCAGCGGCGCGGGGCGGCGGAAGCCCAGCCGAAGGGGCGGAAACCGGCCAGGCGGCGCGCGCGACGCCCAGGGCTCGACTCCGGTCAGTCTCATCGAGCCAGGTGATCACCTCTGCCTGAGCTCCGGTGACGCGCAGGAACGGCAACAGATCGTGTCGGCGTACGTCCGACAAGGCCTCGACGCGAACGACCGGGTGCTGTGCTTCTTCACCGATCCCCGCCACGACGGGTACGGATTGCTGAGCTCGGAGACCCGGCAAGGGTTCGCTGCCACCGGTCAGCTCAGCATCGCCTCCACCCCCGACACATTCCTCGACAACGGCGGATTCCATCCCGAACGGGCGATTGACACGCTGCGTCAGGAAGCCGCCAAGGCGGTGGCGGCGGGCTGGCGGGGGTTGCGCGTCACTGGCGGCATGTGGGCGTTGCGGCACTCAATCACCACCCGAGAGCTGGTCGACTACGAACTCGGCTTGACTGAGGCCCTGAAGGACCTGCCGGCCAGCGTGCTGTGCCGGTACGACCGGTTCAGGTGCGGCGCCGATCTGGAGGGTCGATTCCTACAGGTGCACCCGGGACGGGTCAGTGTGGACCCGTGGCGCAGCCAGAGCGGCATGCGGGTGTACCGGATGTTCGAGCCCCCCGGCATGCGGGTAGAGGGCAACATAGACGCGGTCAGTGGCCCTGACTTCGCCGCGGCATTAGTAGAACTGTTGGAGCACATCGACGACAACGGCGACACCCACCTGGACATGAGCGAGCTGAAGTTCATCGATCTGAACGGGCTGAGAGAGCTGGCGTGGGCTGCCAGCCAGCTCCCTGAGGGCCGCCGGCTGCGGCTGCATCATCTGGCCCCGCATCACCGTGAACTGATCACCCTGCTGCGCTGGCATGAGCTCCCCGAGCTGGTTCTCGACGGGGAGGGTCCATGACCGAGGGTCCCACTCCTGTCCACCAAGCCTGTCTGTACGGGTCCGACGATGAGTTCGTGGCGATGGCGCTGCCGTTCGTGAACGGCGGGCTCGCGGATGGCGACCCGGTGCTGGTGGCGGCCCCCGTGAAGAACCTGCAGCTGTTGCAGGACGCTCTCGGGAGTCAGGCCGATCAGGTCGACTTCGTCGACAACCAGGACTTCGACGGCGGCGCCGAGGAGCGGGTGCTCGGGGTGCGTGACTATGTGCGCGGCAAGCGTGAAGTGACGCCCGAGCGGGGACACGTCCGGATCATCTCCGAGCCGGTGTGGGTGGACATCCCCGCTCATCAGACCGCGCAGTCGGTCCGCATCGAGTCGATGGCCAACGTGATCTACGCCGGTGTCAAGGTGTGGTTCATCTGCGCGTACGACACGCGCACCACGCCGCCGAAGGTGCTCAAGGCCGCCCGGCAGACGCACCCCCAGCTCGTCACGGGGGACCGGGTCAGCGAAAACGACGACTACGTCGACCCGTACCAGTTCATCCGGGCCCAGGACGCGCAGCCGCTTCCGGACCCGCCGACGGAGGCGCCGTCGTTGACTTTCGCCAGCGATCTCGAGGCGCTGCGCCGGTTCGTGGCCGATCACGTGACGGTGCAGGGAATGGCGGACGGCCACGCCGAGATGGCCGTGATGGCGGTGTACGAGACCGCCGCCTGGATGCGCCAGCCCACCGAGTCGATCCCGGACAGCCAGTGCGACCCCGCTGCCGACGAGCCTGCTCCCGCAACCGACCGCAGCCACCAGGCGCCGCCGATGACGATCCGGATCTGGAGCCACTCCGGGACGCCGGTGGTTGACCTGTGGCAGAGCGGCGTGAGGCTGGTGAACCCGTTCCTGGGCTACCAGCCGCCGACCTTGGAGCCGGCGCCGGACGACGGCCTGTGGCTGGCCAGGATGATCAGCGCACGTCTGGACATCCGGCGCGACGAACACAGCTCGTCGGTGCGGCTGCACCTGCCCCGTACCGGTGATGAATGAGTCGTCCTGAACTGATCCACCACCTCGGCGTCGCCGTCACGATGGGGTCAAACCCTCCGAAAGTACGGTCTGACCTGCCGTTCCGTTCATATGGCCGATCCCCCGCGGGCGATGTGCCGAAAGCTGCTCCGCATCTACCGTGAAGTACGCGGCGTGGGGGGCGCGCCGCTATCTGGGGGGCCTATGGGAGCCACATCCTCGCGCGCGGGGCGGCGCCGACGCCACGCCTATGGACGCGCTGATAACGGCGTCCCCAGTTGGATCCCCGTCAGTCAGGTGATGGCGGGTGACCACGTGTGTCTGGTCACCGGTGACGAGCTGGAGCGGCGAGAGGTGGTCTCGACGTACGTCAAGCAGGGCTTGGACGGCAAGGACCGGGTGTTGTGCTTCTTCAGCGAGGCCCGCGCGGATTCGATGTTCGACTTCCTGGAAGCGGACACCCGGCAACGGCTCGTCTCGACCGGCCAGCTCGGCGTGGCCTCCACGGCCGAGAGCTTCATGGGCAACGGCCGATTCCATCCTGAAGCGGTGCTGGAGCAGCTGAGCCGGGAAGTCGACGCCACCATCGCGGCGGGCTGGCGGGGGCTGCGGGTGACCGGAGACATGTGGGTGTTCAAGGACTCGGTGGGCCCCCAGGCGCTGGTGGACTGGGAGCTGGGCTTGAGCAACGCCATCCCGCACCTGCCCGTCAGCGCGATCTGCGAGTACGACCTGAGATACGGGGCGGATCTTGCGGGACGTTGCCTCGAGCTGCACCCGCGACGCGCCGGTGTGGACCCGTGGCGCAGCCACGGCGCGATGCGTGTGTTCCGCTCATTCGAGCCTCCCGGCTTGCGAGTGGAAGGAAGTGTGGACGCGAACAGCGGCTTTGAGTTCGCCGCGGCCCTGGTGGAGTTGATCGACCACGCCGACGACAACGGCGACACCCACATGGACTTGAGCGAGCTGAAATTCATCGACCTGGACGGCCTCCGCGAGTTGGCGTGGACAGCCAGCCAGCTCCCGGAGGGCCGGCGGCTGGTGCTGCATCATCTGGCCCCGCATCATCGCGACCTGATCACGCTGCTGCGCTGGAACGAGCTACCCGAACTCTGCCTCGACTGGAGGCGCCCATGAGCCAGGGGACCCGATCCGGAGGCGGCCTGGTCCATCAGGCATGCCTGTACGGGTCCGACGACGATTTCCTGGGGATGGCGCTGCCGTTCGTGAGCAGAGGGCTTGCCATCGGTGAGCCCGTGCTGGTGGCTGCCACCGCCAAGAATGTGCAGATGGTGCAGAACGCGCTGGGAGGACGGGCCGATCAGGTCGACTTCGCCGACACCGAGCAGTTCGACCGGGGCGGAGAAGAGCGAATCGCCGGCGTGTACGACTACGTGATGCGGCAGCGAGACGCGGCGCCCGAGGAAGGGCGGATTCGGATCATCTCGGAGCCGGTGTGGCTGGGCCGGCCCGCTCACAAGACCGCGCAGTCGATCCGCATCGAGTCGCTGGCCAACGTGCTCTACACCGATGTCAACGTCTGGTTGATCTGCGGGTTCGACACCCGTACGGCGCCGGCGAATGTGCTCGTCGCCGCCCGGCAGACCCACCCCGAGCTGGTCGCCGGCGAGCGCGTCACCACAAGCGTCGACTACGTCGACCCGTACCAGTTCGTCCGGGCCCAGGACGCGCAGCCGGTTCCGGAACCGCCATCAGAGGCGCCGTCGTTCAGCTTCACCACCGATCTGGGGGCGCTGCGCCGTTTCGTGACGGACCACACGGTGTCTCAGGGGCTGACGGACTACCACGCCGAGATGGCCGTGATGGCGGTGTACGAGACCGCCTCCTGGATGCGCCAACCCAGCCCGACGCCGGCGCCGGCGGGCCAAGACCAGCCCGGCCTGCGCGAGCCCGCGGCGCTGCGCTGGGCGGCTGCCGCCGCCCGACACCAGACGAAGCCGATGACGGTCCGGATCTGGGCCCAGTCAGGCGCGCCGGTGATTGACCTGGAGCAGACCGGCGCCGAGCTGTCGAACCCCCTCGCGGGTTACCTGCCGCCCAGCTTGGACCCGGCGCCGGACAACGGCCTGTGGCTGGCCAGGATGATCAGCGCACGTCTCGACGTCCGGCACAAGGAGCACGGTTCCTCGGTGCG
>JBOGDL010000414.1:0-7231 GCA_050701815.1 Micromonosporaceae bacterium | reverse complement strand
CCACGGCCCGGGGCGCGTTGCGGGACGTTCTTGGCGGCGCGGCGGTTGATCTCGGACTCCGAGGGGTCGCCGAGCCGCAGTTCCAGCCGGGTGCCGAACAGATCGCGCAGTGCCGCGCGCAGGTCGGTCCAGCGGTTGGCGGCGGCCATCAGGTGCACGCCGTAGGCCAGGCCGCGTTGCGCGATGGCCTGGAGGTCGTCCTCGAGTTCCTCGAAGTCGGCGCGGATCGTGGGCCAGCCGTCGATGACGAGGAACGCGTCGCCGAACGGGTCGTCGGCGAACTCACCGGCGGCCTTGCGGCGGCGGTAGGTGTCCATCGAGTCGATGCCTGCCTCGGCGAAGACGGCCTCGCGCTCGTCCAGCAGCGCCATCATCTCGGCGACGGTGCGACGCACCTCGTCGATGTTCTTGCGGCCCGCGACACCGCCCACATGCGGCAGTCCGGCCAGGGCCCGCAGCGAGCCGCCGCCGAAGTCGAGGCAGTAGAACTGCACCTCGCGCGGGCTGTGGGTGAGCGCGAGCGAGCAGATCACCGTACGCAGCAGGGTGCTCTTGCCGCTCTGCGGGCCGCCCGCGATGCCGAGGTGACCGCCGCTGCCGGACAAGTCGACTGTCAACAGGTTGCGCGCCTGCTCGAACGGCTTGTCCACGAAACCGACCGGCACCGTGAGCGCGCCGCTGCCGGGCCAGCCGACCGCGGTCAACCCGGTCTCGGGGTCAGGCGCCAGCGGCGGCAGCAACTGGTCGAGGGTGGGCGGGGTGGCCAGCGGTGGCAGCCACACCTGGTGCGCCGGTGGCCCCTGGTCGGCGAGCTGCGCCGTCACCACCGACAGAACGCTGGGGGCGTTGGTGTCCTCGGGTTCCTTCGGCTGCTCCACCTCGGCCGTCAACGGCACCGGATGCGGCACCTCCTCCAGCAGGTACGGCATCACCTGCCGCTGCACCACCTCGCCGCGCCGGGTCGGTTTCGGGCGGTACGCCCCCGACACGTACGCCGCCTTGAACCGGATCAGCGTCGACACGTCGGTACGCAGGTACCCGTTGCCCGGCTGCGACGGCAGCTCGTGCGCGTCCGGCACCCCGATCACCGACCGGGACTCCATCGCCGAGAACGTACGCAACCCGATCCGGTACGACAGGTGCGACTCGAGCTGGCTGATCCGCCCGTCGTCCAGCCGCTGGCTGGCCAGCAGCAGGTGCACCCCCAGGGATCGTCCCAGCCGGCCGATCATCACGAACAACTCGATGAAGTCGCGCTGCGTGGCGAGCAGTTCGCTGAACTCGTCCACCACCACGAACAGGGTGGGCAGCGGGTCCAGCGGAGCACCGTGGGCGCGGGCCTTCTCGTACTCGAGCATGGAGGCGTAGCCGCTGCCGCGCAGCAGTTCCTGGCGGCGTACCAGTTCACCGTGCAGGGCGTCGCGCATCCGGCCGACCAGCGCGGCCTCGTCGGCCAGGTTGGTGATCAGCGCGGAGGTGTGCGGCAGCTGGTCCAGGCCGAGGAACGTCGCGCCGCCCTTGAAGTCGACCAGGACGAAGTTCAGCAGCTCGGAGGAGTGCGTCATGGCCAGCGAGAGCACCAGCGTACGCAGCAACTCGCTCTTGCCCGATCCGGTCGCGCCGATCAACATGCCGTGCGGACCCATGCCGCCCTGCGCCGACTCCTTGAGGTCGAGTTCGACGGGCTCGCCGGCGGTGTCGACCCCGATCGGCACCCGTAACCGGTCCGCGGGCGTACGGGGCGCCCAGCCGGCGGCCACGTCCAGGTTCCCGAGGTCAGAGGTCCCCAGCAGGGCGCCGACGGTGAAGTCGCTCTTGATCGCCTGTTCGGCGGGTTCGCCCGCCACACTGAGCCGGTACGGCGCCAGCGCCGTCGCCAGCGCCCGGGCCGCCTCGGCGCCGAGCAGGTCCGGCCGCGCCAGCCGGGAACGGCTCTGGCGGCCCACCGCGTCGTAGCGGACCTGCTGCAGTTCGTCGTCGGCGAGGTCCAGCCAGAGGGTGTTGGCGGGTGTCGTCGCCGGCGGGTCATCCAGGTCGACCAGCACCGTGTTGCGGTACCCGACGGAGCCCAGCCGCGCGTTCGCCGGCACGTGCCCGCCGTCGCGGACCACCACCACGTACGGCTCCTCCCGGCTGGCCGTGGCGTCCGGCTCGAACCGGGGACGTTCCAGGAAGGGCTCGCCGAGCAGCTTCTCGAGCTGGTCGAGGCTGCCCGCCACGACCCGCGACGCGCCGGCCGCGTCCTGCTCGACCTGGTGCTGCACGTGCGGCAGCCACTTGATCCAGTCCCACTCCGCGGCGGCGTCCGCCGAGACGCACAGCGCTATCACCACCTCCTCCGGCGCGTGGAACGTGGCGATCTGCGCGAGCAGCGCCCGCAGCACGTCACGCCGCCGTTCGCCGGTGATGTGCACCGTGGAGAACCGTGGCAGGAACACCGCCACCGGCTCGTCCGCGACCGTGCTGTACGCCTCGATGAACCGGCGCAGCGACTTTGCCGACAGCGGCTCCAGATCCTCCAGCGGCTTGGTCTGCAGCGGAGCGATCCGTACCGCGAGCCGTTGCCGGCCGGTTCCGGCGCGTACCTCCAGGAAGTCGGGGTGGGTGGGGCGGCGCTCCCAGCGGCGGGTGGTCAGCGCGACACACCACAGCGCCTCGGGGTCCGGGTGCCGCCAGGCGCTGGCCTCCCGCTGCTGGGTGACCGACCGGCGGATCCGGCGGCGCTGCTGCGCCAGGTACCGCAGGTAGTCGCGGCGGTCGCCGCCCATCCGGTACTTGCGCTCGCTGTTGCTGACCGCGAACTGGCCGATCATCAGGCCGACCATCGCGACCCCCATCAGCCCCATCATCGTCCAGCCGAACGGGCCGCGGGTGGGGCCGAAGAACAGCAGCAGCATCACCGCGGTCATCAGCATCATCGGCAGGACGGTCATCGCCTGCCGGAAACCGCCGGGTTGGATGTCCGGCATCACCGGGGGTTCCTGGATGTGCAGGTCGCCGTTCGGGGTCTCCGGCCCGTTGCGCCGCGCCGGACGCCGGAACAGGACTGTGGACACGACTGCCTCCTTTGTCGCTGACGCGTCGTGCTCTACCACGGCTGCCGGACCCGGTTAGGTCACGAGCACATGAATGTTTCGGGTCGGTGAACTTCAGTGGTGACTCCTGCGAGGAAAGGGTGTGACTTTCGCTGCAACCGCACAGATGTGCCGCCTGGTGGTGTGCGGGCCGGACCGCCGGATCGAGGTGGCCGTACCCGCGCACATCCTGGTTGCTGACCTGCTGCCGGCACTGCTGCACCACCTCGGCGCCGACCTGGCCGACACCGGGATGCTGCACGGCGGCTGGGTGCTGCAACGCCTGGGGGAGAGCCCGTTCGACGAGGACAGCACGGTCGCCTCGCTCGGCCTGCGCGACGGCGACACGGTGCACCTTCGCCCCCGTTCCGACCAGATCCCGCCGCTGGACTTCGACGACCTGATCGACGGTGTCGCGACCGGCCTGGCCGACCGCACCGGCACGTGGCGACCGGAGATGACCCGGTGGGCCGCCCTCGGCCTGCAGGTGGCCCTGCTCGCGACGGGTCTGGTGGCGCTCGCGCTACCCGGGCCGGCCGCGCCCCGGGCGCTCGCCGCCGTGGTCCTCGCCCTGGTCGCGATGGTCGCCGCCGTCACCGTCGCCCAGGTCCTGAAGGAGTACGGCACCAGCCTCACGTACGGCGCCGCCGCCGTCGGGCACGCCGGGCTCGCCGGACTGCTCGCCCCCGGTCCGTCGTACGGGTTCGGTGGGCCGTACCTGTTCTCCGGTGGTGCGGCGGTGCTCGCGGCGGCGCTGGTCGGCGCGGTGCTGCTGAAGCACGCGCGTGCGTTCTTCGCCGCCGTGATCACCGGAACGGTGGTCGCGCTGGGCGGCTTCGCGCTGATGGCGTTCGTGCCGCTGGGCGGGGTCGAGTCGGCGTCGGTGGTGCTGATGGTCGGCACCGTGCTGAACACGCTGGTGCCACAGATCGCGTTCCGGCTCTCCGGGTTGCGGTTGGACCCGCTGCCGACCGAACGCGAGCACGTCAACCAGGATCTCGACCCGGTGCCCAGCCAGCCGCTGCTCGACCGTGGCCCGGTCCTCGACCGGTACATGACCGCGCTGTACGTCGGGTTGGCTTCGCCGGTGGCTGTCGCGGCGGTGGTGGCCGGACAGGCCGACGGCTGGGCGCCGGGCACGCTGGTGGCGCTGGTGGCGCTGATCCGGCTGCTGGCCGCGCGACCGATGGCCAGCGGATGGCACCGCCTGGCGCTCGCCGTACCGGCGGTGGCGGGGCTGGCCTCGGTCGTCCTGCACCAGGCCGGGACGTACCCGGTGGTGCAACTGCTGGTGCCGGCGCTGCTCGTGCCGCTCGGCGGGGCGGCGCTGTTCGCGGTCGCCCGGACCCTGCCACAACGCCGGCCGATGCCGTACTGGGGACGGGCCGGCGACCTGCTGCAGAGCCTGTCGATGCTCGTCGCGCTGCCCGTCCTGCTCGCCGTCCTCGGCGTCTACCAGTACGCCCGCGGGTTCGGGGGGTGAGCCGGTGAACTCCCGTCGCGACCAGGCGCAGGCCCAGACGTACGTGCTGGGCCGGCTGAACTCCGCGCTGGTGATCGGCGACCCCGAGGCGCAGGAGGGGCCGCACCGCCGGATCCTCGTCGGCGTGATCGCCGGCCTGCTGGTGTCCGCGCTGGTCGTGGCCGGGTTCGTGGTGTACGGCCTGCTGTGGCCCGGCGGCGCCACGGCCTGGCGCGAGCCCAAGACGTTGGTCGTGGAGAAGGAGACCGGCAGCCGGTACGTCCTCGCTGGCGGCGCCCTGCACCCGGTACGCAACTACGCGTCGGCGGTGCTGCTGCTCGGCGCCGATCTCACAGTGGCCAGGGTGTCGTCGGCTTCGCTGCGTTCCACCCCCCGCGGCATGCCGGTCGGCATCGTCGGGGCGCCGGACTCCCTGCCCGAACCGGGTGCGCTCGACCGGACGGCCTGGTCCGTCTGCGGGATGGTCGACCGCGATGAGGACGGGGAGCGGGTGCCCGCCACCACGCTGGCGATCCGCCGCTCGGCCACCGGTCACCGGCTCACCGACCAGCGCGGCCTGCTGGCCCGCACCGGCGACCTGACCTTCCTGGTCTGGCACGGCCACCGGTACGAACTCACCGCCGACTGGATCCCGGAGGCCCTCGGGTACGACGCGCCGCCGATGGAGGTTGAGCCGGGCTGGCTGAACCAGCTCGCCACCGGCCCCGACATTGGCCCGCTGGACGTACCGGGCCGGGGGGATGACGGGCCTGAGGTCGACGGGCTCGACACCAGGGTCGGACAGGTCTTCGTGGCCAGGGTGATCGGCTCAGGCAACCGGTACTACCTGCTCTTCTCCGACGGCCTGAGCCGGCTGTCCGCCACCGCCGCCGCCCTGGTGCTCGCCGACCCGGCCACCGCGGAGGCGTACGGCTCGGAACCGGTCGCGCCCGTCGAGTTGACCCCCGCCGGCGTCACCCGGCTGCCGAAGTCGGAACGCGGCACCCTGCCCACCGGCGCGCCACAGACCCCACCCCGACCGGCCACCCCGGCGTCCGGCCAGACCTGGTGCGTCCAGCGGGCGGTGCCGAAGGGGCGCGTCACAGTCACCGCCGAGCCGGTTGTGTCCGGTCTGCGGGCGACCCGCGACGGTACGGGTGTCCGGCGTACCGGCCACACCGCCGAGGCGGTGGCCGTCGCCGGCGGCGCTGGGGGAGTGGTACGGCTCGGCCGCCCCGGCCAGGCCGGCGGCACCCAGTTGTTCCTGGTCACCGACCCCGGGATCAGTTACCCGTTCGCCGATCCGGCGGTCGCCGAGGCGATGGGGTACGACCCGGCCGACGCGGCCACGATTCCACCCGCGTTGCTGGCCCTGCTGCCGACAGGCCCGACGCTCGATCCGACGGCGGCACGGGGGTGATCTGACGACCGACCACACCGGACAGATCGACATGGCGCGGCTGGACCGCGTCCCGGCAAGCACACAGGAGATGACTGATGGGACAACCGAACAGCGTCCATGATCCGACGATCCAGAGCCTGATCTCGGCGTTCGAGGTCGCGATGGCGGACACCAACGCGGCCCAGGCGGCCGTCGACGGGGTGAGCGGATCGCTGCAGTGGCAGGGCGCCGCGAGCACCGAGTACCGCAACGCGCTGGCCAACTGGATCAGCGGGCTCAACAAGGTGAAGCAGGGCCTGCAGATGCTCGACACGAGCATGCAGCAGCACCTGCAGGTATCCGGCGACACCGAGGACATGAACGTCAGCGACGCCAAGTGGTACGCGTGACGGGCTAAGGAGCATCTGATGGCAACCTACGCGCTCAACCCCAACGGTCTGCTCGACAGTGGAGCGGAACTGGCTGGCGTGACCCGGTCGATCGACCAGGCCCTGGACAACCTGAATGTGTACGTCACTCGGTACATCAACGAGAACGCCGGGGAGACCGCGACCTCGTTCACCGCCGCGCAGGCGAAATGGGAAGAGGGCATGAACGAGATGAACCTCGCCCTCGCCACGGGAAAACAGAAACTCGACGCCATCGTGGAGAACTACCACCTCGGTGACGTCAAGGGAGCGGCCCTGTTCCAGGGCAGCGTCTGAAGCCTTGACCGGGAAGGGTTCCGGCGGGTCGTGATCCCCGTCAGATTCGCCGGAGCCACCGGTTTCCGCGTACCGAAACGACATCCGAGGAATGCCATGCCGATCAAAGTCGACGAAGCGTACCTGAACCGACTGGTGACCATCATGCGTGACCTGTCCGCCCAGACGCCTGCCGCGTCCGGTGGCGAAATCGACCACATGAATCTGCGTACCGGTCACAACAACTTCTTCGCCGGTCAGCAACTGTCCAGAGTGCTCCAGACCCGAGGTGGCGAGATCCAGCAGCGACTGGCCGAGCTCGGCAAGGTCGCCGGCACCCGCTCGTCGGAGTTGTGGCTGTTCATCAACATGACCGACGACTCCGAGGACATCAGCACGATGACCGCCGAGGAATTCGGCAGCAGCCTGCCGTCCTGGAGCGGCGGCGGGGGCGGTCCCACCGGGGACGCGTGAGCAGGACGGTTGATTTCCCATGACGCAGCCCAACGGGCCGTACGAATGGCTCCACGCCATGCGCGACGTACTCGGCACCGAAGTGGATTACCCCGATTCCAACGCGATAGTCCGCGGCCCGTGGATCGTCATGGAC